>NZ_CP014143.1:3125913-3495119 GCF_001750105.1 Microbulbifer aggregans
TGGTGCCCATATCTTTTATGCCTCCACCGAGCGCAACGGGCGAGACTTTGATATCTACCGCCACTCGATAGCAAGCAGCAAGACCACGCGCCTGTTCGAGGGGCACTTTGGATACTACCCCACCAGTCTGAATCCGGAAGGAACAGCGCTTCTTATCAGTGAGGCCCGTGGTGAGGACGCCAATGACCTGCACTGGCTGGATGTAAACAACGGCAAGCTCCGTCCATTGTTCCAGCCGCAGGTGGCCGCCCGCTACAGTGACTTTACCTGGCTCCCCGACGGCAGCGGTTTTTTCCTCTCTACCAACGAAGGCCGGGAATACCAGAGCCTGGCCTTTTACTCGCTGGAGCAGAAGAAGCTGGAATTTCTCAGCACCCCCGACAGCGATATTCACAACGTTAGCCTCAGCGCGAGCGGACGCTATCTCTCCTGGACGACCAATGACGGCGGCTACTCCAGCCTCCATGTCTTGGACCGAAACCGTAACCGGGAACTAACCGCACCAGAAATTGCGCGCGGCGTATACCGGAGCCACTTTTCCCCGGACGGCGAGACACTCATGGTGTGGGTCACCGGTCCCCGCACTCCGGGCGATGTCTACACATGGTATCTAGAGGAGGGCGAATTCCATCACGCTGTCAAAGCCTCACTGGCTGGCCTGCAGGCAAAGAACTTTGTCATCCCGGAGTCGGTCTTCTTTGAGGCGCGGGACGGCGTCAGACTGCATGGGCTGCTCTACCTTCCCGAGCAACCCCGGCACATCCTCAATCCACCGGTGGTGGTCAACGTCCACGGCGGCCCCACGGGGCAGGCGCGGCCCCGGTTCCAACCCAGTTTCCAGTATCTCGTCAACAAGGGCATCGCCGTGTTTGACGTGAATGTCCGTGGTTCAACCGGCTTCGGAAAAAACTTCACTCGAATGGACAACCGCGAAAAACGGCTCGACTCCGTCCGCGACCTGGTGGATACCGCCGCATTCCTCTCGACGGATGACCGGGTCAATGGCGAGCGCATCGCCGTGATGGGAGGCTCGTACGGTGGTTATATGGTGAATGCCGTCCTCGGAACCTACCCGGGCATCTATGATGCAGGGGTCTCGGTAGTGGGAGTCTCGAACTGGGTCCGAGCTTTGGAAGAAGCGTCGCCAGCACTAAAGGCCTCCGACCGGGTTGAGTATGGAGATATCCGCGAGGAGAAATGGCAGGAGTTCTATCGTGAGATTTCCCCAATCAATAACGCCGACAAAATTACCGTGCCAATGCTGTTTGCCCACGGTGCCAATGACCCCCGCGACCCGGTAACGGAGTCCGACGACATAGTGCGCACCATCCGCAAAGCCGGTCACCCGGTCAAATATCTTCGCTTTCCTGACGAGGGCCATGGCTTCAAGAAGCAGAAAAACCGGGTCACCTACCACCGCGAGGTGGCACAGTTTCTCGAGAACATACTCAAGCTCACCGACTCCGGCTCCCAGGTAGCCGAACTCGGAAAAGGCGGCGGTGACTAAAGCGCCCCATTACGTCGATGACTGAAAAGTTGTAGGAGGCTTTTTATGACTGACGGGGGTCACGCCCTGATTAGCGGGGCTGGTAGCGGTCTTGGCTTCGGGATCGCACTGCGACTGCTACGCCGGGGGTGCCGGGTTTCAATTCTCGACCTGAAACTCGACTCCGGCCGGCATCAACAATTAGTGAGCGCGGCAAAAGCTGGAAAAAGCCAGTGGCAATTTTTCATTGCCGAAATCACTGAGCTCGACCAGGTGCGGCAAGCCATTTCCACAGCAGTGGAACATTACGGTCCCCCATTTCTAGCGCTGAACTGCGCCGGCATCCTGGTCAACCGGGCGTTTACCGACCTGGAGCCAGACGACTTCCACCGGGTGCTAGACGTAAACCTGAATGGCAGTTTCCATTTTGCCCATGCGGCATTACCCCATCTGCAACCTGGTGCACGTCTGGCCCTGGTCGCCTCACTGGCCGGCCTCACCAGCAACTACGGTTATGCCGCCTACGGTGCTTCCAAGTTTGGGGTGGTGGGTCTCGCAACCACTCTGCGCTTCGAGCTGCAGCCACAGGGTATTCAGGTGAGCTGTATCTGCCCTGCTGAAATCCGGACCCCCATGGTGGCGCGGGAGAAACGGGATGCACACCCGGTTTCCCTCGAACTGCGCAAAGTGGCCGGCTCTATGGATGTGGATTCGGCCTGCGATCAGATACTGAGAGGGTTGGACGCGGGCAAGTGGATGATCATCCCCGGTGTTCGGCCCAGGTTGTTAGCTTTATTCAATCGTATCCTGCCCGGGACTTTCTACCGCATCTGTTCGCTGCTCCTGCATCGTTCACTGCGCCGACTGGATACGAATGCAAAACTACAAAGGAAAACGCCCGCAGTGAGCGGGCGTTGATTCTGCTAGGGGCGGTGATCAGTAGGAACGGCGACGGTATTTTCGATAACCCGGATACCAGAAGTTCCGCTCAATGGCCGCCTCGAGCTTTTCCTCGGTCACCCCGGGGGCCACTCCATCCTCCTGCGCCTGCAGGCCGACCTTGAGTGCGATGTACTTGGTGATCTCGCGGATGTTGTTCAGATCGGGCAGCATCGCACCCTCCCCTTTCTTCACCACTGGCGCATGCTCGGCCAGCGCATTGGACGCAGCCATCAGCATATTGTCCGTCACGCGGTTTGCACCGGCGGCGATCACGCCGAGACCCACACCCGGGAAGATATAGACGTTGTTGCATTGCGCAATGGGATAGACCTTGCCATCCAGCTCCACCGGGGCAAAGGGACTGCCGGTGGCCACCAGTGCTTCACCCTGCGTCCAGGTCAGGATCTCCTGGGGCGTGGCCTCGGCACGGGAGGTCGGGTTCGAGAGCGGCAGTACCAGCGGGCGCGGGCAGCCAGCGTGCAGGGCTTCAATCACCTCCTGAGTAAACAGGCCGCCCTGACCGGAAACGCCGATCATGATGGTGGGCTTGGTGTTCTTCACCAGCTGCAGCAGATCCCACTCACTCACGCCGGGGTACTTATCCGGATTCTGTGCCAGGCGCGACTGGAAATTGTGCAGGCCCTTCATGTCACTGGTGACGAGACCGTAACGGTCGAACATCAAAAGACGTTCGCGGGCCTGCTCCTCGGAGAGACCCTCGCCTACCATGGCCATCACAATCTGTTCGGCGATACCGCAGCCGGCAGATCCGGCGCCGACCACCATCACCCGCTGTTCGCTCAGCTTCTCATCCTTGGCTTTGCAGGCCGCGAGCACGGTCCCCAGACAGACCGCCGCCGTACCCTGGATATCGTCATTGAAGCAGCAGAGTTCGTCGCGGTACTTTTCCAGCAGCGGCATGGCATTGGTCTGGGCGAAGTCCTCAAACTGCACCAGCACTTTCGGCCAGCGGCGCTTCACCGCGGCGATAAACTCGCCCACGAACTCGTCGTACTCTTCCTGGGAAATACGCTCGTGGCGCCAGCCCATATACATGGGGTCGTTGAGCAAGGTGCGGTTATTGGTGCCCACATCCAGCGTCACGGGCAGTGTATACGCCGGGCTGATACCTCCGCAGGCGGTGTAGAGGGACAGCTTGCCGATGGGGATACCCATACCGCCAATGCCCTGGTCGCCCAGGCCGAGAATACGCTCGCCGTCGGTGACCACGATCACCTTGACGTTGTCCTTGGTGGCGCTGCGCAGGATATCGTCCATATGCTCGCGATCTGCGTAGGACACGAACAGGCCGCGATGGTTGCGGTAGATATTGGAAAACTCCTCACACGCCTTGCCCACGGTGGGGGTATAGATGATCGGCAACATCTCCTCGATGTGCTCCTCGATCAGGCGGAAGAACAGCGTCTCGTTGTCGTCCTGGATACCGCGCAGGTAGATGTGGCGATCCAGGTCCGTCTTGCACTGCTGGTACTGGTGGTAAGCGCGGCGCGTCTGCTCTTCAATAGACTCGACGTTGTTGGGCAACAAGCCCACCAGATTGAACTCGAGGCGCTCCTTGCGGGTAAAAGCGCTGCCCTTGTTGAGCAGCGGCATTTCCAGCAGTGACGGGCCGGCGTGGGGGATATAAAGGGGGCGTTTATCTTCGTTGGTCATCGCTTCACATATACGGAGAAAGCACCAGAAACCGAGCTCTGGCGGCATAAAATTCTTTTTAATGGATTCTGTGCAGGGGTTATTGCGGCCCGGAGAACGGCGGCCGCAATGCAGTCACGAAATGTTGCAATCTCACGGGAATTTACGCGAAATTCCCCGGCCTGCGCACGCGCGCAGACTACACGGGCAGCCTCAAGATAACAACTCTTCAGGGCTATCCAGCTCAGGAGACGGCGCGATTCCCTCCACCTCCACTGTCAGGTGAAATACCTGCGGGCAGCGCTCCTTGAGCTCCTTCTCCAGCTCATCGATCACCCGCTCGGTCCGCTCCAGAGTCGCCTGGATCACCGCCCGGGTCTCCACATATTCCCGCACCTGATGGGTCAGGCGTTCCTCGGGCACCCGCGACAACAACGCTTCCTCGTGGGCGTCGATGCGCTTGCGCAGGTCGCCAACGAGGCGCTCCTCCCGCAGCTCCACCTCAGCGACCACCACCGTATGGGTCTCGTCGACGATGATCGAGCGTACATCGTGGAAGCGCTCGATCTCCGGATGCCCCTTGCAGATATCCTGGAAGGCTTCCTCAGCGCCCACATCGCGGATACTGGTCAGGAGGCGCATATTGATCATGCCGAGGAAGATCGCGGTGACGCCCAGCATCAATGCAATGATCACCGAGAAGCCGATGTCCCAGCTCTTGTCGCCAGTCAGCTGGGTCATGGTGATACCGGTTGCAGCCAGCAACACCCCGGTGACCGCGATACTGTCTTCCAGCAGCACCGCAATCAGGGTTGGATCATCGGCCTGTCGCAGATAGCGAAAGGGATTGCGGAGTCCGGCAGCGCGCATACGCGAGAGGAACTCCTTTGCCGCCACGTACAGCACGTATGCCTCAAGGACCAGGGCGATAAACAGCACCACGGCGGAGATCCAGATTGGTGCAATATCGAGCCCCAGCACCGACACAGAAGTCGGCCGCTCGACCACCCCTACCTGGTGCCATGCATGCCAGGCGTGGGCGAGGCCGAGCCCGCAACCGATGGAAAAGAGACCGATCGCACTCCACAGGTTCCACAGGTATTTCTTCTGGCCGTGGCCGAACGCATAAGTCTGATCCGCCGGGCGCCCGCCACGAATCAATCCCACCAGCAGGAACACCTGATTGAGGGTGTCCATCAGGCTGTGCACCGCCTCGTTCATCATCGATGCCGAGTGCGTGGCGAGTGCCGCCATTCCTTTCAGGACAGTGACAATGCCATTCACACAGATGGCGTAGAGAACCGCTTTCTTTGAACCTTGGGCCATTTTTCCAACTATCGAGAAATCCCTGTCGCGACTAGGAGCATAGGCAATCTCCTGACCATGAGGTGCCAGGGACAAATACTGCCTAAGAAAATTGGTGCACACAATGATTACCCTGCCGGGAGGCATAGGACTCATCACTGCCTGTCTTACAAACTCCTATGATTTCATAACGGAAAGTTCGCCATGGATTTCCATTCACCGGGAGAAGCACAGTGAAAGCGTTACGTTTCACATTGATTTTCTGTCTGCTCATGATCGGCTGCGCGGAGAAAGGCGACGCCGAACAGAAAGCAGTGAGCAACAGCCGCCCTGCCCCGAGCGCTCAGGAACAAGAGAATACAAATGCAGCTGAGGCGCAGCAGGCGAGCGCAAGCAAGGAGAGCCCTGCAGGCACCCAGCGCGATGAGCCAGTCACCCCGGCCAAACCGGTGAAGGGAGGCAAACCCAATATCCTCGTGATCTGGGGTGACGATATCGGCTGGACCAACCTATCTGCCTATGAACAGGGTGTCATGGGATACCGGACCCCCAACATCGACCGTATTGCCAATGAGGGCGCGATATTCACCGATCATTATGCACAACCCTCCTGTACCGCGGGACGGGCAGCATTCATTACCGGGCAGTACCCCATCCGTTCCGGCATGACCACAGTCGGCCAGCCCGGAGACAGCCTGGGCCTGCAAAAGGAGTCGCCAAGCCTGGCGGCAGTGCTGAAGAAAGTCGGTTATCGAACCGGACACTTCGGCAAGAACCACCTGGGGGATCGCAACGAGCACCTGCCGACAGCGCATGGCTTTGACGAATTCTTTGGCAACCTGTACCACCTCAACACCCAGGAAGAATCAGAACAACGTGACTACCAGAATTTCGGCAAGGCATTTTCCGGTGACCTGGAAACCTACGAGAAACAATTTGGCACCCGTGGAGTCATCCATTCGATCGCCACTGATGAAATGGACGATACAGAAGACCCGCGTTTTGGCGTAGTAGGGAAACAAAAGATCGAGGATACCGGACCATTGACCCAGAAGCGGATGCACAACTTTGACAGTGAAGAGGTCATCCCGCGCGCACTGAAGTTCATGGAACAAGCGAACGATGCCGGGGAGCCGTTCTTTGTCTGGTTGAACACCAGCCGTATGCATCTCTATACCCGCATCGATGACAAGTGGTTACGTGAGGTCGAGAAGTACACCAGCGAGGCCGATTACCACGGCGCGGGTATGCTGCAGCACGATCACGATATCGGTCTGGTACTGGACTGGCTCGATGACAAAGGGCTGGCCGATAGCACTATCGTCATTTACAGCACTGACAACGGGCCCGAGCACTCCAGCTGGCCCCATGGCGCTACCACCCCCTTCCGGGGCGAAAAGATGACCACTTACGAGGGCGGTGTTCGCGTACCCATGATGGCGCGCTGGCCGGGAAGAATCCCCGCTGGCAGAGAGCTGAACGGTATTCAGGGGCACCAGGACCTGTTTACAACCCTGGCCACCGCCGCCGGTGTCAACGATGTCGCTGAGCAGATGCTTCAGGAAAAGAAACAGTATATCGATGGTGTGAACAACCTCCCCTACTGGACGGGTGAGGTGGAAGAGTCCGCCCGCAACCACATCTTTTATTACTACGAGAGCAAGCTTACTGCAGTACGCATGGGGCCCTGGAAATTCCACTTTTCCACCAAGGAAGACTACTACGCCAACGTGATACCACGGACAGTACCGCTGGTATTCAATCTCCGAATGGACCCCTATGAAAGCTACTTCTCCAAGGACTCCTACGGGCACCTGATGCAGAAGGTCTCGTGGCTGATCCAGCCCATGGGTGTACTGATGCAGCAGCACTTGCAGTCTCTGAAAGAGTACCCCCCCGTACAGGGTGGCAAGAGCTTCGACATGTCCAATGTGGTTGAGGAGTTTATCAACAAGTCCAAGCAGTAATTTGAGGGCTAGATCAACCCTGGCCAGCGCCGTGTTCTGACCTGGCAGTTCACTGCCAGGTCAGACGGAATTCCGTAAAGGACGAATAAACCCAATGAGCACCATGCAATCCGTCGTTTTACGCAGCGGCAAGATTCAGCTGGAAAAAGCGGAGATGCCAACTCCGGGGCCAGGACAAGTATTGGTCAAGTCCCTCGCCTGTGGCATCTGCGGTTCCGATCTTCACTTGACTCGCCACACAGAAGACGTCCTGAACCTTTACAAAAGCCTCGGTCTTATGGATCCCGACCAGAGCAATGATGTAGGGATCATGCTTGGGCATGAATTCAGTGGTGAAGTCGTGGAGTACGGCCCAGAAACAGAGGGCAAACTGCCAATTGGTACACGCATTACCAGTGCACCTGTTCTGATGACGATGAATGGAGCGGGTATCGGCGTCACTCCGGGGATTAATGGTGCCTACTCTGAGTATTTTCTTGTTGATGAAGACTTGATGTTGGAGCTTCCAGAAGGTGTTTCTCCCGAAGCCGCAGCCACGACGGAACCTCTAGCGGTTGGACTGCACTCGGTTAATCGATCGGCAATCACCCCAGAGGACGTCGCCCTCGTTGCCGGATGCGGTCCCATCGGACTTGCCACCATCGCTGCACTGCAGATGCGCGGTATCAAACACATTATCGCTTCCGACCCCCAGGATTCCTCCCGCCAACTGGCGCTCGAATTCGGTGCAACACAGGCCGTCAACCCCAAGGACGACGATGAAGTCAAACTCGCTTCATCGCTCCTTGAGGATGGACGCCTGGTAATTTTCGAGTGCGTCGGTATTCACCAGCTGCTCAGGAATTTCATTGAGCGGGCACCACAGAAAGCGTGCCTGGTCATCACTGGCGTCCATACGACGGAAACTCAGGTCAATTTCGCCTTTGCGACGGTAAAGGAGCTGGACATCATTTTCTCCTATTACTACTCACCCGAGGAATTCGCCGAATGCCTCAAAGCCATTGCCGACGGCAAGTTTAACTGGCGCGCAATGTTAACCGGCAAGGTTGGCATCGACGGCGTGGAGCAGGCCTTTGAAACCCTGATGCAGCCGAATTCCCACGTCAAGGTGATCATAGAGCCCTGGCGTAAGGGAGAGCTGGAGACAACATCCAAGCGCGGGTAAGACCACAGGTCTATAGGCTCTAAAGTGCTCATACAAAGTAAGCCGGACAGGCGTGAGTTGGAGGTATCAACATGGCGCTACCATCACCGATAAACCATCAGGACTTCCTGCTCACTATCGATACGGACAAACTGCCCGTGATCGAGAATGTATTACCCGGGGTAAACATCCACCCATTGTTCCTCGACCCGGAAAATGGTGTCTGGGTATTACGTGTTCTCTTTGCTCCTGGGGTCACGCTGCCCAGACACTTTCACACGGGGGTTGTCCACCTCTACACCATCTCTGGCTGCTGGTACTACCTGGAATACCCGGATCAGAAGCAGACCGCCGGCAGCTACCTGTTTGAACCGGGCGGATCCGTTCATCAACTGCATACACCGGAAACCAATGTTGAGCCGACGGATACGATAATGGTGGTCTATGGGGTCAACATCAACTTCGATGAGAATGATGAGTTCGTGAACGTGATGGATGCAGGCTGGATAGAAATGATGATTCAGGAGGCCGCCAAGATCCAGGGCATCGTACCCCGCTACATCAAGCCGAAATCCGGTGCCGGTTATTCCGACGAATAAGCTATTTGTCACAGCTTATCTAGCGTTGAAGTCCACAGCCACAACGCACAACACACGCCACATCCACTAATGCGTGAATTTGCTGAGCTATTGTTGTTTGAGATTCATCGCCAGAATTGCGTTCGCATTTTATCAGCGCTTCAACTTTAACCGTTTGATTACGTGTGACCGCCACCTCATTCAACCAGCGGATTTTACCCCGGTCAATAACGGGCACAGCTATGCGTCAATTACCAGTAGGCTTGGCACTTTCTTTCTTACTAATTGCCTGTGGTGGCGAGGAAAGCAACCAACAGGTCGAGGAAACGAATAAAGCTCCCACTACCACCAGTACGCAGAGTGACTCCGCTCCGCCAGCTCCCAGCGAGCCAGAATCCCAAGGCACCACAGCCTCGAAGACCGCGCCAATTTCCGAGATCCAGGACGCTGCCCAAACTCCCCAGCAGACAGCGGGGATGTCAACGTCCAAAACGGCAGATGTCGCCGGCTCAAAACCCAATATCCTGCTGATCGTTTCGGATGACACTGGCTGGGGAGATCTCGGCCCCTATGGGGGCGGTGAGGGCCGCGGCATGCCCACACCCAATATCGATCAGATGGCAGCCGAAGGCATGACATTCTTCTCTTTCTATGCCCAGCCCAGCTGTACGCCCGGCCGCGCGGCAATCCAGACAGGGCGCATTCCGAACCGTAGCGGCATGACGACAGTGGCTTTCCAGGGTCAGGGGGGAGGCCTGCCAAAGGCCGAGTGGACTCTGGGCTCGGTACTCAAAAATGCGGGCTACCAGACCTATTTCACCGGCAAGTGGCATCTGGGGGAGTCAGACTACGCGCTGCCCAATGCCCAGGGCTATGAGGTCATGGAACACGCCTTCCTCTATCACGCCAACGCCTACACCTACGGCGACCCGACCTGGTTTCCGGACATGGACCCGAAGCTGCGCGCCATGTTCGACAAGGTGACCAAGGGCTCCCTTTCAGGTAAGGCCGGCGAAACGGCCAAACAGGACTGGAAAGTGAATGGCCAGTATGTGAACACTCCCGATAAAGGTGTCGTAGGGCTGCCCTTTCTGGACGACTATATCGAGAAGTCCGGTATCAGCTTTCTGGAGCAGGCGGCAAAAAATCCGGACAAGCCGTTCTTCATCAATATCAACTTCATGAAGAACCACCAGCCGAACATGCCGGCACCGGAGTTCAAGCACAAGTCGATGTCCAAATCCAAGTATGCCGATGCCGTCGTGGAACTGGATACGCGGATTGGGCGTGTGCTGGACAAGCTGCGCGAACTGGGCCTCGAGAAGAATACGCTAGTCTTCTATACCGTCGACAACGGCGCCTGGCAGGATGTGTTTCCGGATGCCGGCTATACGCCCTTCCGCGGTACCAAGGGAACCGTGCGCGAGGGGGGCAACCTGGTCCCGGCGATAGCAATGTGGAAAGGAAAAGTCCCGGCCGGCGTCAAGAATCACGATATCACCGGCGGCCTCGACCTGATGGCAACCTTCGCCTCCCTGGCTGGTGTGGATCTACCAAGCAACGACCGCGAGGGACAGCCGATCTACTTCGACAGTTATGACATGTCGCCCATCCTGACTGGTTCAGGTAAGTCGAAGCGCACCTCCTGGTTCTACTTTACCGAGGATGAACTGAGCCCCGGTGCCGCCCGGGTCGGCAATTACAAGGCGGTCTTCAATCTGCGCGGGGACGATGGCGCCCACACCGGAGGTCTGGCGGTGGACAGCAACCTGGGCTGGAAAGGCCCGAAGAAATATGTGGCCACCGTACCGCAGGTTTTTGATCTCTGGCAGGACCCGCAGGAACGCTACGATCTTTTCATGAATAACTTCACCGAGCGCACCTGGACCATGGTCACCATCAGTCAGGAAGTGGAGAATCTGATGAAGACCTATGTCAAGTACCCTCCGCGGAAGCTCCAGAGTGAAACCTACACCGGCCCCATCACCATCACCAACTATCAACGTTATGAGTGGGTTCGAAAACAGCTGGAAAAGGAAGGCGTCAAGATTCCCATGCCAACTGGCAACTAGGGCTAGTTAGTTATGATCACAAAAAAGCCCCGCAATGTGGGGCTTTTTTGATAAACAGTAAGACTAGTCCCCAACAGCATCGATCGACTTCTGCAATTGCTCCTCAATCTTCTTTAGATTGAACGCTGCAGGCGTCTGACTCGGCGGGTATTCCTTCATCGTGTTCAGGAACGTGGCCGCCATCTGCTGTAACGGCACCAGGACAAATGCCCGCTCAAGCAGCCAGTTGTAATAGCCGTTGGCATTATGCTGGGCGCGTTCCATCGGGTCCCGACGCAGGTTGAAGATCAATGGAATACGCAATTCCGTGAAGGGCTCCATCCATACGCCAAAGGCCTGGCCACGATTTTCCAGAAATACCGCTTTCCAGCCGTCATAGCGCATCGCCACAATCTGGCCGTCGTCATTGACGTAAATAAACTCCTTACGCGGTGATTCGTCTGTCTTGCCGGTAAAGTAATCCAGCATGTTGTGGCCATCGATGTAATTCCGGTACTTGCGGCCATTCAGGTTGACCCCCTTGAGCAACTGATCCTTGATCTTGGTGTTGCCCGCCACCGCGGCAAACGTCGGCAACCAGTCTTCATGGCTGACGATGCCATTGAGCGTCTTGCCTGCGGGAAATTTTCCGGGCCAGCGAGCGAAGGCCGGCACCCGGTAGGCCCCCTCCCAGTTGGAGTTCTTTTCACCGCGGAAGATGGTGAGACCTGCATCAGGCCAGGTATTGAAGTGAGGGCCGTTGTCGGTGGAGTAATAGACGATGGTGTTATCCGCAATCTTGAGTTGATCCAACAGGTCCAGCAACTGGCCCACCTGCCGATCATGCTCGACCATGCCGTCGGCATACATATTACTTTGCGGGCCGGCAAGATTCTTGTGATCTTCTTTGACATAGGTGGGGAAATGCATGCGGGTGGCGTTCCACCAGACAAAGAAAGGCTTTCCAGCATCAACTTGCTTCCGGATGAAATCCATGGCTTCAGCGAGAGTTTCCTCATCCACGGTTTCCATGCGTTTCTTGGTCAGTGGGCCGGTATCCTCAATTTTTCCGTCTGCGGTGGCCCTGATCACGCCGCGGGGGCCGAACTTCTTGCGGAACTCCGGGTTCTTCGGATAGTCGCGGTGCTCGGGTTCCTCCTCCGCATTGAGGTGGTAGAGGTTACCGAAGAAGACATCAAAGCCATGATTGGTGGGCAGGTGCTCGTCCCGGTCGCCAAAGTGGTTTTTACCAAACTGGCCGGTGGCATAACCCTGGCTCTTCATCACGGTGGCGATAGTGACATCGGTTTCCTGCCATCCCTCTTTCGCGCCTGGCAGGCCAACTTTCGTCATCCCCGTGCGAATCGGCACGTTGCCGCCGGTAAAAGCGGCACGTCCGGCAGTACAGGACTGCTGGCCGTAATAGTCGGTAAAAGACAGCCCTTCTTTAGCAATCCGGTCGATATTGGGCGTCTTGTAGCCCAGCATGCCCCGGTTATTGAAACTGATATTCCAGAAGCCGATATCGTCACCCCAGATCACAAGGATATTGGGTTTTGACTGTGCCTGTGCGGCACCGTGATAGATCAGCATCAAAATAATGGGCACCAGCAAGAGCCCACGTAACGAGGATAAGTACATCATTTCCTCCAGTATCTCAGCCTGCTGGTAAAAGAGCTCCCAGGGTGCAGGCGGCCACTGGGGGGTTAGCAAAACATTGAGCTGGCAGAAGGCCAGCCTGCGTTAGCGGTTCCCCCAAGGAAAGATCACTTTCCAGTCATCCTTCATGTCGACCACTGTCCACCCCGCCTTCGGGGCAGCGTCCAGCGCCTTGTTGAGTTGGCCTACGTGTGACTTACGGTCGTAGGCCCACGCCCGCTTGCCATCTGTGTGATGCACAAGCAGTCCGAAGTGCGGGCCCTCCCCGGCTGTGGCCCACTGCAGCATTTCGTAGTCTCCGTCGGAGTTCCCTGCCGCGAATACCGGTCGGCGACCGATATGCTGGTAGATGCCCACTGGTTTGCCAGCCTTGTCGTCGATCAGGTTCACCTCGGGCAGTTTGACGATGACCGGCTTGCCATCACGCTCTTCATACTTGGCTTTGAGACTGCTACCCACCACCTGCTCAGGTGGGATGCCATAGGTACTCTCGGCAAAGGCGCGCAGGAAGTCGATGCCGCCACCCGAGACGATGAATGTCTTATATCCGTTCGCCCTCAGATAATTGAGCAGCTCCAGCATCGGCTGGTAGATCATCTCGGTGTAGGGTTTATTGGTTTCGGGGTGCCGGGCGGTAGCCAGCCATTGCTTGACACTGTCCTGGAACTCTTCCCCGGTCATGCCGGTATGGGTGGCTGCGATTAGCTGCATCAGAGCCGGCTCGCCGCCTTCGAGCGCCTTTTTGGTGTCACCCTTGATAATCGAAGCGAAGGGCTCCTTCTGTTTCCATTCAGGGTGTTGCGGCGCCATTTGCTTTACTTTGTCGATGGCATAGAGCAACTGAAAATAGATCGGTTTCTCTGCCCACAGTGTGCCGTCGTTATCAAAAGTGGCGATACGCTGGCCTGCAGGAACAAAGTCTGGGCTGCCCTCCCCGGTGGTCTTTGTCACAAAGGAGACTATGGCCTGCTTGGTGTCTCCCTCATTCCAGGATGGCAGTGGATCTGCAGCCCTCGAGAGGCCCGGACTGGCTATGCAGGCCAGCAGAAGGATGAAGAAAATGTGATGAGAGGAGCGTTTCAGCATCATGGGGAGCCCTGTCGGTTGTTACAGCTAAAGCACAGGGTGGACGCACACCGGCGCCTGCTTTCACTTTAGCACCATATCTTTACCATCTTGGTTGCAAACCGACGGTGGTTATTCTGTGTCCCGAAAAGCCCTTTTCTGGCGCTCAAATCTACAATTGGGCGAGAGCAATGCCAGCGCACGATCTATACTCAATCTTCGCCAAAAAATAAGCCACTCGACGCCAGCGCTTGGCACCGCTCACATAGCCAGAGCCAGCCTCGTCAGATACGCGGCCTCCTCCATGCAAAGCACCCAGCGTATTTTCGTCCTCTTATTCTCTGTCATCCTCCTCGCCAGCTGTGAGCGAAACACCCCTGTTTCTGATAATGATGTGTCAGAGGCCCCGCCAGCTACCAACAGCGCCGTGGCCCAGCCTCCTGTGAATCTGGCGAAGACTGCAATCGAGGACGAAGCAGGGAAAACAGAACCGGAGTTCGTCGGTGCCGAGGCCTGCGCTACCTGCCATCAGGTGGAATTCGACCGCTGGCGAGATTCTCACCATGACCTGGCCATGCAGGTGGCCAGTGACAGGACAGTACTGGGTGATTTCGACAATGCGCAGGTCGATTACTTCGGCACCACTTCGCGTTTCTTCACCAAGGACGACCGTTTCTTTGTCCGCACCGATGGTCCTGACGGCAAGCTGCACGACTACCCCATCGCCTACACCTTCGGGGTCCACCCGCTGCAGCAGTACCTGGTGGAATTCCCCGGTGGCCGGCTACAGGCGCTGAGCCTTGCGTGGGACAGTCGTGACAAAGCACAGGGCGGTCAGCGCTGGTTCCACCTAAACCCCGATGAACACATCAGGGCCGGCGATGAGCTGCACTGGACCGGACTCAACTACAACTGGAATTTCATGTGTGCGGATTGCCATTCCACCAATCTGCAAAAGGGTTTCGACCTGGCCAGCCAGACCTATGACACCAGCTGGTCGGAAATGGACGTGGGCTGTGAAGCCTGCCACGGCCCCGGCTCCAAGCACG
Organism: Microbulbifer aggregans; assembly: GCF_001750105.1. Taxonomy (NCBI): domain Bacteria; kingdom Pseudomonadati; phylum Pseudomonadota; class Gammaproteobacteria; order Cellvibrionales; family Microbulbiferaceae; genus Microbulbifer; species Microbulbifer aggregans. Next base: position 3,140,813 of record NZ_CP014143.1, read on the forward strand.
TGACGTGGGCTAATTCATCCGCAGACGTCCCCTCCAAGGAGATCGCCAACCGCGGATTTCCTGTCTCGTACAGTGAGCGCAAGAGCGCGAGCTGGGCCATGGATCACGACAACGGCATCGCACGGTTGGCGGCAAAAGCAGAGACTCAGGCCGAGCTGGAGACCTGTGCCCAGTGCCACTCAAGGCGTGCCACGGCTTTTCCCGGCGCAAAGGCCGGGGACGAGCTGCTGGACCACTTTAATCTATCGCTGCTGGATGCAGGGCTGTATCACGCCGACGGGCAGATCGACGATGAGGTTTTCGTATACGGCTCTTTCCTGCAGAGCAAGATGCATGCGGCCGGGGTCACCTGCAGTAACTGCCATGATCCCCACAGCCTTGAGTTGCGAGTGGAGGGCAATGGGGTTTGCGCCCAGTGCCATATGCCGGCCAGATTCGACACAGCCGAACACCACTTCCATCCGCCGGACTCTGCGGGATCACAGTGTGTCAGTTGCCATATGCCGGCCAAGACCTATATGCAGGTGGACGCCCGGCGGGACCACAGCTTCCGCATACCGCGTCCCGATCTATCCGATCGCCTGCAGGCACCGAACGCCTGCACCGGCTGCCACTCGGATAAGCCCAACCAATGGGCCGCCGATGTCCTGGAGCAGAAGTTCGGCAAACCTCTCGATCCCCATTTTGGCGAAGCGATCTATGCCGGGCGGCATGGGCTCCCCGGTGCAGAAGGCAAGTTGATGGCCCTGGTTGCCGATGACTCCCAGCCGGTCATTGTCCGCGCCACGGCTGTCAGCCTGTTACCGCGTTACTTGTCGCAACAATCGGCGCAGTTACTCCAGGTGATCGCGCAGGGTGATGAAAAACTGCTGAATCTCGGCCTGGCAAAATCGCTGGAAGTCGCCCCCGAGCAAATACAAGCAGCCCTTGCCATTCCCTTGCTTTACGAGGGCAAGCAGGTGACCGAGGCCCTGGCTGCCAATGCGCTGATCAATACCCCAGTGGAACGCCTGCCCGAACAGGTGCGCGCCCGGTTCAACGATGCAGTCAGTGCCTATCTGGCCTCGGAAAAGTTCAACAGCGACCGGCCGGAGTCCCTTTCCAACATCGCCGCCGTGCATGCTCGCAAAGAAAACTATGAGCAAGCGGAGGCATTTTATCGACGAGCGCTTTCCATTGCGCCTTACTTCACACCTGCCTATGTCAATCTGGCTGATATTTATCGAACTACGGGCAGGGAGAAAGAAGCCGAGGAGTTACTGGCCGGGGCTCTGACCAAGGTCAGTAACGACGCGCCGATCCAATATTCACTGGGTCTTTCTCTGGTCCGCCAGCAACGTAATGACGAGGCACTGGAGCACCTGAAACAAGCCGCACAGAGTGAAAGCACTTCCGCTCGTTTTATCTATGTCTATGCGATCGGTCAGCATTCGGCCGGCAAGACCAGTGCGGCCCTGGAGACCCTGGAGCGCGGGTTAGAACGGTTCCCCCACGACCCACAGATACTCTCAGCGCTGGTCTCGCTCAACCGTGAGGCCGGGAATCCGGAGAAAGCGGAGCAATACCAGCGCCGCCTGCAAACAAGCGCCGGAATACAGTAAGTGGTGGCACGTGAAGCCCCTTGAAGAAAGCCTGCACTCGTCCGATCGTGCGCTCTCATGCCCCCAATGACCACTACATCCCCCGACGATATACACTTCTAGCAGTCGGTCCTTCGATCTCAACTCGACCGAAACTAGCATTAGGCCCTTAATGGTTGCTCTCATTAAAACTACAGCGCTGTCCGGATACTGCGAACTGGTCAATGAGCTGGGCGGCGATCCCGCCCAGCTTCTCCGTCGCTGTCACCTGGATCCGGATGTCATCGCCAGCCGCGAGGGCGTGATCTCCCACAAAGCTGAGATCTGTGCCATTGAGCGTGCAGCAACTGAATTGCGCTGTGATGACTTCGGGCTCAAGCTTGCAGAAAGCCAGGATATCTACATCCTGGGTCCAGCAGCAGCGGTCGCCCTTAACTCTACCTGCGTTGCTGATGCACTCCGTAAAATCAATGAGTCCATGCACTGGTTCTCTCCAGCAATCGACTTGCGAATCGAGCGGGAAGTAGAGGATGGAAAGTCGTTGATCGTCTTCGACCAGGACCCTTCGCTCCCGCGCTGCAGAAATCCTCACGAGCAGGCGCTGGCCGTGCTCGCGACGATCCTGCGGACACTCGCCGGACAGGAGCTCCGTATTCTCGCGGTATACCTGAGCTTTCCATCACCGCTCCCGCAAAGCCGTTACCAGGATGTTTTTGATGCTCCGGTCCTGTGTGACGAACCACGGAGTGCGCTGCTTATAAGGACCCGGGATCTTTCCAAGTCACTGCAGCACCAGAACGATGAGCTACATCGGCTTCTCGATATTTTTACTGCAGAAGTGACCTCAGACTACTCGCTGGATCTCGGGCGTCAGGTCCGGCAGATGATCGAAAATCTGCTCCCAACACACAGCTGCAGCTTAAACACCATCGCTTCCCAGCTCGGCTTCACCCCCCGTACGCTACAACGGCAGCTGGCCGCACAGGGAGAATCGTTCGAACAGATGATGGATACGGTGCGCCGTTCGCTAGCGGATGATTACTTGACCGAGCATGAGATGCCCCTGGTTCAGGTCGCCGCCCTGCTCGGCTACTCCGAGCAGAGCACCTTCAGCAGGGCCTGCAAGCGCTGGTATGGCTGTACGCCGCTACAACGTCGACAGGCTCTGCTCCACTAAGGCCCCGGTCCGTCGCGGGTTGCGTTTACAACCGACACTACGCGAAACCGCAAAGAGCTTCTTATCGCCGCCCGGCCTGCACGCTCGCAAATGCGTGAAGTGACTGTGACCAGAGGCCTAGCCACGGCTGAATCCTTATACACTCCGTAGCGAAAACCCTTGTAGGCAACCTAGACTTATAGCCTTGGGGGCTGGATTTGAGATCGTAGAGGTTTTCGCAACTTTGGCTGCCAACGCTCTAATCATGACAACCTCCCTGTCGGGCTATTGGCAGCTTGTACAGCGCCTTGGCGGTTCACCCGACTCCGTATTGCGTCAGTGTCATTTGGACCCGCAGGCGGTTCACAACCTCGATGGAGTGATTTCTCACAAGGCAGAGCTCAATGCGATAGAGAAAGCCTCGCAGGCCCTGCACTGCCCCGATTTTGGCCTCAGGCTCGCGGAGGGCCAGGATATATATATCCTTGGCCCGGTGGCCGCAGTTGCGCTGACCGCTTCCAGTGTGGGCGATGCTATCGACAAGATTATTGATCGGCTCCACTGGTTCTCACCCACCGCAAATCTGCGTGTTCGAAGAGAAGTGAAACCCGGGCAGTCGCTGCTCCTTTACTATTCGGATCCCTCGTTGCCGAGGTACCGGACGACCCTGGAGCATGCCATTGGTGTGCTGCGGAATATCATGCGTAGTCTGGCCGGCTCCAGCTTTCGCCCCCGGGCCGTCTATTTCAGCTTCGAGTCACCGTTACCGACGCAAGATTATGTCGACTTTTTCCAGGCACCGGTGCTCTTCAATCAGGAGCAGAATGCCTTGCTGATAGACAGCAAGGTCCTCGATAAGCCGCTCAATCCACCCAGCCAGAGACTCCATCTGCTCCTGCGGCGCTATGCCAGGGAAATGCTCGCCGACAATGCTCTGCATCTCGGCAAGCAGATAGAACTCCTCATTGAAAATCTCTTACTCACAGGCAACTGCAACCTGGAAACGATCTCGAGCCAACTGGGTTACCTCCCGAGAACCCTGCAACGGGAACTCTGTGCAGACGGACTGTCCTTTGAAAGTATCCTCGAGAGCACGCGCCGTCGACTGGCAGACACCTACCTCAGAGAGAAGGACATGCCCTTGATCGAGGTTGCTTCCTTGCTTGGCTACAGCGAGCAAAGCACCTTCAGTCGCGCCTGCAAGCGGTGGTATGGCTACTCCCCGCTACAACGGCGCAAGCAGCTGACCAACCAGTCGCGCTGAACCTGACCATTCCGCCCCCACTGCTATTCCCATCGGCAAAGATCGATTAAGGTATTTGCCACGACATAACAACAATAGTGAAACGGAGTCTGCCACCTTCCATGAACCAGCAGCATTTCGACATCCTGATTATTGGAGCCGGCCTGTCAGGCATCGGTACCGCCTGCCACTTGCGCCAGCAATGTCCGGATCGGCAATTTGCCATTCTCGAGCGACGGGAGCGGATTGGCGGCACCTGGGACCTGTTCCGCTACCCCGGCATCCGTTCCGACTCCGACATGTTCAGCTTTGGCTTCAATTTCCGGCCCTGGAATGGCCTGAAGGTACTGGCCGATGGCGCATCCATCCGCAACTATATCGCCGATACCGCCAAAGAGTTCGACGTCACCGAGCACATTCGCTTCGGTGTCGACTTGCAGGAAGCCAACTGGGAGAGCTCCCAAGGTCACTGGACACTCCAAGGTACACAGAACGGAGCAGCGGTTACCTATACCTGTAATGTACTGATCTCCTGCACCGGATATTACGACTACCGACAGGGTTACCTGCCGCAATTCGACGGGATCGATCAATTCGACGGGCAAGTGATACATCCCCAGCAATGGCCGCAGGATCTGGATTATGCGGACAAGAAGGTGCTGGTGATTGGCAGCGGCGCCACCGCCGTGACCCTGGTACCCGCCATGGCAGACAAAGCCAGCCATGTCACCATGCTGCAGCGCTCCCCCACTTACGTGCTCTCGGTCCCTGCCGAAGACAAGATCTCCGCATTCCTGCGCAAGTGGTTGCCCGAGAGCCTGGTTTACCGCATGGCCCGCAAACGCAATATCAAGCTGCACCGCTGGATATTCAAAGCCGCAAAGCGCTGGCCTTCCCTCACCCGTCGCCTGATGCTGCGCGGTGTCCGCAAGGCCATGGGCAAGGATTTTGATATGCGCCACTTCTCCCCGGACTACAAGCCCTGGGACCAGAGGCTGTGCGCGGTGCCGGATGGCGACCTGTTTGAAGCAATCAATGCCGGTAAAGCCTCCGTGGTAACCGACGAGGTCGCGACCTTCACTGAAAGTGGCGTCCGCCTGAAGAGCGGACAGGAGCTTGAGGCCGATATCGTGATCACTGCCACCGGGCTCAACGTCCAGGTACTGGGCGGTATGGCCCTCAGGGTGGATGACCAGCCCGTGGAGATCAGCCGACGCCTCACCTATAAAGGCGTGCTGATGGAGGGAGTGCCCAATATGGCCTGGGTATTCGGTTACACCAATGCCGCCTGGACGCTCAAGGCTGACCTGTCTGCAGACTATATCTGCCGCCTGCTGAACCATATGAAGGCGACCGGACAGGGAGTATTCATGCCCGTCGACCGCGAGGGTTGTAAGGCAGAGGAGTCAGTGATGGCGGCCCTGAAATCCGGCTATGTCGCCCGGGCCGATCACCTGCTCCCGCGGCAGGGAACGAAGTATCCGTGGAGCCTGATGAACGATTATGAAAAGGACCGCAAGATCCTGCTGGAAACGCCGATCGACGACGGCATCCTGAATTTCTATAAGAAAATCGCCAAGCCGACGTCTGTTGAGCAACCCGCAATCGAGGAAAGCTGCACCAATTGATCGGTGTTAATCCCCGAGGGCAATGCACCCTCGGGGCGCACCCTGCACCTGTTGCGGCGACGGGTGCTCTCATCCCCGTGGTTAATACGCCACCGGCCACCCCTACCATCACATTTTGACTAGTCTGTGTGAGAGCCAACACGGCATCTCACGGCCTGGCTCTTCATTGGATCCCGGACCTGATACCGGCATGAGCACGCAGAACAACCGCAAACTCAGCGCTTACTATATTTTCGGCAAGGCCTTTTCCCTGCTGTTCCTTGCCATGTGCGCAGCCATCCTGATCTCCACCATCTTCACTTTCGGCGAATTCATTTTCTCAACCGCTGTCTTCTACAAGGAAGATGAACTTCCGGAACTGGTCATCAACGCCATCAGTAACCTGATCATTGCGCTCGCCATGTTCGAGCTCTTTCTGGTGATCAATGTTGACGAACATCCGGCATCAAGGCACCAGACCATGCACGTGCTGCTCGACTCGGCTCCGCGGTTTATTATCGTGGTATGCGTCGCCCTGGCCCTGGAGGGGTTGGTGCTGGTCATCAAGTTCAGCCAGGATGCCAACAAGGAAGAGCTGATCTACCCCATGGCCGTGGTAGTGAGTTCCGCGATTCTCCTCATCAGTCTCGGAGTCTTCCTCAAGATCTGCCCCCGTCCTTCCCAGGACGAGAGCCTGGTACCACCCACCGACCGAGGCCCCGAAAGTTCTGACTGAACATTCACGCTCAAACTAGCGATAGCCTGGACGGTGCCAGTGCCTCACAGAGAGTTGGCGCTGAAGTTCTCTACTTGTCTATGCTGAATAAATCGCACTGCTGACAGCCCGGTGGAGTTGCCTCATGATCATTGAAACCGGCCAGAGCGACCGGTGTGGCACAAGTAAACACCGGCGTCACGTTTACCACCGGTCACTTGGAATAAAGTCCTCGGTGAACTCAATGAGGCATGGAAAACACACAGCCACGTATCCCGTCAGCGACGACCACCTCCCTGGTGACCTTGAACAATGCTGAACTGCAAGCCTGCCCTACCCATCTTTATGCTTTCCAGCGTGCTGTTCTTGCAGGCGTGTTCAGAGGGCAGGCAATACGAATCCCGTCAGCAGGAGTCATCGCGGGCACTGCCACCGGCAACAGACACCCGGTTGGCCAACCTGATCAAGACCCAAAGCCTGAACCAACCCGACAGCCATTCCGGCTTTCACCTCACCCACGACGGACTTACAGCGCTGGTAGCACGGGCTGCTGTCATCGACGAAGCGGAAGTGTCTCTCGACATCCAGTATTACATCTTCAGTGATGACGTCTCCGGGCGCATCCTTACCGAGAAGTTACTCGAAGCCGCCGACCGCGGGGTACGCGTGCGCCTCCTGATTGACGACCTCGGCACCCGCATGACCAATTCCTGGATCGGGGCACTGGATCATCATGAGAATGTCCAGGTCCGGGTATTTAACCCGGTGGAAGGCAAAGGCGGCATCCGTCGACGCCTGGAGCAGCTGCTGGATCTCGGCCGGATCAATCACCGCATGCACAACAAGCTGATCGTGGCAGATGGCATCACCATGATTACCGGCGGACGCAATATTTCAGATGGTTACTTTACCAGTGCCGAAGTCGCATTCCTGGATGTGGACACGCTGGCGATCGGCCCCATCGTGGAGAGTGCTTCAAAGACTTTTGATGAATACTGGAACCATCCCATCGCGGTGTCGATCAGGAAGCTGGCACTGGCCGAAGACGACAAGCACTCCCTTATGGAGCTCAAGAAACACCTGGCCGAACACAAGTCGGAAGAAGCGGCCTCAGAGCTCCACAAGGCTGTGCGGGAGTCCGGATTTACGCAGGAGTTGCTGGGCGGCAAGATAGAATTCCACTGGGGGCCAGCCACGTTATACGCCGATCCACCAACAAAGGCCACCAACCCCGAGGAAGTCCCAATTGAGGAGTATCCCGGTTACCAGTTGGCCAAGATCATTCGTGAACTCGAGCAGAAAATTGAAATCAGTAATGCGTATCTGATCCCCGGCGAGCCAGGTATGAACCTGTTCACCGAGCTGGTGGAACGCGGCATTGAAGTGGAAGTCCTCACCAATGGGATCAGCTCAACTGACACAGCCATGGCTCACGGTGCCTATTCCCGTTACCGTAAGCCCCTCCTAAGCGCCGGGGTCCGGCTGTGGGAGCTAAAGCCCAGTGCCGAGCGAGAGGGCCGACTGCACTGGTTTAGCCACAAATCCCAGTCCACCTTGCATGCCAAAACTTTTGTCCTCGACGGGGATCGAGGCTTTGTCGGCTCCATCAATCTCGACAGTCGCTCGATGATCCTCAACACGGAAATCGGCGTCCTCATCGAAAACGAGGCGATCAACAGTCAACTGCACGATCTGTTCAAAGAGTGGGTTTCCCCCGAGAGTGCGTGGCGATTGAAGCTGGATAGCAGCGGCGATATCACCTGGCGTGCCGAAGATGAAACCGGCAAAGAGATCATTGAGAACAAGGACCCCAACAGCACATGGTGGCAACGCTTCCTGAGCGGAATCCTGGCCTATCTGCCGGTGGAGTCCCAGATCTGAAGTCTGTGGCATAGCCAGGTTGAGCGCCCGGGAATTCGGGCCTCTTCACCAAGGCTAAGAGGCAGAGGAGAGCCTCGAGCGCACCTTGATTTCTGAAGTCAGTGTCCGGTGCACCGGGCAGCGGTTAGCGATATCCAGCAGCTTCGCGCGCTCCTCGCCAGTCAGCTGCCCCTCGAGCGTGATCTCGCGGACGATTTCGTCAATCTTGCCCTTCTCCGTTTCACAGTCCGCACAGTCTTCAGCATGCACCTTCTGATGGGACAAAATGACGCGCACCCGTTCCAGCGCAATCTTTTTGCGATCCGCATACATACGGATAGTCATACTGGTACAGGCACCCAGGCCCATCAGCACATACTCATAGGGCCCCGGGCCCTCGTTGTTGCCTCCGTATTCTTCCGGTTCATCGGCTACCAGCTGGTGTGGGCCGGAGTGCAGAGTCTGGGTAAATTTGCCCTCTCCGGACTCCTCCACAGTGACAACGGTCGGCGTCGGTCCACCCATTACGATCCCCCTTTGCCTATCCTGAGCATGCACCTCCCTCCGCAGGGTGCGGAGGAGCTGGTTGCATACTTTATATAACCTGCTTCGACTGTAACAGCGCGACATTAAGGCTGAAAAGCCAGGTATGCTGAGATCTCGCTTTATGTCCTGCCCCTCTATTGAGGTTAAGGCATCAAAGCCGCCCCGAATGCCACCAAAGCCCGCTCTCGTCTCCTGGTTAATGTCCAGATTCAGGGCGTTACAATATTGAACCAGAAATCGAAGCTATCCAGATAGGACAGTAGCTCGTTTAGCTTGGCCTCACTACCGTCAACCTTGACGTCCCCCTTGGACCGGGCATCTTTCATCGTAGTCTGCTGGAGCACGATGTTATTCAGAGTTTCGCGTGACAGGGATAGAGTCGCATCCGCATCCTTGGCCTGCTTTCCTGCACTGTGATTGAGCACACCATTGACCATTTCCAGCCGGTATTTATCTTTGGTATCGGTGAAGTTGACATTGAGAACGATGCGCTTGCCCGCTGCCTTGGGTCCATTGAGCCGCATAGCAAGGTAGTCAAAGAACAGATCGAGATTCATCGCCCGCACCGTGTCCGGGCTGGCAGTATTCGGTGCGGGTAGCTGCTTGACACCGTTCCTGAGTTCCTGAGCGCCGGTGAGATAGAAGTTCCGCCACGGGCCACTCTCGGCCTGGTAACCCAGCTGCTCCAGCGCATCCGCCTGCAGGTTTTTGGCTGCCTGATTATTCGGGTCCGCAAAAACTGCATGATTGACTACCTGGGCGACCCAGCGATATTCCCCTTTATCGAAGTACTGTTGTGCCTTTTGCAGCAGCGAATCAGTACCACCCATCATTTCCACATAGCGCTTGGAGGCCTCAACCGGTGTCAGCACATGCAGTGTGGCCGGATTGCCGACAAACCAACCCAGGTAAAGTACATAGGTGGCCTTGACATCGTGATTGAGGGAGCCGTAGTAACCGCGGTTGGAAAAGTGCTTGGCAATGGCATCCGGCAACTCGATTCTCTCGGCAATTTCCACCATGGTGTAACCCTGGTTTGCCAGTCGTAGGGTTTCGTCATTGATATAACGGTACATGTCCCTTTGCAGGCCAAGGTGCTCGTTCAGTTGCTTGTTGCCCCACACCGGCCAATGGTGCATGGAAAACACCACCTGCGCCTCATCACCCCACATATCTTTGGCCGCATTGAGGTATTTGGACCATTTCAGGGGGTCACGGATCTTGGCGCCCCGAAGGCTGTAAGTGTTATGCAGGGTATGCGTAGCATCCTCTGCAGCATTCAGTGCCTTTTTCTCCTTGATGTAAAACAACATTTCCGACGGAGCCTCACTGTCTGGCGCCATCAGAAATTCATAGGTGAGACCGTCGATCGTGTGGCTTTCCCCTGTCTTACTGATGGTCACAGTTGGCGGGATCAGTGTTACCGTACCGGCCGACGTAGTCGTTCCCAGGCCGGCGCCCACCTGCCCTGTCGCATCTGCGGGCAACAGGTTGCCATACATATATGTGGCACGCCGGCTCATGGCATTGCCGGCCATCACGTTCTCCGCCACGGCTGCATCCAGGAAACCTTCCGGTGCATAGATCTTGACTTTGCCGGATTTCACATCCGCCTCATCCACTACACCGCGCACACCGCCATAGTGATCCACATGGCTGTGGGTATAGACAACTGCTTTGACCGGCTTTTTGGGCCGGTGTTTGTAATAGAGGTCCAGCGCTACTTTGGCTGTCTCTGCAGAAATGAGCGGATCAAATATCGTAATCCCCTCTTTACCCTCCACAATGGTCATGTTGGAGAGATCCTGGTTTCTGACCTGATAGATACCGTCCGTGACCTCAAATAGCCCGGAAATATTGATCAGCTGGGATTGCCGCCACAAGCTGGGGTTGACGCTATCCGGTGATGCGGCGCCCTGCTTGATAAAGTCATACTTTGTCGGATCCCAGATCAGGTTACCTTTCTTGCCCTTGACCATCTCCTGGGGTAGCGGAGCGATAAACCCCTTGTTAGCCAGATCAAAACTGGTTTTGTCAGAAAAAGGCAGGAAGTCCTTAATGTGCGATTGTGCTGCCTTGGTGGCGTTGCTTGCCGGCTTTGGCTTGTCGGCGCTCGTTGCCGTACCGACATAAAGCACTGCACTCAAACCTACCAACAGTTGTAGCCCGAGCGTTGTCTTCCATGAGCTTCTTGAAGGTGTCACTACTCTATCCCTGTTAACTAAAGTTTTCGGTGTTATCTGACGATCTCGCTCGCAGCTCATAACTCAAACTGAAATGATGCCCCGAAAAAATTCAGTGAGTAGTCGTCATAGCTGCCCTGCAGCCGAGGACTGAACGGCGGATCACCTTCCTGATCAATTGGTGTATCACCCATCCAGACCAGCGTGTAACCGACATCCATGCGCAAGCCAGGACAAATTTCCTTGCGAGCCCCCAGGCCCAAGCGCCACTGCTCATCCACGACCACATCTGCGGTGCGGAATTCGTTTTCCACCATGCTGCTGTCATAACCCAGACCCGCTGACAGGGCCCACCCTGCCAGGGTGCCGGAGCGGAGCTGATGCCGAATGCCGAGAGATCCGTGCCAGGTATCGTCGTAGTTGCGATTGACCGTGGCACTGGTCTGGTTTGGATTATCAATCACGATCCCCACCAACCCGAAGTTCGACCAGTTCTGCCAGTTGAGGTTGGCGTAGAGTGTGGTATCGCCTGAAAGCTGCTGCTGTAGGCTGGCGGTCGCCGTCTTCGGCATATCCATATCAATCGTTAGGCGGCGGCCGTTTAGCCGGTCGAAAACGGGTTCAAATAACGGCCCAAATCCACCAAGCTTCAGATTGTAGGAAAACTCCCAACTCACCTCAGTCGTCAGATCAAGTCCCAGTGTGGTGGAGTCCATCGGCTTATAGATAATGCCCAGGTTTCCACCGGGTGCCACATCGGTATCATCGTATTTCAACCTTGCATCACCCCCGAGTAGGCCGGCTCGTGGGCGCGACTCCAGACGGTAGTATCCCGTCATGAGGTTCAGGCCCAGTCCGACAGAGAGGCAGTCGTTTGCCTTCCAGCTGATAGACGGCATCAGGCTCATTCCAATCAGGTCAGTCTCGGTAACAAAGCGCCGACCGTGCCAGCCATTGTCGTAATCCAGCGAGCCGCCCAGGTTTCCGGCCACTGTAAAGCCCCAGCCAAAATCATCGTTGAGCCGGCCAGCAGCAAAGAAGCCTCCTCCGGGAAACCATTCGATGGCGTTACCCCCATCATTACCCGGGACGTTACTGTCTCCACCATTACTGAACTCGAGGTTGCCGTAGAGCAACTGTCCAGAGGCCATCAGCTGGGTTTCCTCTCGCCAGACAGTGCCCGCTGGGTTGGTGAAAGCTGTCGAGGCATCCTCTGGCATCGCCGCCCAACCGGCGCCGGCGGTTCCCAGCGTCGGTGTTCCAATTTCCCACACCATCAGGCCACCAGCTTTTGCCAGTGGAGCGACCAGTACGGCACCTATGGCGAGGGGCAGCGACAGGCTGCTGTGCTTGAAGAGTTTTACCTTTGCCATGCTCAGTTCCCTCTTATGAATTGTTGCCGCTAGTCTCCCGCGGGAAATAGCAAAATGAAGTTCAGTCGAAAGCCCATATTGTCGGCCCCCGTCTCGGGGCTATCGGCGTAATAGCGTGGACCGGCCTGAATCTGATAGGTCTGCTGACCGACCTTGAATACCTTGGCAACCAGGAATGCAACGGGCGCATTCCATTGCTCATTTTCCCAGTTGTACGTGGATTCGGTCTGCAGGGTGAAGGTCCAGGCATCCGGGGTCGTATAGGCAAAAAACGGCTGTACAAAGGTGCTATCCACATCATCCCGGTCGTCATCACCGGCAAACGACCAGATATGGTTTACCAGCGCGCCAATGGTCCAGCCGCCGGTCTGCTTCAGCACTACCCCAGTGGGCCCCGCGCCCCATTTCTCAGTGCCCAGCTGTGGTTCGGTTGCCGTGGGAATCAGAAATGCCGGTCCGATACCCCAGGTGATTCCATTCACAGGCTCGGCGGGGGAAAAGAACAGACTCTGGGTGGTGTCGCCCAAACCGGTTTTTTCCGGTGCCTGCGGAAACACATCTTCCTGATTGATGACCGGCACGATGGTGCGGCTGATCAGATTCCATTCCTGGTTCAATGAGATGGGGATCACCGGCTGGATATTCAGCGTATAGCGCCGCCCCTGGTCGAGCGGGCCGACGTCGTAATCGAAGTTACTTTGAAACGGTACGCTGATAAGACTGGAAACCGGATTGGCGAGTTTCTTCGCCAGATCCGCACTACCCTGCCCTTGAGCACCCGCCGCCAGTGCAGCCGCAAGCAGCGCGCATAACATCCTGTACATCGATCACTCCGTTGAGCGGACACGGGCACTTCCGCAAGAGACACAGTAAATTCAGTCTAGACAGTGATCGGGTTGCGCTGTGATCTGACGGAACCTATGCCATTGAGGGCCGTATCAAACGCGGATTAAGGTGTGAAAGGTAGAGAGGAATGCCGGAGCGACAGGCCCCATTGGGACGTAGCGGTAGTGTGCGGGCCGAGGTGCATTCCAGGGCTTGGCAGCCCCGCCGCCAAGTGGCAGCGGGGAGCTAACCGGTCAGCGCATCCCATCCAGCAAATGGCGGGCAATAATCAGGCGCTGAATCTCACTGGTGCCTTCATAAATGGTGGTAATGCGCACGTCGCGGGCCATGCGTTCCAGCGGGTAATCGCGGGTATAACCGGCACCGCCATGCATCTGCAGCGCGGTATAACAGGCTTCATTGGCCTTCTCGGTGGCAAACAGCTTGGCCATGGACGCGGCCGGGCCGAACGCCATGCCGGCATCCTTCTGCCACGCCGCCTGCAACAGCAATAGTCGGGCCGCTTCCATTTCTGTGTACTTGTCCGCCAGCTGCCACTGCAGGCCCTGGAATTTGGCCAGCGGCTGACCGAACTGTTCGCGCTCCTGAATAAAGTTGCGCGCGCAATCCAGTGCCTCGAGACCAATGCCGAGACCAAGAGAGCCAATACCGATACGCCCACCGGCAAGTTCGCCGGCGGCAATACGAAAGCCGCGGTTTTCCTCACCCATCAGGTTCGAGGCCGGGATACGGCAGTTGTCGAAGGAAACCTCATTGGTGACGGACGCTTTCTGACCCATCTTTTCTTCGGCCTTGCCGATCACCAGACCCGGCGTACCCGCCTCCACCAGGAAACAGGAAATGCCCTTCCCTTTTGGCGCGTCGGGATCGGTGACAGCCCAGACCACGAATACGCCGGCAAACTCGGCGCTGGAGATATACAGTTTGCTGCCATTGAGGACGTACTCGTCGCCGTCTTTGACCGCGCGGGTGCGCATGGCGGCGGCATCGGAACCGGAGCTGGGCTCGGTCAGGCAGAATGAACCGGCGGCGTACTCGCCACTACAGATTTTTGGCAGATACCTGGCTTTTTGTTCCTCACTGCCGACCGCCTGAATCACCTCCGCCACCATGTTGGTAACGGAAGTAGTGGTGGCCGTGGAGGCACAGCCGCGGGCCAGTTCGGTGATGGCGAGACTGAAAGCGATGGTACCGGCACCGGTGCCACCGAATTCGGGATCGACATTGATGCCCATAAAGCCGAGTTCAGCCAGCGCCTTGAGCTTTTCCAGCAACAGTTCGCGGTTGCCGGTCTTGTCCAGTTCGGCGGCGACAGGCTTGAGCTCGCTCTCGGCGAACTGGCGCGCGGCCTCCTGGATCATCTGTTGTTCTTCAGTCAGTGCAAAGTCCATACATCACCTCTGGTTCTTTATCGTTGTACTGCAGTCGTGATTCGGTTGCGGAAAAGACGGCGGATCAGCCCCTGCTGCACGGCCACACCGGCCATGATCAGCGCCAGGCCAATGCCCGTCGCCGGATGAATCGTCTCACCGACCAGCAGCGCGATCAGCAGCAGCGAGACCGGCGGTGAGAGATAAATCAGATTGCTGATCCGGGCTGTGTTATCGCAGGCGCGAAGTGCACCCTGCCAGAGCAGGAAGGCAATGCCCATCTCAAACAGGCCCACGTAGACAGCACCGAGCCAGCCCTGCACGGGCGGCCATTGCCAGTCGCCCTGCCAGATAACAACGCCGAACAGCCAGGGCAGACCGCAGAGAAAGCTGAGCAGCAGATTCACCGCTGCACTGCCCTTCACTCTGGTATTGAGCAGCCAGTAGCCGGCCCAGATCAGCGTGCTGAAGAGTGCCAGCGCGACGCCAGTGATCGAATCAAATTCCAGTCCAAACGGATTCCCGCGGGTAACAATCACCAGCACGCCGCTGTAGCAGATCAACCCGGCCACCACGTCCACACCCCGCAGGCGCTGGCCCAGTAGTGGTACAGAGAGCAATGCCAGTACGATGCCCCAGGTGTAATTGAGTGGCTGCGCCTGCTGCGCCGGTAACAGATCGTAGGCGTTAAATAAAACCAGGTAATAAAGGAAGGGATTGCAGAACCCCAGGGCCAGGTACCAGCGATAGTCCGCCCGCCAGCGCTGGCCAAGTTCACCCCACAGGTGCCGGTGGGTCACCACAGCACTCATCAGCAGCGCAGAGACGACGGCGGCGATGGTCACCAGCTGCAGGGGCGACACAAACTGCAGGGAAAGCTTGAACGCACTGGCCACCGTGGACCAGCAGAGAACTGCGGCCAGCGCGAGTATGTAGGCCCTGCGGTTATCACTGTTCGGCAAACCTGCCACCTCTCTGCCTCATTACTCCGAGGTGTAATCGCGTTGCTCGGAGCGTCTAAGCTTTTATCAACGTTTGCCGGACTTGGCCTTGGGTTCCGGGTCCGGAACAGCCACGGCTGTATCCGTCTTCACTTCCTGGATGACCACGTAAGTGTGGGTTTCCCGCACTCCCGGAATGGAGGCGAGCTTCTCGCCGAGGAAGCGCCGGTAGCCCAGCATGTCCTTGATGCGGATTTTCACCAGGTAGTCGAAGCCACCGGCAACCATGTGGCACTCCTGCACTTCCTCCAGGCTGGAGACATGGTCGTTGAAGGCCTCCAGTGCGGAGGTAGCGGTATCGGTCAGGGTCACCTGGATATAGACCACCAGGCCGGCATGTACTTTCAGCGGATCGAGCAGCGCTACATAGTCGCGGATGAAGCCTTCCCGCTCCAGGCGCTTGACGCGCTCAAGGCAGGGAGTGGGACTCAGATTTACCCGCCGCGCCAGCTCCACATTGGGCAGGCGTCCCTCGCGCTGCAGGATGCGCAGGATCTGGCGGTCGATGCGGTCAAGATCTTCCAACTGACGTGACATAGCAACATACCCTACTGGTGATTCGGCAAATAGGCGCTAGATTTAACCACACTTTGCACCAAAATGGCGATTAATTCTGAAACAATTGCCCCATAATCCGACTTTTATTCTGGCCCCATTTTGAGAGTTCGGGAGTAACCATGTCGAAAGAATTCGCCGGAGAACTGCACAGCGCGCGCCAGCTGGCCCGCCAATATCTGCACGCCGACGAAAACCAGTGCGTCAGCGAGCTGCTGGCGGCACCGCGCCCCAGCGAGACGACCCGCGCGAGGATCCTCGAGACCTCCCGTGATCTGGTGCGGGAATCCCGCAAGCAACGCAGCAAGCGCGGCACCCTGGACGCGTTCCTGCAGCAGTTCGGCCTCTCCAATAAGGAGGGTGTTGCCCTGATGTGCCTGGCGGAATCCCTGCTGCGGGTACCCGACGCGGATACTGCCGACAAACTGATCGCAGAGAAAGTGCATTCCGGCAACTGGTCCAGCCACCGTGGCCAGTCTGACTCCCTGTTCGTGAACGCCTCCACCTGGGGCCTGATGCTCACCGGCAGCATCGTCGAGCTGGACCCGGACATTACCGAAAAGCCCTCCCACTGGATGAAGCGCCTGGTCAGCCGCATGGGCGAGCCGATGGTGCGCACCTCCATGATGCAGGCAATGAAGATCATGGGCGGCCAGTACGTTCTCGGCCGCACCATTGAGGAGGCTCTCAAGCGTGGTCCGGCGGAAAACGAGCCCGGCACCCGCTTCTCCTTCGATATGCTCGGTGAAGGCGCCCGCACCATGGCGGACGCCCAGCGCTACTTCGACGCCTACATGATGGCCATCGAGGCAATCGGCAAGGACAACGACAAGCGCGACGTGGTGGAGGCCAACGGCATCTCCATCAAGCTCTCTGCCCTGCACCCGCGCTACTCGGTCCTGCAACGTGAGCGTGTCATGCAGGAGCTGCTGCCGAAGGTGAAGGAACTTTGTCTGGCCGCTGCCAAGTACGACATGGGCCTCAACATCGATGCCGAGGAAGCCGATCGCCTGGATATCTCCCTGGATATCTTCGAGGCACTGGCCCGCGACCCGGAGCTGCGTGACTGGCAGGGGCTGGGTTTCGTGCTGCAGGCTTACCAGAAGCGCGCCCCGCACGTGGCCGACTGGCTGATCGCCCTGGGCCGCGACACTGGCCGCAAGGTCATGGTGCGCCTGGTAAAAGGCGCCTACTGGGATACCGAGATCAAGCACGCCCAGCAGATGGGCCTGACCGATTACCCGGTCTATACCCGCAAGTGCCACACCGACCTGTCCTACCAGGTCTGCGCCAAGAAACTGCTGGACGCCCGTGACGCTATCTACCCGCAGTTTGCCACCCACAATGCCTACACCGTGGGCCTGATTCTGGAAATGGCCGGCGACGAGGGCAACTACGAGTTCCAGCGCCTGCACGGTATGGGGCACCTGCTGTATGCCCAGCTGGAAAAGGTGCATGGCAAACGTGTACCGGTGCGGGTCTACGCCCCGGTGGGCGCGCATAAGGACCTGCTGCCCTACCTGGTACGACGCCTGCTCGAAAACGGCGCCAACAGCTCCTTCGTCAACCGTTTCATGGACGAGGCTACTCCGGTGGAAGAGCTGGTGAAGGACACCATCGAACAGAGCGAAAACTGCAAGCCGTTCCGCCATCCGCAAATTCCCGTACCGGCGGATATCCTGCTCGGCGGTGAGCCGCTGCCGCGCAAGAACTCCCACGGTATCGAGCTGACCGACCCGCTGGACGCGGAGCCCCTGCTCGAAGCCGTCAGCAACATGCGCGGCAAACAGTTCAAGGGCGGCCCGATCATCAAAGGCGTGATGGGCGAAACCGATGAACCGGTCCTCAACCCGGCCACCGGCGACGTGGTTGGCTACACCGCCAATGCCGACAAGCATCAGATCGACACTGCCTACCAGGCCGCGTCCGAGGCCCAGGTGGCCTGGGATCGTCTGGGCGGCGAGGCCCGGGGCAAGATTCTCGACCGCGTTGCCGACCTATACGAAGAGCACATGAACGACCTCACGGCACTCGTGTGCCTGGAGGCCGGCCGCACCCTGAATGACGGCATTTCCGAAGTTCGCGAGGCGGTGGATTTCTGCCGCTACTATGGCAACGGTGCGCGCCTGCACTTTGGCGAACCCCGCGACCTGCCCGGTCCGACCGGCGAGAGCAACCAGCTGTACCTGACCGGACGCGGTGTATTCGTAGCCATCAGCCCCTGGAACTTCCCGCTGGCCATCTTTACCGGCCAGGTGGTTGCCGCGCTCGCTGCCGGTAACGCCGTACTGGCGAAGCCCGCAGAGCAGACTCCGCTCATCGCAGCGCGGGCCGTCGAACTGATGCACGAGGCAGGTGTACCCAAGGAAGTACTGCACCTGATCACCGGTACCGGCGCCGCCGTCGGTGCACCGCTGATCGAGGACCCGCGCCTGGCCGGCGTGGCGTTTACCGGCTCTACCGAAACCGCGCGCCTGATCAACAAACAGCTGGCAGATAAGGAAGGCCCCATCACCCCGCTGATCGCCGAAACCGGCGGCCAGAACGTGATGATCGTCGACTCCACTGCCCTGCCCGAGCAGGTAGTGGACGATGTCATTCAGTCCGCCTTCCTGAGTGCCGGCCAGCGCTGCTCCGCGCTGCGTATCCTCTGTGTGCAGGACGTTATTGCCGACAACCTGCTCAACATGCTGAAAGGCGCCTGTGAGGAACTGAGCCTGGGTGATCCGTCCAAGCTGTCCACCGATATCGGTCCGGTGATCGACGAGAAGGCACTCGGCTTGCTGGAAAAACACCGCGAGCGCATGGCCAACGAAGCCAAGCCACTGTTCGCTTTCGACGAGGGGAAGAAGCCGTCCAATGGCACCTTCTTTGGTCCACAGGTAGTCGAGATCGAGGATTTCTCGCTACTGAAGCGCGAAGTGTTCGGTCCCTTCCTGCATGTGGTGCGCTTCAAGGCCGGCGAGCTGGAAGACACCATCCGCCGCATTAATGCGACCGGTTATGGTCTCACCTTCGGCCTGCATTCCCGGATCGAGGGCCGTGCGCACGCGGTATTCAAGCGCGTGAACGTGGGCAACTGCTATGTGAACCGCGATATGGTCGGTGCGGTCGTGGGCGTAAACCCGTTCGGTGGTCAGGGCCTGTCCGGCACCGGCCCGAAAGCCGGTGGTCCCCACTACCTGTTCCGCTTCGCCGAGGAGAAGACCAAGACCATCAACACGGTGGCTACTGGCGGCAATACGCAGCTGTTCTCCCTGCAGCAGTAATTTTCTCAGTAGAGAAAAGCCAAACGAAAAGAGCGGCCCACGGGCCGCTCTTTTTATATCTGGCTCAAACTGTCGGCTCACTGGTAGATGTGCAACCACAGATCATCATCTGTGCCCTTGTCATTGATGACCGACTTGAGCGCGTCTTCAGGAGACCGAATCCCCTACCCAACCCATTGGGGGTATCCGCCCCACCCTCTCAGATCCCAGCGGCTGAGCAGACCGCTCCCCCTGGAGCGCTCGTCTTCAAAGTCGCTGACGGCTACGGTCAATTCCGGCTCAGCAAACACGGGTTATGTGAACTTCGACCACACAAACTAAAGATTTTCGCGCCAATCTCATCGCCATTCCTCTCCAGAACACAGGGAGCGGAGGATCGACAACATGGGCACCCCAGCACGGGGTCGAACCCAGGGCAAAAAGCAAAACTTCAGGCAAAAAAAAAGCCGGGGCTAGCCCGGCTCGAAGAAAGTCCTGTGAGATTGCCGAATATCAACAGGTGAGTTGAAAGGTTTGACCGCCTTTTCTTGAGAAAGGTCAAAAAATAATCAATTTAATACGCGATATCCGCGACCGCGCAGACAGTTTCTGACGATGCGCCCTTCCTCTGAGTAGGAGCTGCCGACCCCTGACACCCCGCCGAGCAGAGCACCTGCGCCCGCACCGGCTGCGGCGGCGCTACTGGTATCACCGACGATCGCGCCCAGCGCACCGCCCAACAGTGCCCCACCGGCCGCCCGAGTCACACCTCGACGCCCCGCATCAGCGCGTGCGTAGTAAGCATTGGAGCGGCAGTCCATCAGATCGCGCTGGTACTGCGAGATGTTCACTCCCTGCGTATCGATCACGATGCCACCGGCGCCCGGAACCTGTTCCTGGGTGACACAACCTGAAGCCAGAATGGCGCCGAGGCCAAGAGCGGGGAGTATTGCAAATTTCATAGCGCAACCTCGTTATGTGATGCCGACGGTCTCCTACCGATGATTTACACGGCATGAGTCCGTTGCCGGTCCCGAAAGTTGCAGACATCAAATATGACGCCTCTTTCCACTTAGGTTTAGACGTCGGAGGGAATTCGCGCCAGCGACAGGCCAAAAAAAAAGCTGACCAAAAGGTCAGCTCAAAAGGGTTACTACCCTCCGGACGCAAGCTCAGTACTCGTAACCAATTCTCAGCCGCTGGCTGTTGCCGCGCGAATCGAGCACGTTGGTGACACCATCAAAAAGCTCCAGCCTACGGCTGTCGCGGTCATATTCCAGGTACAGTTCGCCGGCAAACATGCGCAGGATGGGCTGGTTCAGATCCACCCGCAGGCAGAGCTTGTCTGCAGTTCCACTACAGTTCACCTGACGGGCCCTAAGTCCAATAGCGCGGCCGTGCACCGGCGAGGCAAAGTCAAACGTCACAGCTTGACCGGAGGCAAGGCGGCGCCAGTTATTACGGACCACGGTATCGAAGCCCGCGTCGGCTACGTCCACCTCACCGGCGGAGAGAATCGCAGTCTCCCACTGGCTGTTGGCATCCTCGCGGTAACGCAGACTGACCTGCCCACCGCGTGGCTGTACGATGCGCTCCTCACCGTGGCGATAATCCTGCTGCACTACAGCCGGGACAGTGGAATCCACGCCACTGAGTCGTTTCTCGGCAATCCGGTACCCCTCTGGTGAGTAGTAGAGCACACTCCGCTGGCTACCCTGCGCCGGCAAATGGTATTCGCAATAAACCAGCCTGCCAGTCCTGGGGTCGGTCGCCAGCCCGGTTGCAAAGACGTCGCCCTCATAACCGCAGTCAGCGCTAGCACTTGCAGCACACAGGGTAAAAAATACGAATAACAGACCATTACGCATCGGGCACCTCACTGAATATCCGCCGGCGCGACAGCCAGGTCGTAAACGGCAAGAAGAACGCCCAGAGTATTACGAGCACACCGACGGAGAGGATCACCGGCTGGCTGAATTCGACAGTGCCATTCAGCCAGGAGCCGGTCCAGTAACTGAAAGGTCCGAAAAAAGCGCCCAGTGCAGCAGCCAACCAGGCACTCTTCTGCAGGAAAAACATGCTGTAGCGCAGGGCAGTGGCAAAGTTCACCCAGAGTAACAACAGCCACGGTGGCGGAAATGGTGAACCACTGTCGTTGACCAGAAGGCCGGTAGAAAACACCACCGTATCCATTGCCGCCCCGCAGATCCAGATAGTGGCCACCCAGAGCCACTCCCTGGGCTTATTGGCAACGATCAGCAGGTGGACGAGCAGGTTAGCCAGCGTAAATGCGGCGATGATCGCCACGCTGTCGACCAAAACGCAGAGGGGCCAGGCAATATCAAACAGGACAGCATTGACGACGAAGCGCCACATATGCCCTTCCCTCGCGTTCGAATTCAGGCGGGCAGCGCTTTACAGCGCGGCTTGGCAAACACGAACTGAGCCGTGCTGATCACGCGCTCAAGGAACCCGCCTTCGCAATAGCAGAGATAGAAGTCCCACATGCGAATAAACCGATTGTCAAAACCCTGCCGTCTGACGTCTTCGATTTTCTCGAAAAAGGCTTCACGCCACGCACTCAGAGTGCGCGCATAGTGGAAGGTGATGTCTTCGAGCCCAACAATCTGCATATCGGTATTGTCGGCGATGTGGTCGGCAACAACCTGATTGGAAGGGAGGCAGCCGCCGGGGAAAATGTAGCGCTGAATAAAGTCTACCTGCTTGCGGTAGCGATCATAGCGCTGGTCCTGAATCGTAATGGCCTGCATCACCATCAGGCCATCCTCTGCCAACAGGTGGCTACAGCGGGAGAAGAAATTACGATGGTAGTCGTGGCCGACTGCCTCAATCATCTCAATGGAAACGATCTTGTCGTACTGCCCTTCCAGGTCCCGGTAATCCTTGAGCAGCAGGGTAACCTGGTCTTCCAGGCCCTCACGGGCAACCCATGCCTTGGCATACTCGTATTGCTCCCGTGAAATGGTCGTGGTGGTAACCCGACAGCCATAGCGCTTGGCGGCGTGAATCGCCATTGCCCCCCAGCCGGTTCCGATCTCGAGCAGATGGTCGGACGGGCTCAGTTGAAGCTTGTGGCAAATACGCTCCAGCTTGTGAATGGAAGCCTCCGCCAGGGATGCGTCTTCACGGGGAAAAATCGCCGATGAATACATCATGGATTCATCGAGAAACAACCGGAAGAAATCGTTACCCAAGTCGTAGTGGGCAGCGATATTTTTCTTCGATCCCCGGCGGGTATTG
The DNA here is from genome assembly GCF_001750105.1 of Microbulbifer aggregans. NCBI lineage: Bacteria > Pseudomonadati > Pseudomonadota > Gammaproteobacteria > Cellvibrionales > Microbulbiferaceae > Microbulbifer > Microbulbifer aggregans. The sequence goes on from NZ_CP014143.1 coordinate 3,163,357, forward strand.
GCATTCAGGGTGTGCAGCACTTTCAGGAAGGCCTTGCTGGCGAAACTCCAGCGAGAGTCCATATTCTCCAGCAGCGACATATTGCCAACCATCAGGCGGATCACGTCGACCAGGGCTGGCGAACTCCAGGCGCCTTGCATATAGGCCTCGCCGGAACCGACGGTACCATTGAGGAGGACCTGGGTATAAGTGCTGGCATCGTGGACTCGGATGATGGCACACACCTCGGCGTTTTCAGCCGGTTCACCAAATTGATAACGGTCACTGCCCTCTTCCACCACCAGGTTTCCGTGGCCGATGGTTTGCAGCTTTGCCAGTACCAGACGCCGAGCCAGAGACTCGAGCCAGCTCTCCTTAGCAGAGAGTTGCGACAGGCTGTCTGCCGGGATGGGATTGGTAGAGCTTGCTTGAACGGATTTCATCGGCGATTTTCTCCTGCATCGGCCCTCGCGGCGGGCCCCGGGTGTGAAAATAAGGGGACGCGCTTGAGCCACAACCTGAATGCCTGCCAGTAAATTGCGGTGATGACTTTTACGGTCATCAGTGGATACCGGATCAAAATTCCATTGAGCGCCGCAGTGGATATTTCCTGTCGGCGCAGGCTCAGCGTGGCGTCGAATACACGACGGTTTTCCTCAAAGTTCTGCAAGTAAACGGTCAGCCGCTCTGCCGGGCTGGCACTGCGCCAGCGGTACCCCTGCTCCATGGGCATGAACGGTGACACGTGAAAAACCTTGGCAAATTCTGCTTTCTGGACCCGACTGGAGTCGCGACAGTCGAGCACATAGCTGTGCCGCTCATTCCAGGGGGTGTTATGAACATCCAGCAAAATCCAGCGCACCTCTTCACCTTTATTATCGAAACAGTAATAGGTGCTGATAGGGTTCATGTTGTAACCGAAGTAGCGCCAGTTTGCCAATAACCTGATCGGGCCATCGGGCCGCTCACCGGTCTCGTCGGCGATTCGCTGCCGCACGGCATCATCCAAGGGCACAGCAGGATCACCTAAGAAGTCGGCCCGACAGAACCTGGCCGGGGCCCAGCGCGCAGTGGACCAGAAAGGAGACCTGGCAAGGACATCCTCCAACTCTGCAAGATCCAGATACATCATGAACACCCGGTAGCGGAACCGGTGTTCGCGGGGAGCAAAGCGGCGGTGCTGCACCCAGCCGCTATAGATGGCGCTCTCCATCAGAGGGATACTCCCAGCGCCTCGCATACGCGCAGTGCGCTTTTCACTCCATCCTCGTGAAAACCATTCGCCCAATAGGCACCACAGTACCAAGTACTATTCACGCCGTTAATCTTTTCCCATTGCTGTTGAGCCTGCATACCGGCGACAGAAAACTGGGGATGCGCGTACTCATAGCGGCCGATAATCTTATCGGGATCGATTGCGTCATCTGCGTTGAGCGTAACACAATAGGTCTTTTTACTATCAAGCCGCTGCAGAATGTTCATATTGTAGGTCAGCACCGGCAACTGGTCCGAGCCGCTCTGCAAGCGGTAATTCCAACTGGCCCAGCAGCGCTCACGGGTCGGCAGGACACGAGTGTCAGTATGCAGAACTACTGAGTTGGCAGCATAGGGGATGGCACTGAGAATCGCCTGTTCTTCCCCACTGGCATCGGAAAGACAGCCCAGGGCCTGATCCGAGTGGCAGGCAAACACCACGGCATCGAAGTGATGCTGCTCCCCTTTTTCAGTCTGCAATTCCACACCTTCAGCGGTGCGAATTACCGAGGCAATCGGGGTAGAAAGGCGAATTTTGTCCTCAAACCCCGCCACCATCGGCGCAATATATTCACGCGAGCCACCCTTGATCACTCGCCACTGGGGGCGGTTGAATATATTCAGTAGTCCGTGATTGAAGAAAAAGCGCACAAAGAAATCGACGGAGAAATCCCGCATCTGCGACAGGCTCGCGGACCAGATGGCCGAGCCCATTGGCACCAGATAGCGGTCACAGAACTCTGGAGAATAACCATTGGCTTCCAGATACTGTCCAAGAGTCATGCCTTCAGCCAGGTTTCCGCTCTGCCAGTCCCGCACCGCCTCGCGGTTAAAGCGCAGGATATCCCGCAGCATTCGCCAGTGACCGGGACGCAGGATATTCGAGCGCTGTCCGAACAGGCTGTTGAGGTTGTTACCCGCGTATTCGAATGTTTCGGAGTCAGAACAGACACTGAAGCCCATATCCGTGGGCTGGGACTCTATGCCCAGTTGATCCATCAGTTTGATGAAGTTGGGATAGGTCCAGTCGTTATAGACGATGAACCCTGTATCGACAGCGAGTTTGCGATCCCCCTCCTCGACGTCGATCGTAGCGGTGTGCCCCCCCAGTCTGTCAGCAGCCTCAAAAAGCGTAATATCGTGTTTCTTATTAAGAAGGTAGGCAGACGTCAGTCCTGCTATACCACTGCCTACAATGGCTATGCGCATGAAGATTTCCTTAACGTTCGTATTCTTGTCATTCTCGGAGCAAAGACGCGAAACCAGAGACTGCGGAAAAAGCCCAGAAACCGCAGTGGCCAGCTGAGTCGACGCGGGAAGTCGATCACGTGTTTTCCGCGCTCAAGGCCATTTTCAATGCACTCGGCGGCCGCTTCGGGTGTCATCAGGAACGGCATGTCGAAGTCATTCGACTCGGTCAGAGGGGTATCGATAAAGCCCGGACGGATATGGACAACCTGCAGGCAAACCCGGGAGGTGTCGGCGCGAACCGAATCGAGGAAATAGCCGAGCGCCGCCTTGGACGCGCCGTAAGCTTCGGCGCGGGGAAAGCCCACCACAGAAGAGAGACTACCCACGGCGGCAAAAACCGGCTTTTTGCTGTGCGCCAGAAGAGGCAGCGCCTGGCGCAGGGTATTCACGACACCGAAGAAATTGGCATCAAACACCCGCCGATAGCTCTCCACGTCGAGCGTCAGGCCATCATCGTATTCACAGGTGCCGGCACAGGCCACCACCATATCCAGGTGATCTGTCAGGCTCGCCAGGCGGTCACCCGCCTCCTCCATGGCTGCGTCATCGCCGACATCACAGTCCAGCACCCGGATATGTTTGGGCGCAGCTTTCTGTAGCTCGAGCAAGCTGTCGCGCCCACGGCTACTGACGATGATGAAATTGTTATTTCGGGCCAAGCGAAGCGCCAGCGCCTTGCCAATACCCGAGCTGGCACCGGTGATCCAAATGGTCTTGTCGCGAATCGCCGCCATCACTCAGCTCCCTGCGCCACCGAGGCGCTTTTTGAGTCCGCGCACCATGGTTCCCAGCAAGGGCACCTGTTCATACACCATGGCTCCGAGGTCGTAGAAATCCTCGTGGTAGTACACCCGCTCCCGGTAATGCAGCAGGCTGCAGCCCCTCAGCGTAAGGGGTTTGCCCTTGTTGAGCTGGCGATGGCTAAAGTGCATCTGCCACGGCAGGCAGGCACTGCCCCCACCCATGACCGACCGGTCAAACTCGAAACGGCAACTGGTCAAACCGCCATTCATGCCCGCGAAATAGCGCTTCAGGGCCGGTAAACCCTCGACCCGATGAACCGGGTCGCAAAAGATGACATCCTCGTCGTAGAGCCTGTCCAACAGGGACGGATCTGCGGCGACGGCGCCGAAATCGCTGTAGTACTGCTGGAGTTCTGTTATCAATCCGCTCATCTGCTCCATCAATTCCGTGACTCGCTAGTTGGGGACTTGTACGCCGGCAGGACCTCGCCGGATTTACCAGGGCTGTAATTAACGGCTCCCCCCGCAACAAAAGAAATTCCTATAAATGCTGCCCTTTAGAGATCCGACTGTACCCCGGCGCCGTAGAAGGTGTTCGACAAGTATCAAAAGATCGATAACATGGCGCAAGTTACAGCAATCGATAGTACAAGGAAGCCCGTGGAAATCCCGCAAAACCGTGATGACGACTGGAGTCAGCTGCTGGTTCGAGTCGGCAAAGAGCAGGATCGAGCCGCTTTCGAGCGCCTGTTCCGGCACTTTGCGCCACTGATCAAGGGTTTCCACTACAGCCGAAACACCCAGGCGTTCTGCGCCGAGGCGGCCGATGAGCTGGTACAGGAAGTGATGATCCGGGTCTGGCGCAAGGCGCCCAGCTTTGACCCCTCAAGGGCGTCGGCAAATACCTGGGTCTACACCATCATGCGCAACTGCCGTATCGATATGCTGCGCAGGAACAACCGACGCCAGGATTCTGATAGCAGCGATGTTGATGTAGACGACATCTGGGACGATACGGCAGACACGCAGCCTCTGCTGTTCCTACAGCGCAGGCGCGGTGAAGAGGAAATTGCGGCGGGGCTCGCCAGCCTGCCACCCGAGCAGAGTCATGTACTGGAAAAGGCTTACATGGAAGGAAAATCCCACAGTGAGATCTCAGCCGAGCTGGGGCTGCCCCTCGGTACGGTGAAGTCCCGGGTGCGACTGGCACTCAAGAAGTTGCAGGCAAGACTGAGTAAGTAGGTGGAATATGATTCGTCATCATCCCGACAATAATATGCTGTTGGAATACGCCGCAGGCTCCCTGCCCTGGGCTCTCAGCCTCGCCGTGTCAGCCCACTTGCAGCTCTGTCCGCAGTGCCGCCAGCAGCGGGAAAACCTCGACAATATCGGTGGAGCCCTACTGGGCGAGGGCGCGCCCCAGACTGTAGGCTCGGAAGCCTTTGACCAGCTCATGGGCCGCATCGATCGCGAGGACAAGCAAGAGATCGAGGCCGGCGAGGCTCCAGCTACGCCCGAGCGCGCACAGCGCACCGTCCGCAACACCGACCCGATACTGGCCGACCTGCCAAAGGTCATCGGCAAGCTGGTCAGCTCGACGGGACCGTTGAAGTGGAAGCGGGTATCCAGTGCCCTGCGCACTTCCCGCCTCAAAACCGGCCAGGACCACTATGAAGTCGCTTTCCAGCGCATCTGCCGCGGGGGCAAAGTGGCAGAGCACGATCATCGCGGACGCGAGGTGACGGTTGTCCTGTATGGCAGCTTCTCCGATAGCGAGGGCGTATACCGACGTGGCGACTTTCTGCTGCGGGAGCCCGGTGACGTACACCGCCCGATTGCCACCCAGGACCAGGAGTGCCTGTGTCTCTCGGTAGTTGAGGCACCGGTCAAGGTTACCGGCCCGCTCGGCTGGCTGATCAATCCCTTCCTCTCTTTCCGGCCGGCCTGAATGCCGACCAGGCAGCTTTACCAATAAAAAAAAGGGCCGGTCTTCACCGGCCCTTTTTTATTGATCGTTAAGTGCTGTGGCTCAACTGTGCGCCACAAAGGCCGCTTCCTGCGACTCTTGTGTCCGTACCCGCGTTGCACGACCACCAGCCTGTTCATTCAGCACTTTGGGCGCACCGCCCGTGCCATCGAACTGGTCCCGTAGTGCATTCCAGCGATTCCTGATCGCACTCATCTTCTGCTCCCGCACGTGCCCATAACCGCGAACCTGCTGTGGCAGTGACAGCAGCTCCCGGGCCACTTCCACTGATTCCAGGCTCAGGCTTGTGGCAACGCGCTCGATGGCGCCAGCGACTTCGCCGGCCCAGGCCCGCTCGGCCCGCCGTTCAGCGGTATAGCCAAACGGATCGAACAGTGTCCCCCTCAGCACCTTGCCCTTGGCGAGCACGGGCATCAGCCGTGCCAACCAGGGACCGAACACCATCTTGCGGATGCGGCCACTGCTGTCCGGCCGCGCCAGCAGCGGCGGAGCCATATGGAACTTCACACGGTAGTCGCCGGTAAAGGTCTCCTGCAACTGGCGACGGAATTCCACACCGCTGTACAGGCGGGCCACCTCGTACTCGTCCTTGTAAGCCATCGCCTTGAACAGGCTGGCAGCTGCTTCGCGGACCAGAGAGCCGTCACGGCGCCCCAGCCGGTGCTCAGCCTGCTCCAGCTTCTGGATGGCTCGACGGAAACGCTCACCATAGGCGGCATCCTGGTATTCCACCAGTTCTGCCGCCAGTCGCTCGACCAGCGCGGTCGCTGATTCCGCCGGCTCGACGAGCTGGACCGGCTGCGCCGGAGTGAGCAGCGCCTTCACCGCTCCCGGGTTGGCCACCAGCAGGCGTCCGGCCCGGAAGGCACGCAGATTACTCTCCACCGCCACGCCATTGAGTTCAATTGCCCGCTCCAGCGCCGCTTCGCCAATCGGCAGCAGGCCTTTCTGGCAGGCATAGCCCAGCAGCATCAGATTCGAGGCCACGGTATCGCCAAACAGTGCCTGCGCATAACGATTGGCATCGAATGCGGAATAATCACTGCATAAAGATTCGATGCTCTCTTTCGTCGCATCCGCCGGGAAGGCCAGCTCGTTGTCGCGGATGAAGGCCGCTACGGGGACCTCGGCCGTATTCACAACCGCGCGTAGACGGCCGACGGCAAACTTTGCCCGCTGGGAGGCAGCGGTCACCATGTCACATCCCAGCAACACTTCGGCGGCACCATCGCGGATACGCGCCGTGGTAATGCTCTCGGGGCTCTCCGCCACTTTGACGTGGGCAACCACCGCACCATTTTTCTGCGACAGACCAGTGAAATAGAGGGTTGTCGAACCTTTCTCTTCCAGATGAGCGGCCATGCCGAGCAACGCCGCCACAGTCAGCACACCACTGCCACCGATTCCGCCTACAAGAATGCTCTGCGGTACGGCCAAATCCGACTGGGGAGCCGCCGGCAGATCCTCGATGGCCTTGTCCAGGGAAAGTGCCAGGGTATCCACTGGCGGCTTGCGCAGCTCTCCACCCTCGACACTCACGAAGCTGGGGCAGAAACCGTCGGCACAGCGCATGTCCTTGTTACAGCTGGACTGGTTGACCTGGCGCTTGCGGCCATAGGGGCTTTCCAGTGGTTCGACCGCAATGCAACTGGACTGCACACTGCAATCCCCGCAGCCCTCACAGACGCGATGGTTGATCAGCAAACGGGTGTTCGGATCTTCCATCTGGCCTTTCTTGCGACGGCGCCGCTTTTCCGCTGCACACACCTGTTCGTAAATAATGGCGGTGACACCGGGCGTCTCCCGCAGACGTCGCTGGACGGCATCCAGCTCCGAGCGATGCAGCACTTCTACGGAGGACGGCAGCTGATTCTTGTGCTGTTGCCAGTACTCCGGCTGTTCACTCAACAACACCACGGTACCGACGCCTTCAGCCGCCAGCTGGGCAGCTACGGTGGGGGCATTCACCTCACCATCGGCGGGCTGGCCGCCGGTCATGGCGACGGCGTCGTTCAACAGGATCTTGTAGGTGATGTTGACCTTGCTGGCGACCGCCTGGCGAATAGCCAGAATGCCCGAGTGGTTGTAGGTACCGTCACCCATGTTCTGGAATATATGGCCGGCACTGGAGAAGCGGTGCAGACCGACCCACTGCGCACCCTCTCCGCCCATATGGGAATAGGTATCCGTGCGCAGCCCCTTGCCCAGGGCCATGATGTGACAGCCGATGCCAGCACTGCCCAGGCTGCCTTCGGGCAATTTGGTCGAGGTGTTGTGGGGGCAGCCAGCACAGAATACCGGCTCACGGGCCAGTAGACCCTTGGCCTTCGCCGCGGGCTTGCACGCACCGGTACTCAGGTTTCGCTCCGCAACTGGGGCCAGTTGCCGGCCGAACGCCGTATCGCCGAGCCAGCGCACTATGGTGTCGGCCACTCGGTCGGGCCCAAAACCCCAAACCGCGGGCAAATAATCGGCACCATCAACGCCCTTCTTGCCACTTACCGTCGGGCGCTCGTCATCGCGCCAGCCATAGAGAAGGGATTTGAGCTGGTCTTCCACCAGCGGACGCTTCTCCTCCACCACCAGCACACGCTCCATCCCTCGGCAGAACTCGCTGATGCCACGGGGCTCGAGCGGCCAGGTCATGGCAACTTTGAAAATAGAGATACCGGCCTTGCGCAGATCCTCTTCTGTCAGCTCCAGCAGCTGCAGAGCCTCCAGTAAATCGCCGTGAGCCTTACCGACAGTGACGATACCGAACTGCTTTCGCGGCGATTCGACGATCGATTTGTCGATACCGTTGGCATAGGCAAACGCCTGCGCCGCCGGCAGCCGCTCCTCGAGCATTCGGCGCTCGTATTCCAGCCGCTCTGCCGGCCAGTTCAGGTTCGGGTCGTAGTTGAGACCATGGGCGGGGATCGGGAAATCGGCGGGAATGTGAAAACTCGGCAACCCGGGCACCTGCAGGGAGGCGCCGGCCTCGACCGTCTCGGTGATCGTCTTGAAGCCGACCCAGAGACCGCTGAAGCGGGACAGGGCGATGCCCGCGAGGCCCAGGGTCAGGTATTCCTCGATTGAGGCCGGAAACAACAGCGGCATCATGACCGACTCAAAGATCTGGTCGGTATTGTGCGAGAACATGGAGGACTCGGCGGTGTGATCGTCGCCACACAGGGCGAGCACACCACCATGACGGGACGTACCCTGTACATTGGCCTGACGGAATACGTCGGCAGTGCGATCTACTCCATGGCCCTTGCCGTACCAGATGGAGAAGACCCCGTCCCGCGTCGCCTGCTGACGGTAATGATCCAGCAGCTGCGTACCCCAGATATTGGTGGCACCGAGGTCTTCGTTGACGCCAGGCTCAAAATGAATGTCGCGCTCGGCGAGGAGCTTTTTGTGTCGCCACAGGGCCTGGTCATAACCGCCCAGGGGCGAGCCCCGGTAGCCGGAGATGAAGCCCGCAGTGTTCAGGCCAGCGAGCTCATCCAGTTTCTTCTGCATCAGCGGCAGCCGCACCAGCGCGTCGATTCCTGTAAGGAAGACCCGCCCGGAATCACGGGTAAATGCCGCCTTCAGGGAGTATTCGCGATCGAAACCCAGCTCCTGATCGCTCTCGACCATCGCCATGGAGTCACCTGCTTAGAATTATTGCTATGGGCAAGAAAGTACCACTGGCAGGAGAGGCAGGTCATACCAAATTCGGTCGACATGGGGCATAATTCAGGCACGAGTCACCAAATATGGGCTGGGAGATGCAACAAATCACTCCAGCCTGACCAGATAGCGCCACCGGTGCCACTGGCCGCCAAAGCCGGAAGACCGGCTGGACACAGACAGGAAAATGCGGATCGGAACTGCCTCGGTAAACAAGCAGACTGCCCAATCCCGAGTAGCAAACGCGCACAATCAAGCGAGTCTGAGAGAAGAGCGAGTTCGACTATGGCTTATACACTGGATGCCATCGACAAGAAGATCCTGGAAATCCTCCAGGAAGATGCCACGATTCCCAACATCGAGCTGGCGGAGAAAGTCTGCCTGTCCCCGTCCCCCTGCTCCCGTCGGGTGAAGAACCTCCACGAGCAGGGATTTATCAAACGCGCCGTGACGCTACTCGAGCCGCAGAAAGTGGGCCTGCCGGTGAGCGTGTTTATCCAGGTGACCCTCAATCACCAGGTGAAGAAAGAGTTGCAGGACTTCGAGTCCGTCATCGCCCAGTGGCCTGAGGTGATGGAGTGCTACCTGATGACCGGCGATTTTGATTACCTGCTGCGGGTCGTGGTCCCCAACCTGCAGGCCTACCAGGAGTTCCTGGACAAGAAGCTCACCGAGCTGCCGGGCATCGACCATATCAAGAGCAGCTTCTCTCTCAAACAGGTCCGCTACCGCACCGAGCTGCCCCTGGAGCAATTGCTCGAGCAGCCCTGAGACTCCGCGCCCGCTCGTCCTGAGTGGGCCTCCCCCCTCCCCTACTGGCCCGGCCCCGGCCTGCGGCTCCAAGCCCATCAGCGCCGAAAGAAACTCAGCAGCAAACTGAGAACCACGCTGAGGATGATCATGGAAGTGATAGGGATAAAGACCCGACTGCGTTCGGACTCAATGCGGATATCCCCAGGCAGGCGCCCAAACCAATTGAAAAGCCACGGGGCGAAATGCATCAGCACCCCGATAACCAGCAAAATAGCTCCGGCAATAATAAACCAACGGGACATAATGAATTCTCGCTCCTGATGATCCGAAACCTCCGGCGTGAGGCGCACACTCAATTGCCAGTCAAAAGAGACCACTGCTACTATCGAACACCCGGTCTCGCAGGTCAAAAAGGATAAGAAAATGTCTCTACCAAGCCCGCTCAAGGTCATTGCGACCGCGCTCGCGCTCACCCTGTCCTCCGCGAGCGTTCTAGCAACCAGCTTGATCCACAACGTCAACGGCTACCACACAACGGAACACTCGCTGGAGCAATTCGAAGCGCTGGCCTTTGATCAGGGTAAGGTGCTGGCAACCGGCGATTTCCAGGCACTGGCTGAAAAGTTCCCGCGGGCTAAAAAGATTGATGGCCAGGGACGCACCCTGCTGCCGGGACTGATCGATGCCCACGGGCACGTACTCGCGCAAGGTCTCCTGCAGAGCCAACTCGAACTCCGCGACCTCGACTGGCAGGAAACGCTGGCGGCTATCAAGAAGTACTCCGGCCAGGTGGAGCCCGGGCAGTGGCTTCAGGGCAGAGGCTGGAATCAGGTCATCTGGGCCGGAAAAGAATTTCCTGAGCGCAAACACCTGGACGCGCTGGAGATTGACCATCCGATTTGGCTCCGCCGTATCGACGGCCATGCGGGCTGGGCGAACAGCAAGGCCCTGCAGCTGGCAGGCATCAACCGCGACACCAAAGCGCCGGAAGGTGGTGAAATTCATCGTCTGGCCAACGGCGACCCCAGCGGCATACTGATCGATAACGCCATGGCGCTCATGGAGCGGGCTATTCCGGCACCTTCTCTGCAGGAGAAGAAAGCGGCGCTGACACAGGCTTTCGAACTGGCATTATCCCTCGGGTTGACCGGCATCCATGATGCGGGCGTCGATGAAGAGACATTGGAGGCTTATCGCCAACTGGCAGCGGACGAGGCCATTCCGCTTCGCTTATACCCGATGATCTCCGCCGCAGAGAAAAACCTGCAACAATTGCTGGCCGCAGGGCATATCGGCACCCCACAGGATCGCCTCTACGTGCGCAGCATCAAACTCTACACCGACGGGGCACTCGGCAGCCGCGGCGCGGCACTACTGGCACCCTACCACGACAGACCGAACGAGAAAGGTCTGCTGCTGTACCCTGAGAGCGAGGTTCTCTCCCTGCTCAAGCTGGCGACGGACAATAACTTTCAGGTCAACACCCATGCCATCGGTGACCGCGCCAACCAGCTCGTCCTGGATCACCTCTACACCCTCCATGACGACAAAGACCAGAAGCCATTTCGTCACCGGGTCGAGCACGCTCAGGTACTGCAAGTTGCGGACATTACCCGCTTCACCGAACTCAACCTGATCGCTTCCATGCAGCCGACCCACGCCACCAGCGACAAGAACATGGCCGGCGATCGCCTCGGTGAGGCACGACTGGAAGGTGCCTACGCCTGGCGAAAGTTTCTCGACCAGGGAACCCGTATCGCCGCCGGATCAGACTTCCCGGTGGAACCGGTTAACCCGCTGTTCGGTATCCATGCCGCAGTCACCCGCCGCGACCGGAAAGGCAACCCGCAGGCCGGGTGGCGTATGGAAGAGGCAATGACGCCAGCAGAGGCATTGCGTGCGTTTACCCTGGATGCCGCCTATGCGAGTCACCAGGAAGCGGTGATCGGCAATCTGGAACCGGGCAAGTTTGCCGACTTCATTCTCCTGGAGCGCAACATCTTTGAGATCGACCCGCAGAAGATCTGGCAGGTCGAGGTAGATGAGACCTGGGTAGAAGGTGAGCGGGTATACCAGCGACGGCCGTAGCACCTCTCTCAGGCCATGCTCCCAAGTCTGCTCCGTCCACCCTGGACGGAGCTGCCAGTGCTCGCGACCGCAGCAATGAGCAAACGCCGCCGGCGATGACGCACAACCCTCCTTAGCAGCAGCATCCCCCGGCACTCCAGGTCCACCAGTGCCACACTGGCAGTTCTTTGCTCCAACGGTTTACCAACGATGCGTCCGAGACCAAACAGGACAAACTGCTCTGGCGTAAATAACTCGAAGCTCGTTGATTATGATGTCTCTGGGGGAGGGCCATAAAGCAGGCAAAGTCAGGCGCCCGACACCGACGTCTACACTAATTGATATGAAAAGGAATTCATTTTCGAGGCTCGTGTGTGCCATCGGCCTCGCCTCCATGGCTGTTCCGGCGGTCGGAGCAAACTGCAATTCCACCGGCAGGCTGATCTATGTTGGAGCAACATTCGACCAGACTCGCTCTGTATGGCTATCACTCACATCTCCCGGTAGTTTTGGCCTGCAGGTCGTAAATACAAAGGATATTGTTGACCAGTGGAGCCGCGCTAACGCTGGGCCGCACATCTCAGTTTCCCCGGTTTTGGTGTTCAGTAACGGCGGCACTCATGCCCTCCTTGATCTCAGCGGCGATAAACCCTGCACCATCGACAACCAAAACCAAAAAGCCGACCCAATCATTCTTCCACAGTTCCCGGGAACCAAACCGATACCACCTATCGGAGTAATTCCCCCGCCGGACTTCGTTGGAATTACTCCCGAGGTTCCTGTTGCCCCACCGGGAGTTGGGATCACGCCTGAAGTGCCTGTCATCCGCCCCCCAGCGACTGGCATCACGCCCGAGGTGCCGACCCTCAGACCGCCCGGTACAGGAATTACTCCAGAGGTGCCAACCCTCAGGCCGCCCGGTGTCGGTATCAGGCCAGAGATTCCCATCGCACCTGAAGTCCCAATCTCGCCGCTGCCACCCACCGGAATTACTCCCCAGGTTCCGGTGGATCCTGAAACTCCAGTAGCAACATTGCCACCCACTGGTGTTACTCCCGAAGTCCCCGTCGACCCAGAGAGTCCAATCGGAACGCTGCCACCCACCGGGGTTACGCCTGAAGTACCCGTCGACCCTGAGAACCCGATCGCAACACTGCCACCCACCGGTATTACACCGGAAGTACCCGTCGACCCTGAGAACCCGATCGCCACGCTGCCACCCACCGGAATTACGCCGGAAGTACCCGTCGACCCAGAGAACCCGGTCGCCACGCTGCCACCCACCGGTATTACACCGGAAGTACCCGTCGACCCTGAGAACCCGGTCGCCACGCTGCCACCCACAGGTGTAACGCCTGAAGTACCCGTCGACCCAGAGCGACCTATCGGCACGCGCCCTTCCGAAGTTGAAGATGAGGTAACTGCAGCTCAGGAGCGGGATAAAGCTCCTCTACGATGGGTTGTTTGCGTGGACCCGCTGTCCGGTCAATACGTGAACGCGACCTACGCCGGCAACCAGGTCTATTGCCCCGATGGTTACCGGGGGCAATGGTATGAGTCATACGACACCGGAAAGTCCGACCTTCCCCTTGCCGCCCACTTCTCCGGTGAATACCTAACCCAAACCGTGAGGGAGTCCCAAGATTGGGATCTCTGGAGTGATGTGGACCATACCGAACTGAGGGATCGAAGGGGGAACAGGAACTTCGATTCAAATGAGTCCCGCCTGAGCTTTGGAGCACACCGGTCAATTGGAAAAAGCAGCTTCCTTGGTGGTGCGGTAGCAGTATCCCGCTATGAAGGTGAGGGCTTCAGAGGGTTTCTGGAATCTCGCTCTGATCGCATTTCGATCGGCCCATATTTTGGCCACTACCTCAGTAACAGCCTGGCACTCAACTCCAATCTCAATTATTCCTACACGGAATCAGAGACATCTCTGGCTTCTTTTCGCGGCAACAGTGAAACAGATGAATGGTTCTTCAACATCGGCATTGAGGGCTATTACCCCTGGCAGGAATGGGGATTCCAGCCACGCGCCTACCTAAATTATTCATATGCGGAAACCGAAAACTCCAGCCTGCGCGGCCTCTTTCTTGGAGAAGTACTGGAATTGGATACCAGGGACACTAATAACAGTATCAGTTACTCGGAGACCAGCATGGTTATTTTCCGACGCTTCTCCCTTAACAGGCAGAGCGTCGCCGCGGCATATATAGAACTCGGGTCAAGGATGGCGTTTGAACTGGCTAACGATGTCGATGTCGCCCGTGGAATCACCAGCGGCGGCTATCAGGCAACCTCGAAATTCAGTGGCCTGGCCAGGGTTGGGGCACAGTGGTATATGTCGGAGTCCAGCTTCATGGAAGCCGAAATCTCACAGGAAAATATTTCGGGGGAAGGTCTGGAAGTCTGGCGTGCACGACTGTTGTTCTCGCATACCTTTTAGCCACCACTAATCGACCGGGATTCGAAGCCAACAAAAAAGGCCGCGATGCTTTCACATCGCGGCCTTTTCTATTGTGCAGCATTACTACTGCTGAAAACCAACCGTCAGTCCTTTACGGCAACAGTGGTTTTCTTCGCCTCGGACTTCTCTTCCGGGACCGGGAAACCGCGGTCACGCATCAGAGCCTCGATACGGGCATCGCGGCCGCGGAAAGCGCGATACGCCTCTGCCGGATCTACCGCATTGCGTGGTGCAAACAGGTGATCAACCAGTTTCTTGGCCACGGCCTTGTCATAGAAACCGCCTTCGGCTTCTGCAAAAGCTTCGGCTGCATCGGAGGTCAGTACATCGGCCCACATGTAGCCGTAGTAACCCGCGGAATAGCCCTCACCAGAGAAGATGTGGCCGAAGTGCGGTGTACGGTGACGCATCACCAGCTCATCCGGCATGCCCAGCTTTTCCAGGGTCTCACGCTCGAACTTGTCCGGGTCGATACCCTCGGGATCAGCGGTGTGGAACTTCATGTCCACCAGCGCAGAGGCCAGGTACTCGGTGGTAGCAAAGCCCTGATTGAACTTGGACGCCTTCTTGATCTTGGCTACCAGCTCCTCGGGGATCGGCTCACCGGTCTTGTAATGCACCAGGTAGTTGTCGATGACCTCATCAGTGGACAACCAGCGCTCCAGCAGCTGTGACTGGAACTCGGTGTAATCGCGAACACCGCCGTTCAGGGTCGGGTAGCTCACATTGGACGCCAGGAAGTGCAGCGCGTGTCCGAACTCATGGAAGAAGGTGGAAGCATCGTCCCAGCTCACCAGCACGGGCTCGCCCGGTGCACCTTTGATGAAGTTGGAGTTGTTGGAAGACAATACGTTGGTCTTGCCGTCGAAGGTGGTGTGATCGCGGTACATCGTCGCCCACGCACCAGAACGCTTGCCGGTGCGGGCAAACGGATCCAGGTACCAAAGGCCGATATGCTCGCCGGAGGTCTTGTCGGTAACTTCCCAGACTTTTACATCTTCGTGGAAGACCGGCACGCTGCCCTCTTCTACCGGGCTGAACTCGAAGTTGAACAACTCGCCGGCGACGTAGAACATCGCCTCACGCAGTTTGTCCAGCTGCAGGTACTGCTTCACCTCGTCAGAGTTCAGGTCGTACTTGGCCTTGCGCACTTTCTCGGCGTAGTAACGGTAATCCCACGGCTTGATGGTGATATCCGCACCCTCTTCGTCCGCCAGGGCCTGCATGTCGGCAACCTCTTCCTCTACACGGGCCACTGCAGCCGGCCATACGGCCTCCATCAGCTCCATGGCGCGCTCGGGGGTCTTGGCCATACGGTCCTGCAGACGCCATTGCGCGTAGTTTTCGAAGCCCAGCAGTTCTACACGCTCATCACGCAGTTTCAGAATCTCGGCAATGATGGCGTTGTTGTCGTGCTCACCGCCGTTATCGCCACGGCTGTAATAGTTGTTCCAAACCTTTTCACGCAGCTCGCGGTTATCGGAATAAGTCAGGAACGGATCCATGGAAGAGCGCGTGTTGGTAATCGCATAGTTGCCCTTCTGGCCCTGCTCCTCAGCCAGGGCAGCTGCAGCCTTCACAAAAGACTCCGGCAGGCCACTCAGCTGATCGCTGCGCAAGAACAGGGTGTAACCCTCTTCATCCGCCAGCACATTGTTTGCAAACTTGGTATGCAGCTCAGCCAGGCGCTTATTGATTGCTGCGTAGCGCTCTTTGGCCTCCCCGGTCAGGGTGGCACCATTATTGGCGAACTGGTTGTAAATAAGCTCGACCACGCGCTGCTGCTCGGAAGTCAGATCAGAGTCAGTGCGTACGTCATAAATGGCTTTTACGCGCTGGAACAGCGCATCATTCTGGATGATCTTGGACTGGAAATCTGCCAGTTTCGGGGCCAGCTCGCCCTGCACCTTGCGGAACTCCGGGGAGGACATATTCGCCGACCAGATACCGTAGTAGGCAAATACGCGATCCAGCTCAGCTCCACTGCGCTCGAGTTCGGCAATGGTGTTGGCGAAGGTAGCCGGTTCCGGGTTGGCGGCGATGGCATCGATCTCCCGCAGGTTTTCGGCCATCGCGAACTCCATCGCGGGCTTCAGGTCCTCGACGCGCATCTTGTCGAACGCAGGGACACCGCCGTAGGGGCCGGTCCACTCGGCCAGGAGCGGATTGCTGGCGACCACGGAGCTCTTGGCATCAGCGGCGACGCTGGCCTGAGCCTGGACATTCTCGTCCACAGTCGGGGCCTGCGAGGCCTCCTTGCTACAACCCGCGGCAGCAGCGATGGCGGCGGCGACGGAAAGCGCGATCAGTGATTGGCGCATCGGCTAGTTCCTCTCTCTTGTTAGAATACGGTCACATATAAGCGCCCGAGTTTACCCGGATTTTTGCGCCAACCGCCATTAACCCGGGCCCGAACCCATCCCGTGCACGGCAAAACGACACTTTTTCAGGACGACCCCCGCTGCGCTGGTGAACAATTGCGCCGGAAGGTTGATCTGAGGTGATTTACACTAGTTGATAACGACTTATTACGTGCAGTATATGAAACTGCAGGTACCACTCTTTGGATGAAGGCGCCCAGAAGGGACTACCTGGCCACGCTTTTTTGAGGGGGATTGGCTGTGGAATCAGCCAGAGAGGAGCAGCTCCGGTTCGGACTTCACGGCCGGACACGGCAGTGAGCAACCTGCATCCAGGCGAAGCTTTTCATTCCCGGACCCGTTTCGGTTACGGACGAATTGGGGAGCCGCTTTATCGAGAATTGTCTCAGTCCTGTCAGGGCCTGTGCTTCAGCGTGTCAAAGAGATCAATGTACTGATCGACAATCACCGCACGGCTGAAATGCTTTCGATAGTGCCGTTGGCCCGCTTCTGACAGCTGCCTCAGTGCGGCCTCGTCAGCGATCAGACCCGTGATTGCATCAGCGAGCGGCCCGGGCTGATCCACAGGAGTGATAATGCCGTTGACTCCCGACTCGATTAACTCCCCCGGCCCCTGAGAGTCCGTCGCGATTACAGGACAACCATGGGCCCACGATTCCATGATCACCGATCCCAGCCCTTCATGCCGAGAGGGGCAGATAAACATATCCGCGGTTCGCATCAGCGCGGTCACGTCAGCTCTCCAGCCAAGGAAACGCACGCGGTCGCTGAGTCCGAGCTGCCCGCACAGCTGCTTTAGTGCCTGCTCCTCTGGGCCGGCACCGGCCAGCCACAGGATGGCATCAGGGACCTTTTGCAGTGCCTGCAATAGCGTGTCGAAGCCCTTATTAATATGAAGCCGACCAGCGGCGAGCAATAACGGACGGTCAGTAGGCGTATCGAAACTGTCGCGCGGCAGGGGCGCCACATCGCCCTCATCCGCAAAGTTGGGAATATAGAAAACACGGTCGGCCGGCATCCCTTCCCGGACCAGGTAATCGCATATGCCCCGGGAAATACCCAGCCAGTAATCACAGTGCCGGTAATACTTGAGGTTGTAGTAGTGCCCGAGGCGACTGACGAGGGTGTAATCCCCCTTCGGCGTCAGCTTACTGGCACGGCTCATCCAGGTGAGCACGATATCGGGCTGGAAGGCGCGCAGGGCCCGGCGGAAGCGGAAGTGATCGACCTTGTGGAGCGGGCCTCCAAAACGGAAGCCTTCTGCTGTCACGCCTCCGCTTCTCAGTGACTCGAGACGATGCTCGTGCCCCCGAATAAAGGCCTTTTGAGTGATAGTTCCGCTCTGCTGCAGTCCCTTTGCCAGACGCGTAAAGAAGTTTTCCGCACCGCCTTGATAAGCACCTGCCAGCGCCTGGGCAACCCGCGGTGCTTCCATATTAACTGCCATAACGATTTCCGTATCATGGAGAAGTCACGCCATCATGCATCAGTAACCCGTGATAACCGGGGAAAGTGGCCTGGTGCCTCTGACCAAGCAATGTCTTGATGCGCCCGTGCATGACGGCAATTTTCTTTTCGATTTTTTTTCGCTGAATCGATGGCGGCAACAGGCGGATGGGGAGTAGTCCGGCACTGCCCAGCCCGTCAATCACCACCAGCCTTTGAATCGCGCCCTCGCTATCACGCTGGACGACAATATTGTGTAACAGGAGGTGCCTTGACGGCACCAGGTTGGTTTCCCAGAACTGACACAATTCAGTGACCGCCCTGCGGCATTCTTCAGTGAAGGCCTCATCCCAGATCACTTTTTTCAGTGTCTGGGAGATCGCGCCGTTACCATCCCTGATCAGTTCAGAGACAAGCCCCCGCCCCATATCCGTGTCGACGAATCCATAGCAGCGACTGACATGGCGGAACACAAGCTCACCGTACTGCTTCTGCAGAGCCGACATCACCCGCTCTTCCTCTAAATTGTCGTCGAACGAGGAGAGAGGCTTCAGGTTCTTGGGAAAGCCCTTCTTGCGGCGGCGGTCCGCCAGAGTGAAATCCGGCCGCCGTACCTTGATACAGAGTGACTCATCCACGGGGTGAATGAAGCAAAGTCGATTGCCACCCCGAGCAAAGGGCTTTTCGGGGGCCAGCTTGATGGTCATTGGCGCAGCCCTTCCTGCACAATGTCCCGAGCCCACACATAGTCATGGGTGAAGGGCTGCGACAGCGAAGCCTCGACGATATATTGCGCATAGAGCCGGGAATTCATTTCCG
Organism: Microbulbifer aggregans; assembly: GCF_001750105.1. Taxonomy (NCBI): domain Bacteria; kingdom Pseudomonadati; phylum Pseudomonadota; class Gammaproteobacteria; order Cellvibrionales; family Microbulbiferaceae; genus Microbulbifer; species Microbulbifer aggregans. The sequence continues at coordinate 3,182,164 of NZ_CP014143.1, forward strand.
TATGAAAGAATTCACGTGCTCGTGCAGCCCATGAGCGCCGCTTTGCATCGTCATTGTGGAACTCGCGAACCTTGCGCAGCAGATCCTCCTGATCGTCAAAGTACACAACCGACTCCGCGGGCAGCAGCTCGTCAAAACGTGGGCTACTGTGGGTGAACTGGAGAATTCCATTACCTGCCAACTGGGCCATACGAGCAGAGGAATACCAGTAATGTCCCTCCTGTCGATTCAGGTTGAGCCCCATGCGGGTATTGGCTAGTGCCCGATCGTAATCCCGCCCCCAAACTGGTGGCTCACCGAAACTGCCGTAAGTTCTGAAATTGAGCTCGCCTTGCAGTGAATCCTTGAGCCACTTCACCAGTTCCAGGCGTTTCGTGAGATTGGTGCTGTTACTGCAAAAGAGAAGATCCGTTCCCAGATCGGTCCTGCCTGCGTTGTTCATGCCCTCCTTTGCCGGGTCCACCGGGTTGGGCATGTGATAGACCCTTGCGCCCAGCCCCTCAAACTGAGCGAGTTCCGGGCGGCCGGTAGAGACAAAGACAGCGTCCGCAACGCGGGCGCGGTGCTTGATACGCTCCACATTGCTGGGTACGAACAGCGGATCGTTGTTGCAGTGTGCGATGCTTACGGAGGGATTGCGCCTGCGAATCTCAGCCAGCGTGTCGTTGGTGATAATGTCGCAGTGCCCGGCAATGACCAGGTCCGGATCAACCGCTTCCACGGTCTCCAGCAGTCGACGATTCGCCCTGGTCTTACCCAGGTCACGAATCCCCAGAGGCGCCTCAAAGGCGGCGACATCCCGATCACTGAAAGTGTGGACGAAATGATCGTTCTTGATCAGGCCATTGGTAAGCTTTTGGGCCCAACTGACCCGTGTCTTCCCGTAACGGCGGAGCTGTTGGTACGCGATATGTAGTACGCGCATAAACCGTGATCCTTGTACGGTGTAAAGGGCAATCCTGCCCCTGATTTAACCGAATTTCTGCGCCAAATACCACCTATTGGCGTGCCTTGCCTCCATTCGCCTGGCGACCGTTGCTCCCTGCCCACGATGACAAAAACGTCCTGGCGCCTAAAACCACACAGAGGTGCTATAGGCCTGCATTCACATTTGATAACGACTTATTGCGTTTATTGAAAAGAGAGGGGCTGCCAGAGTTGCCGCGAAGATGCCAAAACATCAACACACAGCTGCAAGTCTTCTGGCCATCAACGGGAAAAAGGGCCTCCAGCGAAAGCTGGGGAGGGTGCTGGGTCTAGGTGGACTGGACGCGTCGGTCCTCGACCAGGGTACCGGACTGCAGTAATTCCCGTTCGTGATTGAATTCACGCCAGGGCTCGCGCAGGGCTCCATCAATCCATTCGGCCATTGCGGGCAGGTCGAGGAGGCGCCGGGCATAAGCGGTAGCCGCTTCGGGCAACGGCAACCCAAAACCCTGTACCCGCACGGCAACCGGAGCGAAAAAGGCATCCACCGCAGTAAACCGATCGCCCGCCAGGAAGGGACCGCCAAATCGTTGCAGGCCCTGTTGCCACAGCTCAGCAATGCGGGCGAGATCTTTCTGCAGCGCTGGAGTCAGCGCATTCAATGAGATGGTGACACCACAGTTCATCGGACACTGCCCGCGCAGGGCGGCAAAGCCGGAATGCATTTCCGCCGCGGCACAGCGTGCCCATGCGCGGACAGCCGTGGATTCAGGCCATACCTGCGGATAGCGCTCAGCGATATATTCGACAATCGCCAGAGAATCCCACACCGTGATGTCGCCATCTTCAAGACAGGGCACCAGGCCATTGGGGGAAAAGTGACGGAATTTCTCCCAGCTGCTGCCCTTATCAAACGGCACCAACTGCTCGTCAAAAGGAATTTCCAACTGGCGCAACAGGATCCACGGACGCAATGACCACGACGAGTAGTTCTTGTTGCCGATGAAGAGCCGGTACATGTCCCCTCCCCCGCCAGTTTTTCGCTTTACGATTTCAGCAAGCGCGCCCTCTGCGTAACCAGTCCGATACCTGGAAAGCAAGCTCCAGCACCTGGTCGGCATTCAGACGCGGGTCGCACTGTGTTTCATAGCAGGTAGCCAGATCTTCCTCGGAAATCTTCCAGGCACCCCCAGTGCACTCGGTGACGTGCTGCCCGGTCATTTCCAAGTGGATACCTCCGGGATGGCTACCCTCAGCGCGGTGCACGGCAAAGAAGTCGCGGATCTCCCGCAGGATCTTGTCGAAATCCCGGGTTTTGTAGCCACTGCTGGCCTTTACCGTATTGCCGTGCATCGGGTCGGCGCTCCAGACCACCTTGCGCCCCTCCCTCTGCACTGCCTGCACCAGGGCTGGCAGTTTGTCACCGAGGGTCTCGGCCCCCATGCGGGTAATCAGGGTCAGTCGGCCGGCTTCATTGGCCGGATTGAGACGGTCGATCAGGCGCAGCAGCTCATCCGGCTGCATGCCCGGCCCCACCTTGACGCCGATCGGGTTCCATACCCCCGACAGAAATTCCACATGAGCGCCATCAAGCTGTCGGGTCCGCTCACCGATCCACAGCATATGGGCCGAACAGTCATACCACTTGCCAGTCTGGCTGTCGGTTCGGGTCAGCGCCTGCTCGTAATCCAGCAACAGGGCCTCATGGGAGGTGTAGAGCACCGTCTCGCGGATCGCCGGCGTATTTTCAGAGTTCACGCCACAAACGGCCATAAACTCCAGTGCTTCCTGCAAGCGCTCCGCCAGCTGGGCATATTTCTCCCGCTGCGGGTTGTTTTCCAGGTAACTCAGGTTCCAGCCGTGTACCTGATGCAGATCCGCAAGCCCGCCCTGGGCGAAGGCACGCAACAGATTCAGTGTGGCGGCGGACTGGTTGTAAGCAGTCAACATGCGGCCCGGGTCCGGACGGCGGGCCGCCTCGGTAAAATCGATGCCGTTGATGATGTCGCCGCGGTAACTGGGCAGCTCCAGCCCATCGACCACTTCGGTATCCGACGAACGCGGCTTGGCATACTGACCCGCCATACGGGCCACTTTCACCACTGGCATATTGCCGGCAAAGGTGAGCACCACAGCCATCTGCAGTAGCACTTTAAACGTGTCGCGGATGCGATTGGCGTTGAAGTCGGAGAAGGACTCCGCACAGTCCCCCCCCTGGAGCAGAAAAGCCTTCCCCTCCGCGACCTGTGCCAGCTGACGGCGGAGATCTCTCGCCTCCTGGGCAAAGACCAATGGCGGATAGCCTGACAGCTCACTCCGGACTTGCTCGACATGTTCCGGGGAGGTGTAGCTGGGCTGCTGCCTGGCCTCGAGTTCACGCCAGCTTGCAGGAGTCCAGATTTCCGGGGCGGGGTTTGGCACGGCTTGCTTACCTCAAACGTCCATCTTGTTTGCAAAAAGAAAAAATCCCGCTGACTGGTGCGGGACGACTACCGCTATTTTCAGTCAATGCCCGGGCCGGCGGCAATGCCAACCCGGGGACTGTACTCAGGGGCAATCAGAGAACGGCAGCAACCGCTTTGCAGAAGTATTCCATATTACCCTGACTCAGGCCGGCAATACTGATACGACTGGAGTCCACCATGTAAATGGAGTATTCCTTCTGCAATTGCTGCACCTGCTCGGCAGAAATTCCCAGGAAGGAGAACATGCCCTTCTGGCGCTGAATAAACGAAAAATCGCCGGGGGCGCCGGCGGCAGCCAGGCTCTCGACCACGCCCGTCCGCAAGCTGTTGATACGCTCGCGCATCTCGGTCAGTTCGGCCTCCCAGTTGGCGCGCAGACCAGCATCGGTGAGAATCGATTCCACGATCGCAGCGCCGTGCGACGGCGGCATGGAATAGTTGCCACGGACCACATTAAGCAGCTGGCTCTGGCCATTGTCCGCCGAGGCCGCATCGTTGTAGATCGCCAGCGCCATACCCACGCGCTCTCGGTAGAGGCCAAAGTTCTTTGAGCAGGACACTGCCAACAGCATCTCCGGCACGGATTCCGCCATCAAGCGAAGGCCCCAGGCATCATCGCTGAGACTGTCACCGAAGCCTTGGTAGGCCATATCGATAAACGGCGTGAAGCCCTGCTTCTGTGCCATCTCAACGATAACCTTCCACTGCTCACGGCTGAGGTCTGCACCGCAGGGGTTGTGGCAGCATGCGTGCAGGAGAACGAGGTCACCCTCACCAACGTTCTTCAGAGTCTCCACCATTTCATCGAAACGGAGGCTGCTGGTGGCGCGGTCGTAATAGGGATAGGTTTCAATCTTCAGGCCCGCATTGCCCAGCAGGGGCACATGATTGGCCCAGGTGGGGTCGCTGACCCAAACCCGCGCACCGGGACGGGCCCGGTTGACCAGCTCAGCCAGCACACGCAGTGCACCACAGCCACCGGGGGTCTGCACAGACCGCACCCGGTTCGCGATCAGCGCCGGATGCCCTTCGCCAAGCGCAAGCTCCTGCATGGCGCTATTGAAACCCGGGGTCCCCGCCGGACCGATATAGGACTTGGTCTCTTCACTCTGCAGGAGCCTTGTCTCAGCCTCTTTCACTGCCTGCAGTACCGGAGTGTGGCCACTCTCGTCTTTATAGACACCAACACCCAGATCGATCTTGTTGGGGTTTTCGTCGACACGGTAGCTGGCGAGCAGACCCAGGATCGGATCCGGTGGCAGGCTGGTGAATTTCTCAAACATGGGACTTCTCCTTCAATTCGGGTTACTTCAATCGATCAGCCCGCGCTCGGCCCAGGCCTGTGCGCGATCCATCAGTTTTTCGATAATGCTGTCGAGCTGCTGGCGCTCGTCGGTGCTGAGCGAGGCCATCAGGTCGTTTTCATACTGCTGTGCCAGCGGGACGATCCGTTCATAGACTTCCCGGCCCAGGGGGGACAGGTTGAGCACTTGCCGGCGGCGGTCCGCGGGATCTTCACTACGGGTGATGTAGTCGTTCCTGAATAGCGCTGCTACCGCGCGGCTGATCGCCACCTTATCCATCGCGGTCTGCTCTACCAGATCCGCTGCGGAAAGATCCGGGAAGCGGCCAAGAATCGCCATTACCCGCCAGGCCGGAATGGTAAGCTCGAATCGCTCGCCATAAGCCTGGGCAATAGCGTTACTGACCCGGTTGGAAAGCACTGAAAGCCGATAGGGTAAAAACTTTTCCAGACGCAAGTCGTCCGGGGCGCCGACCTCTTCGTGCCGGTTCTTGTCACTGTTCATCGCAGTTGCTCTGCCTCTCCTGCTTGCCTCTCCGGGTATGCCGCTCGGGCGCCCGGTTGTACGAGGTTACAAATGTAACTAACATTGGTTTCAATTGTAACCACTATAGCGGGACGTAAACGTGGAATTCTCTCTGGAGAACCACGCTGTCCAGCCAGGGGCCAGGGGCGACTCCGGCGATAAACGGTGGCGCATTATACGGCCTGCGACGACATTTTTGTTAACCGAAACTTCGTCTGGCGCTTTTTATTTGCGCAAACTGCTCACAATAGCCCTCGAAATCAATCAGGATTCGGAAAGAACAACACCATGGAATTACACGGCTACTTTCGCTCTTCTGCCAGCTACCGGGTCCGCATCGGTCTGAACCTGAAAGGGCTCAGCTTCGAGTACAAAGCGGTCAACCTGCTAAAGAATGAGCAGCGAGCGGAAGAGTACACGCGACTGAACCCCCAGGGCCTGGTTCCAGCACTGGTGGACGGTGAACAGGTGCTGACGCAGTCGCTGGCGATCCTGGAGTGGCTGGACGAAACCCATCCGCAACCTGCACTGTTGCCGGACAGCCCGACTGAACGCGCCCGCATCCGGGCTCTCGCCTATGGTATCGCCTGTGATATCCAGCCGATCCAGAACCTGCGCATATTGCGCTACCTGCAATCAGAATACGGGCTCAGCGATGAGCAAAAGATGGGGTGGATTCGCCACTGGATTCACGAGGGCTTTGCCGCACTGGAAAATCAATTGCACCCCGCCCCCTTTGCCGCTGGCGACAAGCCGGGCCTGTTCGAATGCTGCCTGATGCCGCAGATATATAGCGCCGAGCGGTTTGGCATGGACATCGCCGATTATCCGGCCATCCACCGCATCATGCTCGCCTGTAACGAAATCCCGGCCTTTATCGAGGCCCGACCTGAGAACCAGCCGGACAGCACGCTCTGACCCGGCGCCCGCCTCCCTACAACTCCGCGCCAGCTGGAGAATGTGCCTGGCACAGTGTTGGCGCGGCAACGGCAGGAAAGTCTCTCCCACCGCCCTGATGCGCGATGCCCGATGTTAGTTGAGCGCCCAGGGGATTCAGCACACCCCCACAACGAGGGAGCCCAAGAGGTTATCCGGCAGTTCCTTCCTTGCCGGAACCTGGCGACTGCTCATCTCCTTTCACCACATTCAGGGGTTCCTTGAAAGTCAAAGTACGGTAGGGGAATGGAATTTCGATCTCCGCCGCATCCAGCGCTTTCTTGATCACGGTAACCACTTCACCAATGGATTCACGGACCTGGCCTGGTGTAGAGCCGGTCCACCACGTGACCTCGATATCGATACTGCTTTCCCCGAAGCCCTCCGGGAAAACCTGCACCTGCTCGTCGTCGCGGACAGTCCGGCACTCCTTCATCGCCTTCGCAATCACCTTGACCGCCTCCTCGATGTCCTCGCCATAGGCCACCCCGGTCGTGATGCTGACTCGACGCTTGACCCGATTGGTCAGAACTTCACAGGGATTCTTGAACAGAAAGAGATTCGGCACGATAACCAACTCCCCGGTCATGCGGCGGATCGTAGTGTTGCGCACCTGTACTGACTCAACCCGCCCGACGATGGATTCACAGGCGATGACATCCCCCTCTTCAAAGGGAAAACGCCAGAGAATCAGGATTCCGGCAAAGAAGTTCTCGAACATGTCCCGGAAGGCGAAGCCGATGGCCACCGACAACAGACCGACTGCACCCAGAGCCTTGGCTGGCGTAAGACCGGGGAAAAGCACCATGGCGGCGAAGAGCAGGCCCAGCAACCAAATCACGATGGTGAGCAGGCGAACAAACAGGTCCTGGAGGGATTTGCGCGAAGTGGTGCGCTGAAACAGGTGCCACCCGAAGCGCCGCAACAGTATCACGATCAGCCAGGTGGCAATCAGAACCATGAAGCTGGCGATGACAAAAGGTGTGTGTGCGAGAAAGTCTTTCCAGACATCGTTCAGTGAGGTGGCAACCGTCTGTGCCGCCTCTGATACCGGCTCAGGGGTGATTTCCTCCAGCCCCTCCAGAGCGGACGAATCTTTCTCTTCGCTCTCAGACTGACTCCTGAACAGAAGCCGGCGCAGCAGGTAAATCGTATTGTCCAGATTGCCAAACACCGGGGAGCCCCCTCGAATGCACCAACCTCATTTATAGTCGATCGGGCGTCGAGGCGGCTTCGGCCGCCGGTCAGCTCCGCGGCAGCTGGCTCAACAGAAAATCGCGCAGGTTCTCACCCATCACCCGCCGGATTTCAGTCTCGGTAAATCCCTGGCGCAGCATTTCCTCTGTCAGAACCCCCAGTTCGCCGGCATCGAAGGTTACCGCCACGGTACCGTCATAGTCGGATCCGAGCGCCACATGCTCAATGCCGAGCAGGTCGATGGCGTAGCGAATAGCCCTCACCACGCTCTCGGGGCTCGGATCGCAGACTGCACCATCCCAGAAACCGACCCCCACAAGCCCTCCTCCAGCAGCAATCTCTTGCATCAAGTCATCGCTGATATTGCGCGCCGAATCGCAATGCCCCTTCAGACCCGTGTGGGAGACGATCAGTGGTCGCTCGGTGAGGCTGAGGACGTCTCGCACCACCTGTTCCGAAGAGTGCGCCACGTCGATGATGACCGAGCGTCGCGCCATCTCCAGTACGGCTTCGCGCCCGAAGTCTGTGAGGCCGGCGCCACTCAATCCGTGAAGGCTTCCCCCGAGTTCATTGTCAAAGAAATGCTGAAGGCCCATCACCCGGAAGCCCGCGTCATAGAGCACACCGATGTTTTCCAGCTTCCCCTCCAGCGGATGCGCCCCCTCGATCCCAAGGATGGCTGCCAGTGGGGCTTTGCCGTCTTCTCTCAAGGCGAGAACCTTCTGCAGATCCCCGCGCGTCTGCACGGGACTAATTGCTGCAGGGTGAAGCGAGGCCAACCGATAGAGCCGCTCTGACTGGTACAGAGCCCGCTCGAGCAAACTGTCCCAGGTACGCGGCGGCCAGCCCTGAGCGACTGCCAGAAGAGTGATGTTGTCGCCGGCGTCGCTGGCATTTTTCTCGTAATTAAGCCCGCGTGGCGACTTCGTCACTGCGGTAAAGACCTGGATCGCGAGGTTACCGGTGCGGGCGCGCGGCAGATCGAGGTGGCCGTAATCCGAGGCATCAGCCAGATCCCGGGCCCAGAGGAAGCTGTCCGCATGTAAATCGCCCACCAGCAGAGATTGGTGCAACCGCGCCGCCTCGGCGGAAAGCGGGGGTTGGCCCTCCCCCAGATATTGATTGAGACCGGCATCCACCGCAGGCAGCAACAGCCAGCGCCACGAGACAAACAGCATCAACAGCAGGGATATCAGGGCAAGTTTGATCTTCATCGACGACAGGTACCTGAGTATTATGATTTTTCTGAACATTTAGGCGCAGCCAGGATCGTTTACCTACTCGGGCAGGTAAACCAATCAGGATTGGCGCGGTCTAGGATTGACAGGAATTTTACGCCAAGCGACCGGGGAGATCATTGATGCGCAGAAGTATTCCACTCTTACTGGCCCTGGGCCTCCTGCTGGGCCTTGCGGGCTGCGCCGTACTCTCGCCGTCGTTCCAGGAGCCTGAAGTGGAAATCGTGGCGCTGCAGCCCCTGCCCTCTTCTGGCAATGAACTGCGCTTTCGGATCCAACTGCGGGTATTCAACCCCAACAGCTCTGAGCTGGCCCTGTCCGGACTTTACTACACACTCAAGCTGGCGGGACACAAGGTGGTAACCGGCACTGCCAGCGACCTCAAGCCTGTTGCCCCGTATGGCCAGGAAGACATTACGGTAGACGCCACCGCCAGCCTTGTCGGCTCCCTGATGGCAGCCGCAGACCTGCTGGGCCGACCACGTGATTCCGTGCCTTACGAGCTGGAGGCGAAACTGGGGCTGCGCCGCTCCATTCTCCCCGCATTACGGGTCACAAAGCGAGGCGAGATCAGTCTCAATCAGTACGGTGCCCGCTAGCACTTCTCAGAGCCGGTGAGTCCGGATGCCTGTCATTCCATAACAGACACCCAGAGTCTCACCTTGCGGTTCGACGGCGTCAGTGACCGAAACAAACGGGAACCGGGTCAGTAATGAACTAGCGAGGGAAGGAAAGAGATCAGGCCGCCGGGCGGCGGCCATGTGCAGCAATCAGAAGGACCAGCAGTCCAAGGGGGCAGCCTATCAGTGACGGGCCGCCAGGATGCCGCCGGTCATGGCCGCCAGAGAGGCCAGCAAGCCGACACCCACCAGCGAGTACAAGCTGATCGATTGGCGTACCGCCTCGGTCAGGACCTCGTCGAAGGGGAACTGCCAGGCGACAATCGCCGACGCCGCCACCACTGCCGCATACTGAACGCGGGTCGCGCGCTTCTCAGAGCGTTTGGAGGGGGCGGGAAGTTTCGCCATCACCTGCTCGCAGAAGCCATCGTCGTCCAGATAGGGCTCGTCGAACTGCAGCTCGCGGCTCAGCCAGGCATCGAATTCAGGGTCATTGCCCATAAGGGCCGAATCTGTCATGCCAACGATCTTACTGTGTTTTTGATCAAAGCTATCCACTGACTACCTCCTCGCGCCACGCCTGCAACAGTGTCTGTAGCTTGGCCCGCGCGCGGTTAACGTGGGATTTTACCGTACCCAGAGGCAACTTCATAATACTGGCCGCCTCCTCGTGAGAAAAGCCCCGCTGCATGCACAAGTGCACAGCCTGCCGCTGAGGCTCACTCAACTCTTCCATGGCAGACTGGAGGTCCCGGGCCATGCCCAACTGCTGCGACTCCTCCACCGACTCGTCCGCCTGGGCCCGGTCCACCAGTTCCTGGTTCACTTCCGGAGCATTCTTACGTTTGTGGCTCATGACGAGGTTATAGGCGATGCGGTACAGCCAGGTGCTGAAACGCGCGTCTCCTCGAAACGCAGGTAGCGCTTTGTAGGCCTTGATAAAGGCCTCCTGCGCCATATCGTCCGCGAGGCCCTGGTCGCCATCGCACAGCTGACGGAGCGAGAAACGCAGCTGTGACTGATAGCGGCGGACCAGCTGGGCATAAGCCCGCTGGTCCCCATCCTCGACGATCCTGCGGATCAATTCCTCGTCATTGAGGTCCATAGGTCCTGCCCTTAACCCACCTGACCTTCGGAACGGTGATCCAGCTTCCAGTTGACGAACCGGGCCACACCGATGAAGAGCGGGATCAGACCCAGGCTGCCTACCCCCACGCCTGAGGCGATGGTCAACCAGATAAACAGGGCCAGACCGACTGCAATCAAGGTAAAGCCACGATCGCGCGCCTTGCTCGGGGATTCCCCCTCCATGGCATCCAGCAGTTCCGGCGGGATATCGCGACCCTCTGCAACCATGCGGTTGATGTTGTCCATCAACAGCTGCTTTTTGCGGTAGCTGTTGCGGGTTACCAGCCATACGATCAGCACCGGGGTGCCGAAAACTGCCAGTACAGAGACAATTGCGATCAACCAGTCCATATCAATCTCATCCTTTTCCCGCACTTCGTAGCGCTGCAGCGGTTTAAGGTCACCGGAAATCCCGATCTGGATATTCTTCGGTACACCATCCAGGGACTCCTCGACCACCAGGCCCTGCTCATCCAGGATGCCCTGTTTTTCCAGCTTCTCGTAGATCCGCCGGGTCAGGGCGCCGCCGAACTCCTCGCCCAGGTCGACCTGGACCTCGCTCCGCTCGCCGGTCTCATCGCGGGTGGTGATACGCAGGGTGCCGTCATCACCCCGCAGGATCCGCACCTGCTTCTCCACCTCGTCCTCAACCCGCTGGAGATGCCGTGCGTGACTTTCCATCTCGCGCGCCCGGCTCTCCATCTCCCGTGCATGAATTTCCATTTCCCGCTGCAGGCGCTCCATCTCCCGCTGATGCTCCCGGGTATCCGGGGCCTCGACAGAAGCCGGGGGCTTGGGCGGCTCGGGGGCCTCCTGGGCCCAGCTGGCCAGCGACATTGTCGCCACCAGGCCCAACAGCAGCCGGGAACCGACTGCGGCAAAGTTATTGTTTCTCGCTCTCATTATGGTGCTCTCAACCTGTGTTGCTTGGTGTCGATCTTCTTACAGCGCCGTCAGGGGCAGGCCCACCTGGTAGCCCAGCGCACCGCCCTTCACCGGGGGGCGGTCGGCAATTCTTACCGGATACGCCGGCTTACCGACCTCTTTACTGCCCTGCTCTTGCTGGCATTCATTGAGCTTGCGAGAGAAAACCTCCTCGGTCTTCTGCGAAAGCTCGCGCTCCACCTCATCCATGGGAATGGAGAGCTCGGCGGCTGCGGCCGGCAACGCGCTCAGCAAGAGCGCCAGCGCGGCGTAAAATTGTACCTTGTTGGAACGTCCTGTATCAGTGCTTTTCATGATTTCGCCTCCTGGCTGAATTCCTTGTACACCAGTAAGATGGGGCGAAATCACCGATTGGATGCACCGGTGGCAAAAAATTTCGGAGAATCCATGGCTCACCCCTCAGAAGTACTGAAGTTCTGGTTTGGCACGGACCAGCTGGAAGCATCCGCAGACGAGCTGCACCAGAAGCTGTGGTTCACCCGCGATGAGACCTTCGATAACGAGATCGAGGAGCGATTCGGCCACCTGGTGGAATCCGCCATCGCCGGCGAACTGCACGAGTGGCGGAGCTCGGTGCCCGGCGAGCTGGCTCTCGTACTGCTGTGTGACCAGTTCACCCGCAATGTTTACCGCGACACCGCCCGCGCCTTTGCCGGTGATCCGCTGGCGCTGGACGTGGCTCTGGCCGTGATCGAGCGTGGCGATGACCGCGGACTGGGGCTATTTCAGCGGGCCTTCCTGGGCATGCCCCTGGAGCATGCCGAGAGTGAGGAAATGCAGCAGCGCTCAGTGGCCTACTTCAACCGCCTGCGCATGGACTACCTGAATGGGGCCATTGGGGCCGCTCAGGCAGAGAGCTTTTACCAGTACGCCCTCGCCCACCAGAAAGTCATCGACGAGTTCGGACGCTACCCACACCGCAATGCCTCCCTTGGACGCGAATCCACAGCCGCGGAGCACGCCTGGCTGGAACAGGGAGGTGGCTTCTGATGGATCTGATCGCCTGGTTGTCACTGGCCGGAATCTGCGCCCTCGGCGCCATGAGCCCGGGCCCCAGCTTGCTGATCGTACTGCGCTGCGCTGCTGCCGGTCCCCGGCAAGGGCTGGCGAGTGCCATTGCCCACGGGGCTGCCATCGCGCTCTATGCGGGCCTGACCGCTTTCGGGCTGGCAGTACTGGTCACCCATACCCCACTGCTCTTTTCCCTGCTGCAGTGGGGTGGCGCCGCGATGCTGGTGTACCTCGGCTGGAAGGCCCTGAGCGCCCCCGCCCCAGGCAACGCCAAGACCAAACAGGCGGTTGAGGAGCCGGTTTCAGTTCCACGGGCGGCACTGCAGGGCTTCGGGATTGCGTTCTTCAACCCCAAGGTTGCGATCTTCTTTACCGCTCTGTTCAGCCAGTTCGTCTCTGCCGAGCAGGCACTGGGCACCAAGCTGGGCATGGCCGGTCTTGCCGCCGGCATCGACGCAGTCTGGTATGCACTGGTTTCACTGGTGGTCACGCTGGGGAGCGGCCGTGGCTGGCTGGGCGCAGCGGCAGCGCACCGCCTGCAGCAGGTGTTTGGGGTCTTGCTACTGGGCCTGGCAGCACGTCTGGTGCTCAGCCTCTGAGGAGGTCACTGGTTGCCGGCTATTCCAACCAAATCCCGATCATAAAAAAAGCCCGCAAAGCGGGCTCTCAAACTCTACTGCGGGGTTGAGGCAGCGCCCCTATTGGGGGGAGCAAGGAACGCTGCCGTGAAATGATTATCCCCGAGTTTTATCTCTACTTGCCGCAGGAAAACGCACCCACCGTTCGACTTACCGCAAACCTCCGCACTTGACACTGTACACATACACAATTACTGTACAAACATACATATAACCAACCCGCTTCAAGAAAAACCGGAGGCAACCATGGCCGTTGTAGCTGTATGGAAATGCGATAGAGACGGAGCAATGTTCGACAACAAAAAAGACGCCGAAGAACACGACAAGATGCTGGAGCTCGCCGCCAACATCACTTCCCTGATCGAGCGCCACGTGGATGGCATCTCAGAAGAGGTTGGCGAGGAAATCGGCCTGCTGCTTGCCAAACGCCGCGAAGCCCTGGCAAAAGCCTGCAAGGGTAAGCCGGAAGTACTTCTTGAAGAAGAAGCCAGCACCGAAGAAGAACAGGCGGACGACCGCGTAACCCCGCTGGCGGTCAATCAGTAAACTCAAGTCTTAAAAGTACCATCCCTGTACTGTGCCCGGCCTGAGCCGGGCTTTTTTGTGCCTGCAATTGACTGAGGGTGCAATGCCCCCATAAACGCAACTGCGCCTGCGCCCAGTTGCGGCCAACCTCAGAACTTCAACGCACTAAAAGTGCCGACTAGCAGGACTACTGCAAGCGCCAGGATGACGGTCCAGGTCAGTGCGGTGCCCCAGAAACGCCCGGGATGGTAGCCGCCCCTGCCCGCGGTCAGTCCGAAGGCATGCAAGAAGCGCCCAAACAGCAGGGTCCCGCCAAGGATATGCAACCAGCTGGCGGCAAGACCATTAAGCTCTGCCAACAACAAGAGCAGCAGAGCCAGGGGCACATACTCCACTGCGTTGGCGTGCGCGCGAATCAGAACCTCCGCGGCATGCTTCCCACCGCTGCCGAGCCCGACCTTCTGCGTCCGACGAAACTTCACCACCCGGAAGGCCAGTGCAATGATCAGAAGCGCACAGAGCGCAGCATAAAAAGCGGTGACTGTAGCCATGATGATTTCCTATCAGGTTTGCGGTTCGGGGGACAGTCTCAACGCTTGAAACCGAACGCGTGCCCCGCTTGAGGCTTGAGGTAGCGATCCCTCAGTCTCGTGGAACGGTTTACCAGGGACTGTGGCTCGCCGTTAATAATCACAGCCTCGGCATAACTGGTTACCTCGAGAGGATCCCCACTCCAGACGACCAGATCTGCCACGCGGCCCGGGGTCACACTGCCACCCCCAATACGGAACACATCGGCGACATTACTACTGATTGCTTTCAGGGCCTCTTCATAGGGCAGCCCCGCAGCAACCGCATTGCCCGCAGACTGGCGCGCGAGGTATACGTTATGAGTCGAGGCATAACTGGGGCCGCTGATGACCACTTTGACCCCGGCCTTGTTCAGTAACGCCGCATTATCCAGTCGCGCGCCCAGGCTTTCGAATCCAGTCGGCAGGTTATTGATGGCATCGACTATGACGGGCGCTTTGGCAGCCGCGATACGATCAGCCACCATCCACCCTTCAGCTGCACCGAGAATAACCAGCTGCAGCTGGAACTGGCGGGCGAGATCGAGCACGGCGATGATGTCGCTGGCACGGTTAGCCGTCAGCAGTAGCGGCTGCTTGCCTTCGATTACCGGTTGCAGGGCTTCCAGGTCTTCAATGGAGTGATTGAGTTCTCGCCATTGGCCACGGCGGATCGCGTCGCGATTTTCCCGGTACTCCCTGGCCTCCTCCAGTGCATTGCGGACCTTGGCAATCGCGTTGGCACGGCTGCCGCCCGCGAGCACACTGCCGGCCTCACCGGTATAGGCCTTCTGCGCCAGATCCGTGGCCACCACACTGTCAAAGCGACCATTGAGTGCGATCGCAAAGCTGCGACCGGCAAAAACCCGTTGCGGGTCGCCGACACTCTCACCCCACATCTGGATGCCGGGGAATACCAACGCCCGGGTCACCCCGCCTGCACGGTTGAACGGAATCAGCGTGGATTTCGGGTTGTAAGCAGGCAGGGGATCGAAAGCCGCACCGATGCTCTCACCGGTCACGGAGTAATCATTGGTGCTGCTGGCAGCTCCGATTTCCACCAGTCCCAGCTCGGAAACCGGCGCGATGACGCCGGGCGTTACAATCTTACCGCTCGCATCGATCTCGCGGTCGGCCTTTACGCTGATGGATGGCGCCACCTGTTCTATCCGACCGTCACGGATCAGCACGTCGGCAGTCGGCAGCGTTCCAGCCTCGGAGAGGGTATGGACACGACCGCCCTTGATCAGCAATGTCTCCGCCACGACAGCTGGTGCTACGGCACCAACCAAAACCGCCAGCGCCGGGAAAATAAACTTGTTCAGGGCTTTCACGAGCGCTCTCCTTCCGGATTCAGGATACCCAGTTCAAAATCACTGTGGGGCTGGCGGGCGGGATCATCACGGTCAAACATCAGCTCACCGTCAATAAATACCTTCTCAGCCTTGCTGTAGACACTGAAAGGATTGCCGGACCAGAGCACTATGTCGGCCATCTTGCCTTTCTCGATACTGCCGGTCTCTTCGGCAACACCCAGGGCCTTGGCCGGATTCAGGGTCATCCAGATCACGGCATGTTCCGGCTTGATATCAAACCCGGCGCGCTGGCCGGCAGTCATGGCCTTGGCCACCTCTTCGTTCAGGTGCTGAATACCGATGGCGGAGTCCGAGTGAATCATCGCGCAGGCACCGGACTGGTCGACGATCGCGATGTTCGCCTCCGTCATGTCAAAAGCCTCGTGCTTGAAGCCCCACCAATCTGCCCACATCGCAGCGCAGACACCCTGCTCTGCCAGCAGGTCGGCCACTTTATAGGCCTCTACCGCGTGGTGGAAAGCGGTGATCTCAAAATCAAATTCCTCGGCGATGTCCATCATGATGGCCATTTCTTCACCGCGGTAGCAGTGGTTGTGTACCAGGATTTCGCCGTTCAGCACGCCCGCCAGCGTCTCCAGCTGCAGATTGCGCTCCGGAGCCTCACCGCCTTTATCCCAATACTTTTCCCACTTGTCCTTGTAGCGGGACGCCTCGAGCCAGGCATTGCGGTAGCCGGCAACATTACCCATGCGGGTGGAGGGAGCCGTGCCCTTACCGCCGTATACCCGCTTGGGGTTCTCACCACAGGCCATCTTCAGGCCATAGGGGGCGCCGGGAAACTTCATGTCCTGGACACTGCGGCCGGGCACATTTTTGAGGGTCACACTGCGCCCACCAAACAGGTTGGCGGATCCTGGCAATATCTGCAGGGTCGTGACGCCGCCGGCCAATGCCAGTGTAAACTGTGGGTCCTGCGTCCAGACCGAGTGCTCCGTCCAGACTTCGGCGGTATTTGGCGAGGTCATTTCGTTGCCATCCTGGGAGGACTCGATGGACGGCGCAGGATAATTACCCAGGTGGGAGTGCACATCCACCAGCCCCGGCGTCACCCACTTGCCGTTGGCATCGATCTCCAGGGCATTGCGTGGTGCGCGCAGTTTATCGCCGATTTTGGCGATCCTGCCGTCCTCCAATACCAGATCGGCGTTATCCAGGCGCTCACCGGTACCTGTAAGTACAGTGGCATTGCGGATGATGACGGGCTTGCTCTGTTCCAGAGCGTAGGTTGAGGGAAAAGCTTCGAGGTCAGCAAAGCTCTTGGCTGCTTCTTTGCCCCCAGTTTCCTTCTCGCCGCCACAGGCGGTCACCAGAATTGCGGCGCCCAACAGGGCCGCGAGACAGCGAAAGTGGTGCTGCATTGTTATGTCCCGGTCTCATTGACTGATTGTGATCGATTCCGGCGTCTATCCTACCAGCACTGGCACGGTTCGACACAGACGCATCCGATGATGCGCATTGACAGGAACCCCACGGGGCCAGCGCAGTTCATTTTTCATGCAGCTTTAACTGTGAAACCTGTCAGCAGCACTAGTCTGTAAAAGAAATCTCACTTTCTCGACCTGGAAGCCCGCAACCGGGACGTATCCTCCGGCCTGGCGTCCTGCACGAGTTCATCAAGAAACTCCTCACAACGATCCCTCACTTGCAGCTGGACCAACACTTCTGCGAGAGCTGATAAGTGGCATCCCTGCCCCCGCTCCAGCCTCTTTAATGTGCTCATGCCGATTCCACTGGCCGCCGCGAGTTCTTCCTGGGAGCGATTCTGGGCAAGGCGCAAGCGTCGCAACCGGTCCCCCAGGAACCGGAGCAGCGTCACCGCCTCCAGGCTGCCCTCAGCGGCCTCGTCCGTATTTTTCTTACCCATTCCGACCCACTCCCGCTATCCGTCAACAGCGCCCATTATACTGCTCCTATCAAGCGGCAATCTTGCATAACTGCAATGCCGGTAGACTTTGTGTGGCCCCCGTGCTGCAATTCGAGTCGGAGCGCAGGGAGTCGCTGCTCCGCCGATCCCAATAGCCCGGCATGCACAAGGACGGAGAATGAAAGAAAAAGATCAGGGCAATCTTGCACCACCACTCAACCTCAGTGGAGAAACCCGGGTCATTTACGACGCACTGCGCAAGAGCGAAGAGCGTTACAGAGAGTTGGTAGAGCATGCCAACTCAATCATTCTCCGCTGGGACCGTCACGGCTTTATCACTTTTTTCAATGAGTACGCGCAGCAGTTTTTCGGCTATAGCGAAGCAGAAATACTTGGCAGGCACGTGATAGGAACAATTGTCCCGGAAAATGAGAGCACAGGTCGCGATCTCCGGCCGCTGATGGATGAGATCTGCCGCGATCCGGAAGCCCACCGCTACAACGTCAACGAGAACATTACCCGCGCGGGCAAACGTGTCTGGATTGCCTGGACCAACAAGGTGCTCAAGGATGACGCAGGTCACCCGGTTGGCGTGCTCAGTATCGGCACCGATATCACCAAACAGCGCCGGCTTGAAGAAGAGCTGCGTCAGGCTCAGAAGATGCAGGCGATCGGTGAACTTGCCGGGGGGATCGCCCACGATTTCAACAATATGATTCACGGCATCAGCGGCTATGCGGAGGTCATCCGCGAGCTCAGTGACCACCCGCGAGTCGGGGAATATGCGACCCACATCCTGACGACCGCCCAGCATGCCGCAGAGCTGACTCAACAACTGCTCACATTTGCCCGCAAGGGGAAATATCAGCTACGACAGTGCAATACTCACGACATTATCCGCGATGTCTGCGCCATGCTTTCCAGAACCATCGACCGACGGATCATTGTCGAGCAGAACCTTCAGGCAAGCCGGCCCCACGTACTTGGCGATGCAGCACAATTGAAGAGTGCCCTTCTCAACCTTGGCATCAACGCTAAAGATGCCATGCCGGATGGAGGCACGCTGCGTTTCTCAACACGGAATGTGGCGATCGAGGCCCCCGTCACCATTTCAGAGTTTGAACTGCAATGCGGCCAGCATCTCCTCATCACCATCAGTGACGACGGCACGGGAATGCCGGAGACGGTACGCCAGCGCATTTTCGAACCCTTTTTTACCACCAAGGACAGTGGCCGGGGTGCGGGCCTGGGACTGGCGGCCGTATATGGCATGACACATATGCACCAGGGCGCCATTCGTTGCCATAGCAGGGAGGGTCAGGGAAGCAGCTTCGATCTGTTCCTGCCGATCAGCAAAGACTGCGCAAAGCGGGAGCAACAGAATCGACGATCACCAGATCCCCGTAGCGGTATCCACATCATGGTAGTGGATGACGAACCCATGGTGCGTAACTACTCCAAAACCCTGTTTGAGATGCACGGGCACAAGGTGGTGACCTTCGAATCAGCGGAAGCTGCGATCGATTTTTATCGTACCGATCACGCCAGCATCGACCTGGTATTACTCGATATGATCATGCCCAAGATGGACGGGCAGCAACTGTTTTCCCTTCTCAAGGAGATCAACCCGGAAATCAATGCCATCCTGTCCACCGGCTATAGCGTGGAAAGTAAGATCGAAAGCATACTCCGGGAGGGCATCATCGAATGTATTCGTAAGCCGTTTACCTACGAGCAGCTGGACTCACTGCTCAGGCGACTGGCGGCAGAGGGGCGCCTTCCCGGGTACCAGGCCCTGGAGCCGCTGGAGAATTGAGAAAAAAAACTAAATCTCAATAATGCATGATCTTGATAATCGGCTCACCGTTGTCACACTCTCCCACCACCTCGGCATCAGTGATTTTGGAGCCGGCCTGGATAACCTTGTTTGAGGGGTAGGAAACAAAGCAGGCAAAGTTGAAATTTACCGCCCAGTTGCAGAGCAATCGGCCGTCTTCTTCCTCGTAAAAGCGCTGCTGACAGAATGAAAGGTACGGGCTCGCACCGCCTCCCGCCTGCCGGGCTTCCGAGTCAGTGTCCGAGAGCGCGAAAACGCCTGTCGGGAGTATCAGCCCCAACGCGAGTAACCACCGCATAACTACACTCGCATTTCAATTATCCGATGTATGCAGCATAGCAACGGCTTGCGCGTGTTTCCTCTTTTCTGATGATTGGCGCAAGATTTCACATTGGAAAATAAAAAAGGGGGTGGGAATCCCACCCCCTGAAAGCCAATTCTTGCGGAAGGGAAATCCGGAATTGGAAGTTCAAGGTGAAAATGCCGACTCAACCTGCCGTAAACCTCTGAACCGGATGAGTCCGCCGCTCTCGCCTTTACATAACGATTCGATGCTATAACCGTTTATTGCAAAATCGAGAACGATTACGAATATATTATTCCTACCGGCAAGAGGCAACCCCCTTCAACACAATCCAAACAGTTGCGTGGTTTTTTACGCCATTCAAGCTCAACCAAGGGAAAGATCAGTTGGTGCGCGGTCGTCGCGGCTGCCCCTGCTGCCGGAATACCGCTACCGCATCACGGCTGCGCTCAAACAGGTCCTTGGCCTTTTCATCCCGCTGGGACATCAACAGAAATAAAAGATCAGTGACCATAAGCTGTGCGGTGCGGGCGAGAATGGAAGAGCTGCGCGTGCCCGCCTCGTCGGCGACACAGAACAGGTTGATGCCCGCAACGTCAACCAGTGGATTGCGGGAAAAGCTGGTCAAAGAAATCACCGCCGCCCCCTGAGCGAGGCCCGCTTCGGCAACACGAATGACCTCCTGGGTCTGGCCGGATTCGGAGATCGCAAAAATCACATCCCCCTCGCCCAGAGTGGCTGCATTGGCCATCTGTACATGCGTATCACTTTCTACCAGCACCGACTTGCCCAGCTTCATCAACTTGAAAGCCAGATCCTTTGCCACCAGGGAGGAGGCACCTACGCCGGCCATCAGGATTCGCCCGGAGCCGGCGAGCAAAGCCACTGCGGCAAGCAGCTGGGATTCCGGATTGACTGCCAGCGTCTCGTTCAGTGACACCGTTTTACGGGCGATCAATTTCTGCGCAACGGTGGTGACGTTGTCACCGATGGCAATATCACCGTGAATCGCCTTGGGCAGCAGTGAGGTTCGCGCCAGGGATTCGGTGAGAGACAGCTTGAGGTCGGAATAGCCCTTGTAGCCCAGTTTCTGGCTGAACTTGACCACACTCGACTGGGAAACTCCGATACGTTCCGCCAGTGCCTTGGAAGACTTACCCCGAACCTCCTCCACATTCTCCAGAAGAAAATCCGCAATACGTCGCTCGTGATTGGACATCGAATCGCGCATCGCGCGGATTTTTGCGATAGAACCCATAGCTTTCACTCTGCCGGGAGCGCCCGGGTCCCCGCCCAGTTCACTCTTCAGTGGAAAAGAGGAGCACAATCGGCGCTGCCGATGGAAAATACTTTGCCCCACCCAAGAATAAATGATACCAATATAAGGAATTATTAGGAATAATTAAGCATTGGCGCTTATCGAGCGCACGAAAGAATAACAACGGGTGAGCATTGATGGAATTGCAGTTCACTGGACTCGACTGGGCAATTTTTGCACTCTATGGAGCCGTGCTTGTCGGCAGCGGCTGGTACTTCAGCCGGAGCCGCTCCGCGGACAGCCGCGACTACTTCCTGGCCCACAACAGCATGCCCATGTGGATGGTGGCGATCTCTACACTGGCCACCACACAATCCGCCGCCACCTTCCTCGGCGGTCCCGACCTGGGCTATCGCGGTGACCTGACGTACCTGTTCACCAATCTGGGCGCCATTCTGGCGGCATTCATCGTCGCCCGACACCTGATTCCGCGGTTCTACGAGCAACGGGTCACCACGGTTTACGAGTTACTGCAGAGCCGTTTCGGTGAGGGGGCAAAGCTTAAAGCCGGAGCCATGTATCTCCTTGGCCGGGTATTTGCCAGCGGCGCTCGCCTCTACATGGCGGCAATCGCCGTCTCCATGATCCTGTTCAATGATATTGATGCCGATCACGTCGTTCTGGCTGTACTCCTGTTAACCGCAGCCGGCCTGCTGCAGACCTTTATCGGTGGCGTCCGCTCGGTGATTCAGAGCGATGTCATGCAATGCGTGGTCTACGTGAGTGCCGCCATTGCAGTGGTGGGTGTTCTGCTATGGCAGATCCCCGCTGACCTGCCGGCAATCGTCTCCGCACTGCAGAATCCTGTCGATGGCAGCGGCTCGAAGCTGGCGCTGGTGGATACAAGCTGGAACCTGCAAGACCCTTTCAATCTCTGGGCCACATTTACTGGCTTCGTGCTGCTGAATATTGCCGCCTTTGGCCTCGATCAGGATGTTACCCAACGCCTTCTCACCTGCAAGACGCCCCGCGATGGTGCCCGTGCCATGCTCCTGTCCGTAGTGATGGTCGCTCCGGTAATGGCTGTGTTTATGGGGATCGGCCTGCTGCTCTATGTTTTTTACCAAGTTCCCGAACTGATGGGTGGCACTTCCGTTTCCTCACCGACCGGTGGCGACATCACTGTGTTTATGCACTACGTCCTCAACGAAATGCCGGCAGGCCTGCGCGGACTGGTGACTATCGGCGTGATCGCCGCGGCACTATCGACCCTGAACTCCAGCCTGAACTCCATGGCCAGCGTCCTTACCGAAGACCTGTATCGCAACTGGCTGGAAAGGCGCGGAGTCGACAAGCCCGCCCACCATTTCGTAATCGCCGGGCGCAGCGCGATGGCGCTGATCGGCGCGGCCCTGAGTGGCATGGCGATCCTGTGCTTCTACTGGCAGCAGATCAGCGATCTGCCGCTCATCACTTTCGCTCTCTCGGTGATGGTTTTTGCCTACTCCGGGCTTCTGGGTGTGTTCTTCACCGTGCTGTTTACCAACCGCGGCAGTGGCTTGAGTGTAACCATGGCGCTGATCGGTGGCTTTGTCGTCACCCTGCTGTTGCAGCCCTGGATGATAACTATGCTGACCGGCAACGAGGAGCCGCTCACGCTAGCGTTCCCCTGGCAGCTCTGCCTGGGTACAGCCATTGCCTTTTCCATCTGCTGTCTCGGCAAGCCGGCTGAGCAGGCTGACGTCGAGGCCTCTGAGGAAGCTCGCGCATGAGCCAGTGCTTTCTCGGCATCGATGGCGGTGGCACCAAAACCCTCGGCCGTATCGGTGGACCCGGCGTTGAGCCCCTGGAACTGCGGGCCGGCCCCAGCTCCCTCACCCAGGACATCGAGGGTGCGATCGGCAATGTCATGGGGCTTTGCCGCGACCTGCTGATGCGCAGCGGCATACAGTCAGCGGAAACACACCTGGTCTGCGGGGTTGCCGGAGCCGGTAATCCGTCCGCCGCAGCAAAACTCACCGCGCGACTGGAATCCCTAGGATTTGCCAGTGTGACGGTGACCTCTGACGCACGGACATCCCTCATTGGGGCTGGCGCAGGTAGCCCGCTCGTCATGGCTGCTATCGGCACCGGATCTGTGGTGATGCGCCTCGCCAGTGACGGCGACATTCGCCAGTTCGGCGGTTGGGGCCTCGCGGTGGGAGACGAAGGGAGCGGCGCCGCCATCGGCAAAAGTGCCGTGCGCGCCCTACTCTGGGAACTGGATATCTATGGCGGCCCACGGACTCCGCTTTGTCAGCAAATCATGGCGGAGGTAGGCCAGCATCGCGGCCCAATTCTGAGCTGGCTGCAGAGCGCTGGCTCGCGGGAATACGGCGGACTGGCACCGGTGGTTTTTTCCCACTTGCCCGCCTGTGATCTGGCTCGGGAAATCGTCACCAACACGACCGCCGAAGTGGAAAGACTGATCCGTGCAGCTTCCGCCGCGGAGGCACTGCCGCTGGCGCTGTTGGGCGGACTCGCCGACAAACTGGTGCCCTATCTGTCCCCGGACCTGCAGGAACGGCTGATCCCGCCACTCGGTACTGCATTGGATGGCGCCTGCATTCTGGCCAGAAACGACAGCAGGGTCGCGACTGTACCCTACTCTTAGCCAAACAGTCTCAAAAGGAAGGATCCTGGAGCCCGAATTTCCAGGAAATTGTGGCAATCAGGCGAATTTGGGTTTCCTCCTGCCGGCGTTATAACAGGCGTAAACCCGCTCTCGCCAAATTCTGGAATTAGACAATGAGCCAAGACCTGATTCAGGAGCTGAGCCGCCTCACCAGCGAGGCGCGCAACCCAGACACACAGGACATCGACCTGCTACCCACCGAGGCCATCCTGGAAAAAATCAATACCGCGGATCGAGAGGTTCCCGTGGCTGTGCACCGCGTTCTGCCCCAGGTGGCCGAGGCGGTTGAGAAGATTGTCGACGCGTTCAAGAACGGTGGGCGACTCATCTACATGGGCGCAGGAACCAGTGGACGCCTGGGCATCCTGGACGCGGTCGAGTGCCCGCCTACCTACGGCGTCACCGAAGACATGGTGGTCGCCCTGATCGCCGGTGGTGAGGACGCTGTCTACCGGGCCCAGGAAGGCGCGGAGGATAACCCGGATCTCGGTCGTGCCGACCTGGAAAAGATCAACCTGACCGAGCGCGATGTCGTCGTGGGAATCGCAGCCAGTGGCCGGACACCCTATGTGATCGGCGGTCTGCAATATGCGCGAGCACTCGGCTGTACCACGGTAGCCCTGTCCTGTAACCGCGCAGCGGCAATCGCCGATGAGGCAGACATCGCCATACTGCCGGAAGTGGGTCCGGAGATTCTCACCGGCTCCACCCGCATGAAGGCCGGTACAGCCCAAAAGCTGGTGCTCAATATGCTGACAACCGCCAGCATGATCCGGCTCGGCAAGAGCTTCTACAATCTGATGGTGGACGTTAAGGCCACCAATGCAAAACTGATCGGGCGCACCCGCCGCATCGTGATGGAGGCCACCGGTGTCAGTTTTGAAGAGGCGGATCGGGTTCTGGGCCAATGCGACCACAACGCCAAGCTCGCCATTATGGTGATCTTGAGTGGACTGGATCGGGCCGGCGCAGAACAGGCACTGGAAGAATCGAATGGTTTCTTGAGACTGGCGTTACAGCAGGTAAAGCCAGAAAGGCAAGCTGAGGAAGTGCTTGCCTGACCGGGAAGGGAATCCAGCCAGCGGGGGGCCACCCCCGCTGTTATCAGAGCCTTCTCCGTGTACGAAACACCCACCGTATAAACCCCGCAGCCCAGGCGAGCCTGAAACTTTTCTGTTGGAGCTAACTGTCAGGCGTTCCTCTCCGATAAAGCTGCGTTCTCCAGCACGTCCGCAACAATTTCCAGCCAGTGGCGCACCGGAGTCTCGGTACCACCCTGCAAGTGCAGCTGGCAGCCAATATTGGCCGTGAGGATGGTGTCGGGATTAGAGGCCTGTAGCCGCTGCAGTTTTTCCTCACGGAGCGCCCTCGACATCGACGGCTGCAGCACCGAATAGGTGCCGGCGGAGCCGCAGCAGAGATGAGCATCCTCCACCACAGGCA
Source organism: Microbulbifer aggregans (assembly GCF_001750105.1). Classification (NCBI taxonomy): domain Bacteria; kingdom Pseudomonadati; phylum Pseudomonadota; class Gammaproteobacteria; order Cellvibrionales; family Microbulbiferaceae; genus Microbulbifer; species Microbulbifer aggregans. The sequence continues at coordinate 3,206,948 of NZ_CP014143.1, forward strand.
ATCTAAACCCGAGCTTGCCCAGCAATCGCTCCACACGTCCATTCAACCCCTGGCCATGCTGCAGGGTACAGGGGCAGTGAAATACAAACTCATTGGCAGCCACTGCATTAGTAAGCTGGAGATTTCGCTCCTCGAGCACCTCCTCCATTACCTCGACAGGATCACGGATCAGGCGCACGATCTCCTCCGCCTTGTGGCGGTAGTCCGGATCATCCGCCAGCACAGTGCCGTAATCTTTCAGGTGCACACCGCAACCACTGGCCGTGGACACGATTGCCCGAATCGGCTCCTCGGTGAGACGTTGCCACCAGTAGTCTACCTGCGCGCGCGCCAGCGACCGCGCCTCCCCTTCCCCGCTGGTATGAAAGCTTGCCGCGCCGCAACAGTTCGCCGCAGCGGACTCCTCCACCGGGACTTCCAGAGCCGTCAGGATTCTTATAAAGGCGACATCGGTTTCCGGTCGCAGGGTCGGCTGTACACACCCCTTGACCAGCAATACCTTGCCAGCATCGGAATCACTCGCGTTGGTAGCAACCCCGGATTTGATCTCGGGTGACTTTTTCTGCGCGGTGCGCGGAGGGAAATAGACACGGCGCAACACCGCCGGCAACAGCGGCGCGAAGGGACGCCCTATTGCCATCAAGGCGGGAAAGAGAGCCGGGGTCACCATCAATTTACGCAGCAGAAAACGCAGGCTTTTCTGTGCCGCACCGCGGGGAGCGAGCCGCTCACTGGTAGCACGGCCCACTGCAACCAGCTTGTGATACTCCACACCGGATGGGCAGGTGGTCTCGCAACTGAGGCAGGTCAGGCATCGATCCAGATGGGTGCGGGTCACCTGCGTGGCCTCACCGGTCTCGAGCATTTCCTTGATCAGGTAAATCCGCCCGCGCGGACTGTCGAGCTCGTTGCCAGCCTGCAAGTAGGTTGGACAAGTTGCGGTGCAGAAGCCGCAGTGAACACAGGCATTCAGCACCTGCTCGGCCCGCTTCGCCTCGCCGGGGTGCAGTAAGCCTTCGATGATCCTGACCTGCATCAGTGCTCTCCCCCGGATTCGAAGTGACTACTGAAAAGAACCGGGTTGAAAACACCCTTCGGATCGAACGCATCTTTGATGCGTCGGTGCCACTGCGGCGCGCTGACAACCGGCGTTACCGCATCGCCGCGCAAAACCCGAAGGAAACCGCCTTCCGCCAGCGCCCGCTGTTGTAATTCCTCGTGGTCGCCGCCTTTTACCCAGATCCGGGCACCCTCCCAGTCCGTCAAGATGTCGCCCTGGGGAATTTCAACCTGCGTTCGCGGCGGCAGTAACAGGCAGGCGAGTTGCTCTGCACAAAAAAAATCACTGCGTAGGTCGCGCAGCGCACTCCAGTCGAAATCCGAGGGCTCGCCCCCCAGAGACGCCAAGACCTCATCCAATGCCTTTGCCCGGCCACTGAACCGCAAGTGCAGGTGACCTTTGTACCAGCAGCTGCCGCTGAGCAGGGGTCGCAACTCCCTGCAGCGCGGCCACCAGTCTTGCAGTTGCGCAGGAGAGACAGCGAAAGTGCGCGTTTCGTGCCTCTCCGCCAATGGCGCGAGGCGCAGGGCAACATCAAGAATCACACCTAGAGTGCCGAGGGCACCGACCTGCAGCCGGGATAGATCATAACCGGCCACGTTCTTCATCACCTGCCCACCGAAATTCACAATTTCGCCGTGGCCATTGATCAGGCGGCAACCCAGCACCGTGTCCCGCAATGAAACACCGAGGGATCGCCCGGGGCCATCCCAACCGCAGGCAATGGCGCCGCCCAGTGTGCTCTCCGCCGTCGGTGCGGGGATCTCGGCGGCGAAACGCTGGCCGTGGCTGGCCAGCAAATGTTCCAGTTCAACGAGTCGCGTTCCTGCGCGAGCGCGGATCACCAGCTCATCCGGCTGATAGTCGATGACACCGCAGTGGTCAGCGACAGACATGGCCTCGGGTCCCAACGGCAGGCCCATGCCGGCACGGCTGCCACTGCCCACTATTTCCAGCGGCCTGCGCTCAGCCTGAGCCTCTTGCACCTGCGCCTGAAGGTGGGCACTGCGATCGTGCGCTCCACAAACGTCACTCATGAGAACGCCTCAACGCGCGGTATTCCTGGCAGCGGGCCAGCTCGGGGATCTGCTTATCCGGATTCAGCAGGCCGAGAGAATCCAGTGCTTCCTTGATGGCCATGAACTGTGCGATCTCCGCATCAGTAAACTGCACTGCCATCTGATTGATTTTTTCCAGCCCGACACCGTGCTCTCCGGTGATACTGCCACCGACGGCAATACAGTACTCAAGAATATCCGCCGCCAGCTGCTCAACCCTATCCAGGGCGTCAGGCTCACTGCCGTCAAACATGATGATGGGATGCAGGTTACCGTCGCCGGCGTGGAAGACATTCGCCACCTGCAGGTCGTAGTTCACGGCAAAAGACTGGATGGCTTCCAGCACATCGCCAATGCGGTGACGGGGCACCGTGCCGTCGATACAGTAATAGTCAGGGGAGAGGCGGCCAATCGCAGGAAAAGCGCTTTTGCGCCCCTTCCACCAGAGTGCCCGCTGCGTCTCATCCGCGGCGAGCTGCACACGGGTGGCACCGGAACTGCCGAGCACCTCCTCCACCAGCTTGAGCTCTACGTCCACCTCGCGGGGATCACCATCCAGGTCGATAATCAGGATCGCCGCTGCATCCAGTGCATAGCCGGCATGACAGAACGCTTCAGTTGCCGAGATCGCCAGCGCATCCATCATTTCCAGTGCCGCCGGGATCACACCGGCACGGACGATGGCCGAAACTGCGTCGGATGCGGCGCGCACACAGGCGAAATCCGCCATCAGCGTCCGGGTTGTCGCGGGAAGCGGCGTCAGCTTGACGGTCACTTCCGTGATAATGCCGAGACACCCCTCAGAGCCGTGCATCAGCGCCAGCAGGTCGTAGCCCGGTTGAGCCAGGCACTGACCGCCGATGGTCAGCACCTCCCCCTCGCTGGTAACCACCCGCAGCGCCGAGACGTTCTGCACTGTGACGCCGTATTTGAGGCAGTGAACGCCGCCGGCATTTTCCGCCACATTGCCGCCAATGGAGCAGGCAATCTGGGAGGAGGGATCGGGAGCATAGTAAAGCCCCAATGGGGCCGCAGCGCGAGAGACCTGCAGGTTCACTGCCCCCGGTTCCACCCGGGCAGTCATGGCATCGCGGTCCAGTTCGAGTATCCGATTCATGGCGGCGGTAACCAGCAGCACACCGGATTCGATGGGCTTGGCACCGGCGGACAAGCCTGTCCCGGCTCCCCGGGTCACCAGGGGTACACGGTGACGGTGACAGGCAGTCGCCACAGCAACCACGTGAGCCTCAGCCCGGGCCAGAACCACCGCCACTGGGCGACTGCAGTAAACCGGCAGAGCGTCGCACTCGAACGGCGCAATCTGCTCCCGCTCTGTCAACAGACAGTCTGCTGGCAGCTGGGAGCGGAGCTCCTTTAACAGGGCTTCTGCAGACACCGGATCACACCTTCCAGATAATCCTGCGGCGGTACATCTGCCACATCACCACGTAGAACAGCGCCAGACAGCTGACCGCAAATGCCAGCGATCCGCCGTAGCTGCCAAACAGGGGCTCGAACACATTGCTGAACAGCCATCCCTTCAGTGTCGTCTCTCCGACGGGAATCATGATTAACACGCGGCCAACCACCCCGGCCAGCATGAACAGGGCGATGGCGTTGACGCCGAATACCAGCAGCGGTGCCAGCGGACCGCGGAACCCGCGTATATCCACCAGATAAAAGAGTGTAGCCAGCAGCATCAGGGAAACGCCGCCGGTGACCATCACGAAGCTGGGTGACCACAGAGCCTTGTTGATCGGAACCCAGGGGTGAAGCAGTTGCCCGACCACCAGCAGCAGCACACCTGCCGCCAGCCATTGCCTGCACAGCTTCATCCTGCCCTCTTCCGTACCATCGCAGGCTTTCCAGGCCAGCCCCGCCAGAACACCCAGCAGGCAGGTGGAGACGGCGAGAAGCGTGGTCAGGACGCCCTCCGGGTCGAAGGGAAAAGGCTCCGCGTTGCGGTAATAGAGATGCTCGCTGCCCAACAGCCAGTGATCCAGCCAGGCGGAAAAATGATTGCCGAATAGTAACTGGCCGCGGAATACCTCGCCGCTGTCACCACTGTACGGGATCCACAACATCATCAACCAGGGCACGAGTGTGCAAAGCACCGCCGCAACAATCAGCCCGCGCGTCGACAGCCAGGAAACCAGGTAGCAGCAGAAAATATAAACCAGCGCGATACGCTGCAGCACGCCGAGCCAGCGGATACCCGTCAGGCGGTCCTCAAACCAGTCGTAGGCCGGATCACGGAAATTGTAGAAAAAAATGGCGAGGAAGAGGCCCAGACCGAATAGCTTGAGTGCCCGGGACCATTGCGGCCAGCCCACTGCCGGGAAAGTCTCCCGGCGGCCATTGGCAAGCACCATCGATACACCCACGACAAACAGGAAAAGCGGAAAGATGACATCCGTAGGGGTCCAGCCATGCCATTCCGCGTGCGCCATGGGTGCATACACGTAGGACCAGCTGCCGGGATTGTTCACCAGTACCATGGCGGCGATGGCGAGACCGCGCAGCAGATCCACCGACATCAAACGCCCCTGCGGGCTAAGGGACAGGATGTGCTCATTATGACGTTGCAACATGTTAACCCTCCGGATAGAGCAGGTAGGGCTGGCGGCGCTCCCTGAACTGCTGGTGCTGAGTCTCCCAACTGCGTCGAATCTCCTCCTCGTCCTGCCCGGCCACGATGGCCTTGCGCAAACGGTCAGTGCCGGCCAGTTTGTCGAAGAATGCGGAACGGGAGAAGAACTCCTCAGATGACTCACCGGTGCGACCTGACCAGTCGATCAGGTACTGCAGGGAAAAGCGCGGTTGGTTATCCAGCATCCGCAGATCGTCCCCTGTCACCACAGACCCGCGGTGCTTGGGGTTCTCACTGGCGCCGGCGATAGGCTGCGGAGTAAATTCAAACTCTCCCTGTTTATCACCGGGATGGCCGATTGTCTGGAACGGAAACTCTGTGCCCCGGCCGATGCTCACCGTCGTACCCTCGAACAGGGCAAGGGACGGATACAGGCGGATGGACAGGTCATTGGGCAGGTTCGGTGAGGGCTTGACCGGCAGTGAGTAAACATCACTCTTGTGGTAATTGGTGGCGGGCACCACGGTTAGCTCACAGCGTGCACCCTCATCCAGCCAACCCTCGCCGTTGATCATCTGCGCCAGCTCTCCCACGGTCATGCCGTGCACCAGCGGGATTGGATGCATGCCGACGAAACTGCGGAATTCCGGCTCCAGCACCGGACCATCGATGTAGTCACCATTGGGGTTCGGCCGATCGAGAACCATCAGCGGCAGGCCGTAATCGGCACAGGCCTGCATCAGGTAATGCAGCGAGCTGATGTAGGTGTAGAAGCGAACCCCCACATCCTGGATATCGAACAGCAGCCAATCCAGGTCTTCGACGCTCGCCTCCGGGGGCGCATACTGCCCGCCGTACAGGGACACGATAGGTAGCCCGGTGGGGCCGTCCACGCCATCGTCCACCTTGCCCCCGTTTTCCACATTGCCGCGAATACCATGCTCCAGTGCAAAGATCCGGGCGATGTCCACGCCTTCATCGCGCAGGAAATCCACCAGGTGCTGTTGGCCGACCCTGGAGGTCTGGTTCACCACCAGTCCGACCCGCTGCGCTTTCAACAGCGGCAGGTAACGCTCGGGCTGCTCGGCACCGGTGAGCACCGGTTCCGGGCGGTCTTCGCTGCAGCCGGAGAGCGGCAACAGGCATAGCACTGCGACGAGGGGGCTCAAAAGAGCGCGAAGGGAAAATGCTTTCATGATAGCGCTGTCTTTTTTATTGAAATAAGTCATCTGGTGGATAAAGCCCGGGCCTACTGCACGGGGAAATCGAAATATTGTTCGGGCCAGGGTTCGGGCTTGAAGGTGTAGTGCCACCACTCCTGGAAATAATTGACGAAGCCGCGCGCCGCCATCGCATCACGAAGCAGCAGGCGATTCTGTACAGCGAGAGAATCTTCCAGCGGGAATTCAGTAGCGGAGCGCTCATCCATGAAATCGAAGCCGGTGCCCATGTCGACAAGGTCACCGCTCTCGAGCCGATACAACCCGAGATCCACGGTGGCACCGCGGCTGTGCCCGGAGCGCTCGGCGATATAACCGCGCGCAAACATCTGCGACTTTTCTTCCCGAGGGTAGAAAGCCTCCTTGGTAGAAAAGTCCTCAGGCTCACTCACCCAGCGCACGAAATGGTTTACCGCCTGTTGCGGGCGATAACAGTCAAATATCACCAGTCCGAGGCCGAGTGTAGAGAGATCACTGGCCACTTCCTTCAGGGCACTGGCCGCTTCCGGTGCCAACAGACAGCGATTGGCCTCATAGCCATCCAGTGGTTCACCCACCAGGTTGTCACCGCTGTGATACTTCATGTCCACACGGATATCGGCGGCGGACACCGCTTCCATCTGCACCGGCGGCTCGGAATTGTCCGCAGCACAGGCAGTGAGCACCACTAGCGCCAGTAACCAGCTTTGCTTTGCATCCATGGCGATCTCTCCCTGCCGGTTCGCCCAGCCAACTGCCGGGCGTTTATTATTTTCTTGTCAGCGTCACGATCAGAGCGCTTCCAGTTCCCGGATTCCCGCTTCAACTTCATCCGGACACATGACACGGATTGCCGGGGCGCCGTTGATCGAGCGCAAGCCATGCATTTCCAGGTCCTCGCGGTCTTCCACGTAGGAGCGGATCGCCGCCAGGATCTCCCCGGTAATCTCCTGCCCCGGCACCAGCAGCGGAATACCCGGCGGATAGGGCACCACCTCATCGCAGGCAATACGCCCTTCCAGTCGTGCAGCATCGGCTCCACTCAGGGGCAGCTTTTCGCCGCGGGCAAAATAGGCAGCCCTGGGCAGAACACGGATTGCACTCAGCGCCGGCAGGGATTGCCCGCTGTCACCGGAACCCGACTGCAGGCAGTCCTCCGAAAGCCGGCGCAATGCCTCTTTGAGGCGCAACACCTTGCTTTCTGTCGTACCGATGGTGACGAGGAAAGACAGAGTGTTGTGAGTGTTCTTCTCCACCTGGATGCCGTATTTGTTAAACAGCACCTGTTGCGCATGCGGCGCTGAGACGCCGGCACAGCCCACATCGATGGTCACCTTGGTGGGATCCAGCAAAATACCATCACCGGCGACTTCCTCGCTGCAAAGATCCTCCACCGCGAGGCTGCTGAACGGCGTGCTTTCACATACAAACTGGCGGATGTCCTCGGCAAACGCGAGGGTGCGGCTCAGCACCTCGAAGCCCTCAATACTCATCTGTTTGCGTGCCACATCCAGGCTCGCGATCATGCCGTACTGCGGGCTGGTGGAGGTATGCATATTGATGTCTTCGCGGAAACCCGCTGCATCAAAGCCTTTTACGCTGTCACCGACGTGGATCATACTAGCCTGCGAAAATGCAGACAGCATCTTGTGGGTCGACTGGGTAACGAAATCGGCACCACACTCGATCGCAGTCGGGCGGAGTTCCGGGTGGAATCGTCCGTGCGCATACCAGGCCTCATCGATCAGCACATAGACGCCGTGGTCGTGGGCGTACTCGATGATGGGCTTCAGGTCGTAGCGCAGGCCATCGTAGGTACACGACGTCAGCACCAGCAGGCGCGCCGACGGATTGCGGTCGATGGCGTCGAAAATTTTGGCCTTGGAGACAGGGCCATAAATGCCGTAGTGCTGATTGACCGAGGACTCCAGGTATACCGGCAGTGCCCCGCTCATGATCATCGCGTGGTGCACCGACTTGTGACAGTTACGGTCCACGATCACCCGGTCCCCGCTGCGCAGTAGGTGCTGCAGCACGATCTTGTTGGAAGTGGAAGTGCCGTTGGTCACGAAATAACTGTGCGCCGCACCGAAGGTCTTCGCCGTCAGCTGCTGGGACTGGCGAATCACACTGATGGGATCCATCAGGGAGTCGAGCATCTTCACACTGACGGACAGGTCCGTATTGAAGATGTGCTCGCCCATAAAGCGGTAAAAATCCACCACCCAGGGGCTGGAACTCAGGCTGTCGCCACTGGAATGCCCCGGTGTGTGCCAGGAGTCACGCGCGGCGTAGACATACTCGCGCAGAGCGTCGGCAAACGGCGTGGCAATACGCTCTAGCAGGATGCGGCGCAGGGTACGATATACAACGCCGTAATTGGACTCGCTGCGGGAAATGACACTCTCATATTCCCGCCCGCTCGCCGCCCGATCCCCAGCGGTCAGCAACACACAGTCAATTTCTGCACGCCAGCGGCGCAGGGTGGTGTACGCCTCAACCAGGGTGTCGCCGCCCAGACTGCCGTCATCCAGCGCAACGATCTGTGTTTCGCCGCGACCGAGGAAATCTTCCAGGTCTTCAAGTCCGGTATGGCAAAAAGACAATTTTACCGGCGAGTCGTGGTCACTCTCCGCCACCAGGCCCAGTTCTGAAACCCAGCGCGCGCCAAACCTTGGCTCCGCAGTGACCAGTACAATCTTACATTCCGTCATCAACCAACTCACAACTACAGCAAGAGCAGACCCAGGGCAACAAATCCTACCGCGCTGACGGCACCCGCTATCAACGCATACGGCAACTGGGTCCGCACGTGATCAATATGTTCAGTCCCCGCCGCCAGCGACGAGACAATTGTTGTATCTGAGATCGGCGAGGCGTGGTCCCCGAAAATCCCTCCGGAGAGCACCGCCGCCACAAATAGCGCCGGTTCGGCGCCCAATGCCGAAGCCACCGGAATGGCAATCGGCAGCATAATGGAGAAGGTACCCCAACTCGACCCCACAGAGAAAGCGATCACGCCGGCAACCAGGAAAATAACCAGGGGCAAAAACGCCACGGGAATAGCATCTCCCACCATCCCAGCCACATAGGCACCCGTACCCAGGGTCTTGGAAACAGCCCCCAGGGCCAGGGCCAGTATCAGAATGATTGCCAGCGGCAGCATCCGCCCTGCCCCCTCCATCCAGGTATGACTCAGCTCCTCGAGGGTCATGCTGCGCTGAAAAATGACCAGCAGGGAAACAACGGTCAAAGCCGCAAAGGATGCCCAGAGCACTGCCGTGGAACCGGAACCGGCAAAAATCTCGCCGTCACCGGTGATCCAGAGTCCCAGCGGCATGGCCACGATCAGCGTGAACACAGGCAGCAACATGTTCATCAGGCGCGGCTTGACGTGCTTGCGCTCAGCCGTCGCCGCGGCGATGTCGAGTCCGTCCACATCACCGCTGTGCGTGCGGGCCTGCGCTTTCGCCATGGGGCCCGGATTGTAGTCGCGGGTGATGGTGTAAGCAGTCAGTGCGACGGCGGTAATGGCATAGAGATTCAGCGGGATACTGGCGAGCAACACCTTGAGCGGCTCCTGCACACCAAGACCGTCCAGCAGGCCAAGGTTGAATGCGCCCCAGGCATTCAGGGGAATCAGCATACAGATTGGTGCAGAGGTAGAGTCGATGATGTAGGCGAGCTTTTCCCGCGCGACGCGGAAGCGATCGAACAGTGGCCGCGAGACCGTACCCGCCACCAGCACCGTGATATTCGATTCGATAAAAATCACGATACCGATCAACCAGGCCATCCACTGGGCACGCTTACCATTGGTAACCCAGCGGCTCCGCTCGAGGAAACGCACAAAACCACTCACCGCACCACAGCGCTCGAGGGTGATGATGAATGCCCCGATAATCAGCGTGAACGCCACGACCCGGGCATCCCCCGGGCTGGCCAGCACCGCAATGACCGCATCGATGGCCTCGGCCAAGGAAGGGAAAAAGCCGGACTGATTGAGCAGAAAGTAACCGAGCCAGATACCGGCAAACAGTGCCAGGTAGACCTGTCGGGTGAGAAGCGCCAGACCGATGGCAAGAAAGGGCGGCAGCAGGGTAATCCAGGATAATTCAGTCATACAGCATCGTTTGATTATTGTTTTTTATATGCTGACAGGCCCCGCGGGGCCTGCCGAAACAGCTTTTATCGCCGAAACCGATAATTGCATTCCGGCTCGGGATAATTCTGAGAGAGCGAGCAGCAATCAGCTCACCACCGGCTCCTGCAGGATCAGGGCGCCGCTGTCACCGTCCAGCTCGGCCATGGCTCCCACCGGCACCACTGTCTGGTCATCCACGTGCCCGATCATCAGGCCGCGCACCACCGGCACTTCCAGCCCGGCGCTGCGTTCACGCAGTACGTGCTCCACGCTGAACGTGTTGCCACTGGTTTCCGCATCGGTGAACTTGCCAAAAACGATTCCGTTCACTTCGTCCAGCTTGCCGGCCAGCCACAGCTGAGTCAGCATGCGGTCAATACGGTAAGGCGCCTCACCGACATCCTCCAGAAACAGGATCTTGTCACGAAAATCCGGTTCGAAGGGTGTCCCTAGGAGGCTGCACATCAATGTGAGGTTGCCGCCGATGAGCCGCCCCCTGGCGCTACCGCCTCGGAAACGGGTCACACGATTGCGGCGCTCGACCCGGCCGGGGCTGCCTTCAAAGGGCGGCGCCTCGCCAAGACGCACCGGAAACTCTCCGCGGACCAACACCTTGGAGAATTCTTCCAGGGTGTAGTCAGTAAAATTCTGAGCCGCGATGGGACCGTGGAATGTGATCAGGCCACAGCGCTCGTGGATCGCATTCAACAGCGCGGTGATGTCACTGTATCCGAGCAGGATTTTGGGATTCTGGCGAATGGTCGCGTAATCGAGCATCGGCAGGATACGCGGTGTTCCATAGCCACCCCGCAGACAGAAGACCGCATCCACCTCGGGATCCGCGAACATGCGATTGAAATCCTCTGCCCGCGCCGCATCCGGCCCGGCCAGATACTGGGTGCGCTGGTAGAGGTTTGCACCTTCCTTCACCTTGAAGCCGAGGGACTTTACCACGTCGATGGCAAAGCGGATATCTTCGTCCTCCCAGGCATTACTGGCGGGAGTGACCAGCCCCACCGTCATTCCGCGACGCAGACGGGCTGGCCGCAACAACTCGCCGGTGGACGGTGCCGCGCCGGCACTGCCTGCAGCGGCAAGGCCGCTCAGCAGCGGAGCCGCCATCAGGGATTTAATTAGTGTTCTTCTTTCCATGGGGCTCTCCTACCACCTATCTTCAACCGCCTTCACTGAGCCGCACAAAGCGCAGATCCGGAAAATCGTAACTGAAGTCCACACCGCGCGACTGCGGCTGCATTGTCAGCACCAGAGTGCCGCTCTCATCGCGCTCTGCACGTACCCACGCATCAGCATCGAGGCTACGATCATCCCACTTCACACTCCAGACACCCGGTGCCGCAGCACGCATGCTACCGGCAAGCCGTGGTGATTTCAGTGATCTCCAGCGCAAGCCTTCATTGCCCTGCTCAATCTCAATGGCACCAAACCAGGGATCGCGATAACTGCCGATGACCTCCGCATCGCCGACGTCCGCCATACTCTCTGGCGCCGGTAACAGCTCCGGCTCAACGGGCTCGGCTGCGCCGCCGTATAATTCCTGAAAATACGCCAGCCAGTCCCGCTCCTCGGCGCCGAGGTAAGGCTTCAACAGTCCGTAGATAAGGGCCTGACGGGCTACCCCCGCACTACGATTCATCAGCACCACAATCGCCAGTTCCTCCTCGGGAACCAGCGCCGCCCAGGCATACATGCCCGATAGCGAACCGGTATGGTGGATCACCCGCTTGCCGTGCATGTCCTGGACCCGCCAGCCCAGCGCATAAGCATAAAAATGCCCCGCGTCCCGCTCCGAGCGCGAGGCAGAAAGCGGCATCAACGTGACCGGGCGCCAGAGTCGATCGCGGGTTTCCTCGCTGAATAGCTGTACGCCTGCGGGAGAAATCCCGCCGGCGAGAAACGTACGCAGCCAGGTCATCATATCGCCGGCACTGCAGTGCATTCCGCCAGCAGCCGCGAGCACAATGGGTTCGTCACCGGCCAGGTTCGGCGTATCCACCACCAGACCCTGCTCTTCCAGCCGATGTGGATCCGCAAGGTTATTTCTCGCGGATCGCGGCACCGGACCTGCGAAGCAATGCTCGAGGCCAAGCGCCTGAAGCAGTCGCTTCTGCACAAAGTCTTCGTAACTCTGCCCTGACACGGCAGCGATCAATTCACCGGCGACGATATACAGAAGGTTGTCGTAGGCATAATCCGCGCGAAAGCTTCGCGTGATTGGCAGATATTCCAGACCGGAAAGCACATCGGCGCGATCGAAATAGTTTGGCTGCGGCCAGAGCATCAGGTCTCCAGCACCGGGTCCCAGGCCGGAGCGATGGGTCAGGAGGTCGACGACGCGGAATTCCGAGGTCACCCAGGGATCGGCAAGCTTGAAGCCGGGCAGGTACTCCACCACCCGGCTATCCCAGTCGAGCTTTCCCTCCTCCACCAGCAACGCCAGCGCTGCAGTGGTAAATGCCTTGGTAGTCGACGCAAGTTTGAACAGGGTTTCCTCATCTACGGGGTGTGGCGTTTCCACATTGGTAACACCAAAGCCGCGCAGTAGCACCGGCTTACCCCGATGCCACACACCCACTGCGGCTCCGGGCACCCGCTCTTCTTCCAGCACCCGCTCCACCAGGGCCTCGACCTCGCCTGAGGATGGCGGGGAGTCGCCGCATCCGGCGATGAGAAGAGTGAGGAAGGCTGCAAATGCCCTTATTTTCATTATGTTACCCCTGTAAGTAAGGCCCAGGAGGCCCTGAAATTTGAGCGACTTTCTTATTTAGCCTTATTTAGCCTTATTTGGCTTATGCGGCCGGCTTCTCGATCATTGCGATTCAAGCTCAACGCCAAATTGAACTTCACGACACCAAACAGGAATCCTTGACGGCCTCTCTTTGGTAGAATAATTTATCAACTCATAAAATCAGTGTAAATATAATTTATTCCAAGCTAGAACTGCCGAATTATTGACCAAGCAGGCCAGCAACCAGGCAGGTCGATACAAAGGGAGCACCCCGTGTCCTCACCTAACCTCTCGCGCAAACTATCACTCGTGTTTTCTGCCGTGTTTACCTTTTCCACCCTGAACGCCAGTGCGGCGACTACCCTCCAGGATGTGCAGCAACTAGTCAATCAGGGCCAATACAGTAATGCTCGCAAACAGATTGAACGCCTTCTGGAAAACGAGACGCTGAAGCCGGAGCACCATCAGCTGAAGTTTGAAGCGGAACGGATGCGGCGCATCGAAATGGAGTTCACGCTACAGCGCAATGAACTGCTGACTTCTATCCAGCGATATATTCCAGATGCCACCGAGGAAGATGTGGATGCGTGGGACAAGGCGGGCCTGCTGGAATCGAAGGTGATCGATGGAGAGCGCCGCTTCTTTGGCAAGACAGCTTACAACCTGGTACACATTTCTGATACTGCAGCAGCACGAACCGCGGACTACCGCCGCTTCACCGACAAGGCGCCCCTGTATGAAATCCACCCACACCACCGGGAGATCATCGGTGCCGATGAGCCAGTCCGTCGGCGCATTCGCGTAAGCTATTCACTGAGCGTCGATCCCGATGCAGTACCCGCCGGAGAAACCGTACGCGCATGGCTGCCTTTCCCCAAGCCTATTGAAGGCCGCCAGGAAAATGTCTCCCTGCTCGCCTCCTCTCCATCTCAATATGTCATGGCACCGGAAGCACAGCCGCAACGCACTATTTATTTCGAAAAACAGGCGGAAGCGGGTAAACCGGTGGAGTTTGCGGTGAGCTATGAATTCGACAGCATCGCCAAATTCACACAGATCAACCCCGAACTGGTCACTGTCGTCAAACCCACAGAGGCACTCGTACCCTACCTGCAGGAACGTGCGCCCCATATCCAGTTCACCCCATCCCTTCGCACCCTGTCAGACAGAATTGTCGGCGACGAAACCAATCCTTACCGCATCGCGCAAAAACTCTTTGCCTATGTCGACAGCATCCCCTGGGCAGGTGCCCGGGAGTACTCCACCATTCGCAATATCAGCCAGTATGCCGCGGAGGCAGGTCACGCGGATTGTGGCCAGCAAACCCTGCTCCTGATCACCCTGCTCAGAATGAACGGTATCCCAGCACGCTGGGAGTCCGGCTGGGAGTTTTCCCCCACATCCTTTGACACCATGCACGACTGGGGAGAGTTTTACCTGCCTTCTTACGGCTGGATGCCAATGGACGTCACTCATGGCAAGCTTGCCGGTAAAACGGCTAGTGAGACCTGGTTCTACCTGGGCGGTATCGACGCCTACCGCCTGATTTTCAATAGTGACTACAGCCAGCCTTTCTATCCAGCCAAGGAACACTTCCGCTCAGAAACGGTTGACTCACAGCGCGGTGAAGTGGAATGGCGCGGCGGTAACCTCTATTTCGATCAGTGGGATTACAGCCTCGAATGGGAAGTGGTGGACCAGGGCTGAGCTACCCGAGAAATCAGCAACGAAAAAGGCCGGAACCCCAACAGGATTCCGGCCTTTTTCGAAAAGAGATATACCACCCCAAAAAAAATCAGCTGCTCCGGGCGAGAAGACCGCTCACCAACCCTTCCACAAGGTGCAACTGGCCAGAGCGGAACAGCAGCCTTTGCATGTCCTCATTCTCATCCGCAGGCACCACAAAGAGGCGAATATCGGAGTGGATACTCGCTGCATTGTAGTTATAGCGGGTCAGACTGAGCACCTTCACACCGTGCTCCCGGGCATGGTTGGCCACGTCCACCAGCGACTCCTCACCGCCAAAGTCGCAGATAATGCAGAGCAGGTCCTCATCCCTCAGGGAGCTCGCCATGCGATGCTGCACCTGTTCACCCTCCACGAATACCGCCCAGCAACCTAGTTCCAGCAACTGATGAGTGAGGTATTTTGCAACAGCGACAGAGCCCGGGCAGGCAGAAACCTGGATACAACGGGCACCGCGAATGGCAGCAATCGCTGCCGCAAGATTTTCAGCCTCATTGATTCCGGCGGTATTCTCCAGTACTTCGAGCTTTTTCTGCCCGAGCTGACTGAGGGGATTGTCCGGCTGACCGAAATGGCCCTCGCCACCGCCCTGCCCCGACTGGCTACGCGCGGATTCGGCATAGGTCTCATATACCGCGAGCTTGAGACTGGGATACCCCTTGTAGCCGAGCTTTTGTGAAAATTTCACCACACTCGACTGGCTGACACCCACCACATCCGCCAACTGTTGCGAGGAGTAGTCTCGCAACAGCTTGGTATTCTCCAGAATGAAATCAGCAAGCTTGCGCTCGTTGACCGACATCTGGTCGCGCATCGCGCGCATCTTCAGTAAACATGTCATGCTCTGGGGCTCCGCTGGATGGTTTGCCGCCGATCTTTAGACCAGCAGCTCCAGCCCTTCAATTTTTTCAATACCCAGTCCCGGGGTTTCATTGAGAATGATATCCGCATCCTTATAGGTTGCGCCACCGATCACCGGATCGTACTGACACAGAGAGGGAACATCGAGATCGAGTTTGGACACTACCGGTGACTTGGCCGCGGCCATATGTGCCGCCGCTGAAACGCCAATACTGGTTTCCAGCATGCAGCCAACCATACACTCCAGATCATACAGCCCCGCCAGGTCGGCGATCTTCAGCGCATTGGAAATACCGCCGGTCTTCATCAGCTTGATGTTGATGATCTCTGCAGCATGACGCTGGATCACATCCATGACCTCCAGCGGACCAAATATACTTTCGTCCGCCATAATCGGCGTCTTCACCCGCTCGGAGATGTAGCGCATGCCCTCGAGGTTGTTGGCCTTCACCGGCTGCTCTACCAATTCGAGGATAACGCCCGCCTCCTCCAGACTACGAATCGCCATCACGGCCTGTTTCGGGCTCCAGCCCTGGTTCGCGTCCAGGCGCAGCAACGCCTTGCCCTTGACCGCGGAGTAAACGGCCCTGATTCGCTCGATATCAAGGCGGATATCCTTGCCCACTTTGAGCTTCAGGATTTCAAAGCCACGCTCCACTGCACTTTCAGCATCGGCCACCATCTTGTCGATGTAGTCGACACTGATCGTAATGTCGGTTGTCAGGCAATTCTCGCCACCTCCGAGAATTCGATACAGGGGGGTCTCGTAACTCTGGGCGAAGAGGTCGTAAAGAGCGATTTCCACCGCGGCCTTGGCGCTGGTGTTGTTGATCATCGCCCCACTGATTTCCCGCGTCAGGCGGTTGAGTTCAGAAACCTCACGATTCAGAAGCAAAGGGGTGAACACCGTCCTGACCGCCTCGATGACGGAGCCGTGGGTATCACCAGTAATCACCGCCGTCGCGGGGGCGTTACCGTATCCGATATGGCCGGTATCAGTCTCCAGCATGACCACTACGTCTTCGACACACTCCACTGTGCGCAGCGCCGTCTTAAATGGCGTGATCAACGGCACTTTGAGCATGCCCAGCTTCACATCAACAATTTTCATGGCGGTACCGTTCAAATAATGGTTTTTATTGCGTAGATGCTGTCGACGAAGTCCATACTGCGTCCCAGCCAGAGAGGCTTTAACGGCGTCACGGATACACCCGAAAGGGTCCCGGAGTAAAAATCGCCTTCGCTATTGAAATAGCTAAGCCCAGTCACATCATGAATAACAAAGGGCTCACCATCCACGTGCCCGATGTACATCATCACATGCCCTGGGATATAGATAAGGTCACCCACTTTCAGCTCTTCCAGAGCCTGCAACTTTGCCTCACGACTGGCATCGCCGAGGCGACGTGTCGGCGCGAAATCACTGCGGCCTTGCTGGCCAGAGTTGCGCGGCATCAGGATGCCAAAAGACTTGTAGACTTCTCCAACGAAGCCGGTGCAGTCCCGACCGTTGTAATCGTGGCCCCAGCCATAGCGCTCACCGAGAAATTTGAAAGCCTGCTCGATCACCTGGCTTGGCCGGTACTCCAGCGGGCCGGTATGGACATCCTGGCTGCGGGCAATCAGCGCCGGAGTGAACTCCAGACGCCCTTTCGCGTCGCGCACCGGTAGCTTCACCACGTAACTGGCATAGGGATTTTGCCCATTGACGCTGTGGCCGACCTCACCTGCAGTCATCAGTGGTAAGGACACCCCCATATCCAGAACAACTTCGGAGGTCCTTGGGTCGACGGGGTTGTAGTTGGTTTTCACCTGGGAGCCGGTGACCATCAGGCGCGCATCAGCGCCCTGCCAGCCCTCGATTTCTGCCCGATCGCCTACCGCCACGGCGGATTTCGGTAACCAGGCCGCGTAGTGATAGTTGACCGCGAACCACCACTTGCCATCAGCGCTCTCGTGTAACAGCGCCAACTGCTGGCCCGGGAAAACGCCGGTCTCCTGCAGGCGGTCCAGGTCGGTATCATCAGGGTGCTTGTAGATTCGGGTGTGGGTCGGATAGCTGCGCATACTCGCACGCTGCACCACCATCCCCCATTGGACAGCAACCGCTTCTGGCAGCTCGTGCCGCTGTACCGCGGCCTGCCAGGCCTCGTAGTCGGCATCGGACACCTGGCGACCATCGCCATGGTAACGGGGCGACGATGCCGGTCGACTCACGCCATCGATCAGCGCCAGGACACCCGCCCTGGGCAGGCTGGCCGGGAATGCTTTCAGCTGGTGGAGATGCTCATCCCGAGACAGGTTGGCGGCGTTGAACTGCCGGATCTTCTCGGCGGTGAGGCGGACGGAATCATCCTCCAGCCGCGAGAGCCAGAACTCAGCGGAAAGCATTTCCTCCCGCACTTTCGGGACGTCAGATATAAATGTGGATTCGCCCCCCGGCGAACCTACTTCAACCCCGCCACTGACAGCGGGAAGCGACAGAGCCAACAGCAGCCCCGCCAACGTCATTGTTATTCTCATCTATTCGCTCCAGCGCCTTCCGGCAGATCTGGCCGCTCAGCATCCCAGACCGCTCAACTTCTCAACGCCTCAACACCAGTAGGGTTACCCCTGCGAGAATACATTATTCAAATCTTAGTAACAACTTTGAATAAACCTGTAAGCGGCAAAAAAAAGCCGGCACAGAATGCCGGTAACAACAATGGTGAGAAGACGACGGGGCAGACCTTCGCCCCAGCCTGCTCGATGGGAACCCGATAACACTGCAAACGCCGATAAAACAACACTTCGATGGCGCATGCGCCCTAATACCAACATCGCAATCCGGGCGAAATGGACACCGGCATCCAGGGAACAACATGGAATAAACTATTTTTCTTTGTGTGGACGGTCAAGAATTTTTTAGTTTTAATCGTGGAATGAAAGGATTGAATCCACGACCCGCTTGGCGCAAAGTTCAACAAGAACAACCTATCGCTGTGGCCGATTGACCTTAATTCGATCGGCCAAGGGAAGGGCTTACACTGGCCCCACGTCGATAATAATGAAGAAAATCACCATGCAGCCGATTCACGACCGCTGGCAGAATCTCGTCAGCCTGTTGATGGTGTCCATGATGGGCGCCGCTGTTCTCACCCTGCTGCCACTGTGGGTCGGTGGCCTCAGTGATCAGGGGCTCTTCTCCGAAACACAGATTGGCTGGCTCGCCGCTGCCGATGTGATAGGGATCTTCGCCAGCTCAGCCTCAGCCATTTTCTGGGTTCGTCGAATTCCATGGAAGCAGGTCACACTCGCCGGACTAGGCCTGTTCTTCACCGGTAACCTGTTGAGTCTCGGCACCACGGAATTCTCCCTGTTGATGGGATTCCGTATTCTCGCCGGCATCGGTTGCGGCGCGGCCTACGCAGTAGCACTGGCAGGACTTGGTGATCATCGCCGCCCCCCTCTGGCCTTTGGCCTGATGGTCACCGCTCAGGTGACCTTCGGCACCATCGGCTTTTTTGTCGTACCGCGCATCATGGAGTTATGGCAGGTCAATGGCTTCTTTCACTACCTGAACGGCTGGTTGGCGGCCACGCTGCTGCTATGCACCCTTTTCTTTCCCCGCTCAAAGCGGAGCGCAGCTGAATCAGATGCTGACGGCATCACGTCTTTGCTCCATGGCAAGTCCCTGCTGGTCTTTGCCACCACCGTCGTTTATTACTGTGGCGTTTCCGCGGTGTGGGCCTACCTCGAGCGGATTGGTGTCGATATGGGTCTTGCAGGTTCACAGGTCGGAGACCTGCTGGGTATCGGTTTTGCCATCAGTGGTCTGGGCTCGCTGGCAACGCCCCTGATCAGCCGGCTCGTCGGCCGCGCCCTGTCTCTGGGGATTTCCATCGCGATTCAGACGGTCACCATGGCTCTGCTGATGGGCGAGCATAGTGGAAGTGGCTATATGCTTTACGCAGCCACATCCATCGTCTTTCAGTTTTTCTGGAGCTTTACCATCCCACTGTTGATGGACCAGTTTAACCGAGTCGACGATACCGGTCGCTTCATCGTACTCTGCGCCAGCGCATTCAAAGTTGGCGAAATCATCGGCCCTCCCCTCGCAGCCAGCCTGATCGGACCGTTTGGCTACACCGGTGTCCTGGCCCTGGGTATCGGCAGTGTTCTCCTCGCCCTTTGCATGGCACTGGTCACTGAAACCCGCTCAAACCAATCCATTGCGGTACCGGCAGCGGGGACCCTGTGAGTTACCCGCAACTACAGAAGCTGATACTCGGCCTCACTGCTGTGACCATCTTCAACAGCAGTGCTGCTTGGGCACAGCCGATGGCAGGCAGCGATCCCTTTGCGCGGCTCACGCAAGCGGAACTGGGGCTCGGAGCCTTCCGCAGCGCCAATGGCACGCCCTCTGCCAATTACTGGCAACAGCAGGTCGATTACGACATCGATGTCTCGCTGATGCCTGAGCAGCAGCGACTGGAAGCCAGTGCCGTCGTGCACTACCACAACCGCTCGCCGGATACGCTCAACAACCTATTCTTCGCCCTGGACCACGATGCACTGAAGGGCGCCAGCGCCGCAGAGTTTCGCCTGCTGGCCAGCGGTGAAGCCGCGCGACCGGTGGCAGTGGCCAGAAACCAGAAGACCACCGGTTTCGCTATCGAATCCGTGCAGCGCGCCGATGGCGGAACCCTGGGCTGGAACGTGAGCGACACGCTGCTGCACATCCGCCTCCCCCACCCGTTGGAGAGCGGAGAAAAGATTGCCCTCTCCATGCAATGGAGCCTGCCACTCACAGATAAGCAGGCAACGACTGTACGCAGCGGCTACGAAACCCTGGACGATGGCAAGCGTATCTTTGTTGCTGCGCAGTGGTTCCCCCGCGCCGTGGCCTACACCGACTATGCCGGCTGGCAGCTGAAGCCCTTTCTGCAGCAGGGTGAGTTTTCCACTGAATTCGGGCGCTATCGTGTGCGGATCACTGCGCCGGAAAATTTTGTTATCGCCGCCAGTGGGCAGTTGCGGAACCCGAAAGAAGTGTTGGATCGGCAGCAGTTCCTGCAGTGGAAAAGTGATTCCACCGAAGAGCGATGGATTGTGAATGAGGCGCTCGCAAACCTTAAACGCCGACAGACTACTGAGGAAAGTAAACAGTGGTTTTTTACTGGAGAACAACTGCGAGACTTTGCGTTCTCGGCCTCGGCAAGCTTCCATTGGCAGATTAAACGCGACAGCAAGGGCCGACGCCTGCAGCTTTTTTATCCGCGCGAGGCAGCCTCGCTCTGGAGCAAGTTCGGCTTGCCGGCAATTGACCACACCCTGCAGGTATTTGATGAGGCCACTGTTCCCTTGCCACTTGAAACCATCAGTGTGGTCAATGCGGCCGGCATCGGCATGGAATACCCGGGCCTGGCCACCATCGCCACTCGCCCGGAGCGCATGGAGAACACGAGGGAGCCCTCGACCGAGGCAAGCGAACCTCTTCCCCCCTGGGACGCTCTGACAAAATACGACTTTATCGGCAGCATCATTCATGAGGTGGGACACAACTACCTGCCCATGGCCATCAACACCGATGAACGGGAATGGGCCTGGCTGGATGAGGGCCTGGTCAGCTTCATCGAATATCGGGCCGAGCACGCATGGGAAGCGAACTTCGATGTTATCTACGGTGAGCCACGCTCGGTCGCGGGCTATATGGCTTCGCAGGCCCACCAGCCCATCATGACATCCGCTGACAGTCTCGACCGAAAAATTGCCAACGCTTATAACAAGACCGCCAGCGTTCTCAATATGCTGCGCCACTTGGTACTGAGTCCGGAAGACTTCGATCAGGCACTGCGTCGTTTTGCTGTCGACTGGCAGGGCAAGCGTCCCACGCCCGGGGATTTCTTCCGGGCAATGGAGAGTTCTACGGGAACAGATCTGAGCTGGTTCTGGCGCAACTGGTTTTTCGACGCAGCTTCAATAGATTTTTCCGTCCTGGCACTGATGGAGAACGGGACTACCCTGCCCCAGCGTTCGATAGATCAGCCCGAGCCCGCGGCACTCGCATATACCGCAGGAAGTATCAGCCGGTTTGTCGTGGATCAGCAACCTGACCTGGCAGATACCTACACTAAAACCCTCATACCAACAGAAGCCTCCGAGAGAATCGAGACACCTCTCCCGGCACCAACCGAACACAGCCGCTGGTACCAGCTCACCATTGCCAATAGCGGTCTAGGCCTGTTGCCAGTACCCATACGGCTTACGACGGCATCCGGCCGCGCCTACCGGCTGCAAGTGCCTGCACAGACCTGGATGCGGACCGAAGAAGGCAAACTGTCGCTGCAGTTGCCACTGCCAGAGCATGAGTCCCTTAGCGGTATCTGTATTGATCCCCTGTGGCTGACACCGGATACCGACCGAAGCAACAACTGTATTGAGATGGATCCATCATGAAAAAACATCGCCACGCACAGCGGCTCCTATTGCCGCTATTCACCGCCCTGCTTCTACCCCTGAGCGCCGCAGCGGAATCCCAACAGCCAGAACAGAGCATGGCCAGCAAGGTCATCTCCCAGGCGCTCAAATGGAATAACGGGGAATACCGGGTCGGCACCGCTGAACAGTGCATGAACTGGACGCGGGAAGTACTTGTCGCCGCCTGCGGCGCTCACTTTGCCACGCTGGAGACACAGACCCCGTGGGATGCCCACCTGCTGGGATCAGGGGACAAGCTGCTACCAGAGCATGTCGATTCTCTGGCAGCCGATGAGTTCGGAAAGAAAGTCACCCGCATCGGAGACCTGCAGCCCGGTGATCTCGTCTTCCTGAAGAATACTTATGGCAACTGGGCAGAGGGTGTCCTGACCCACGTGGGCATCGCCCTCGGGGATGGCACCTATATCCATCGCATGACCTCCAACGATGGCATCGTGAAAATTGATCCTATTCCGTCCAACGATTTCGACTCGGGTATTCGACTGAAGGAGTCTCTATGTCATTCCGAATAAAACGCCCCCTGCGGACAGTTTCCCTGCTGGGAGCCGCCTGCGCACTCGTGCTGACAGGCTGCACCACCGGTGGTATCGACAAGCCTCGGGGCAACGGCTACAAAATCGAGCGGGTGCAATCGGAAAATGCCAGTGAACGGGTACGGTTCCTGGTGATGCACTTTACTACTATCGATTTTGACCACTCCCTGAGGGTGCTCACTCAGCCGAGCAGCGCACCGGTCAGTTCGCATTACCTGGTGCCCGAAAATAATGACCCCACCTACCCCCATGATGACCTGAGGGTATACCAGCTGGTAGATGAGGATCGCCGGGCCTGGCATGCGGGGCCGGCACGGTGGGAGGACCGGTACCAAATCAACGACCAGTCCATCGGTATCGAAATCGTCAATCGGGCCCACTGCCACCCGCCGGTGGAGACCTCCACCGAGGAAATCGGTGAAGAAATCTGCTTCTTCCCGGAATTCGACCCCGAGCAGATTGACCTGGTGATTGCCCTGTCCAAGGATATCCTTGCGCGCTATCCCGATATCACCCCTACCCGCGTGATCGGCCACGGTGATGTAGTGCCCCAGTACAAAATTGATCCGGGCCCCCGTTTTCCCTGGCAGAAACTGGCAGAGGCCGGCATCGGTGCCTGGTACGAGGAGGAGGCAGTCAAACGCCATATGGATTACCTCCAGGGCAATACCAGCAGCGACCGCGAGAGTATCCGCCGACGCTTCGCGCAATGGCTAGCCGACTATGGTTACGGTATCGATCCGGAAACCGCCAGCGAAGACGACATCACCCTGTACACGCGGGCTTTTCAATTCCACTTCCGCCCCTGGAAAGTGGACGGTGAGGTAGATAACCATTCCCGCGCCATCCTGCTGGCGCTGCTGGAAAAGTATTTCCCCAGCAAGTTGAGTGGCTATCCGGAGCTGAAAGGCACGCTTGTAGCAGAGCTGGACAACAGGGAATAGCTTTCCACGCAGAAACAGGGCCGTGTGACCGGCGTCAGTTCATCCTGCGCCGGTCATTGAAGTGGAGGAAACCGACGGTGAAACCAATCCTTAGAACCTTCAGGGCGCAGCTGCTTGCTGCGCTGTTACTACCCGCCATTTTCCCCGGCACGGCTTTGGCAGAAAGCGTTAAAGGCACCGACGCGCTGCAACTGCCCTACTGGAAGCAAACCGAGAATCGCCATGAGCCCGAGCGTACCTGCTCGCTAACGTCGCTCGCCATGGTCACTGATTATCTGGGGCTGACCGATCCGGCAAAGAACGGCCGCACACCGGATTTCCTGTTCGAACAACTGAATGGCGTGCGCCAGACAGTCCCGGCACTGCAGGATGGTTTCAACACACTGGCCAAGAAAAACGGCAGCGACCTGCGGGCATACAGCAAAACCGACGGCACCATCGAGGAGCTCCGGGAGGCTTTGGCCGCAGGTTACCCGGTCATCGTCCATGGCTGGTTCACTCCCTCCGGACATATCGTCGTAGTCACCGGTTTCAATGGCCGAAGTTACACCGTCCACGACCCGAACGGCCGCTGGGATCTCAAGAAATGGGGTGGTTACGATACGTCGGTTTCCGGTGAGGATATGCGCTACCCCCGGGACGCTTTTGAGCTGGCCATTAATGACAACGGCACCGGTGACGATCTCTGGCTGCATATTTTCCGGTGAAGCTACAGCCTGTCACCGGCTTCCAGGTCGTCCCGCCTTGATTTAAGTGCCTTACGGACTTCCTTGATGACTGCCACTGCATGCGGATTGTCCCCATGGACGCAGATCGTATCCGCCTGAAGCGGGTAACGTCCGCCATCACTGGCTACCACGTGGCCCGCGGCAATATTTTTGACCTGTTCAACCACCGCTTCCGCATCCTGCAGCACTGCCCCCGTCTCACTTCGCGGTGTCAGGGTGCCATCGGGCCGATAACGGCGGTCGGCAAACGCTTCGAACAGTAGCGGAACCGAGTACTCGCTGGCGATTGTCTCAAACTTTTCCCGCTCGGGAGTCGCCATCAGCATGACCGGGATATCCAACTCCATCTTCCTGACCGATTCCAGTATCGCCCGGTATACCTCCTCTTTCCCCATCATGTCGTGATAGAGAGCCCCATGGGGTTTGATATAGGCGAGCTGTGTGCCCTCCGCTGCGCAGAGCCCCTGGAGGGCGCCGGCCTGATAGAGCACCATTGCGGTCACTTCTTCCGGCGGACAGGCCATGGAGCGACGACCGAAACCGACCAGGTCCGGATAGGAAGGGTGCGCGCCGATCTGGACGCCATGAGCCTTCGCCAGCTGTACGGTTCTGTGCACCGTCAGCGGGTCGCCGGCATGAAAACCACAAGCCACATTCGCCATATCGATATAGGGCATGACCAGGGCCTCATCCACCAACTGCCAGTTACCGTATCCCTCACCCAGGTCACAATTGAGCTTGATCACCCCTTTACTCCATGGCTATCAGTCATTTTCATAAATCCGCGGTACCCGTTCAGTAAGGCCTGTCAACAGTTCATAGGCAATGGTGCCCGCGTGAGCCGCCACGTCCGCTACCGGCAGCGCACTGCCCCAGAGGGTCACTGGCGCTCCGACCTTTGCCTCCGGTAAGTACGTGAGATCGACCGCCAACATGTCCATCGACACCCGGCCGACCAGCTGGGTTTTTCGACCTCCCACCATCACAGGAGTACCAGACGGTGCATGGCGGGGGTACCCATCGCCGTAACCACAAGCCACGATACCGAAGCGGCCCGGCCCAGGGAAATGGTAATCGCAACCATAGCCGACACTCTCCCCCGCACCGATCTGACGCTCGGCAATTAACCGCGACTCGAATTCCATACTGCTTCGCAGCTCCGGATGCCGGATGCCATCCAGGCGTGGGTTGACACCCCACAACATGATTCCGGCACGGTTCCAGTCACGACGCGCGCCGGGCAGCGCCAGTAATGCTGCGGAATTGGCAATACTGGCCGCTAGAGCCTCTCCTGCCAGCGCGGAATCAAACCGCTGCAACTGAACCTCGTTGCACTCGCGCTGCGGTTCGTCCGCGCAGGCCAGGTGGGTCATCAGGGTAATCTCGGCTTGCGGCGCCACAGCCCGCAACCGCCGGTAAATCGCCGCAGCCTCCGGCCAGGAAAACCCGAGACGCCCCATCCCGGTATCGATCTTCAGCCACAGGGCGAGATGGCCTCCCTCGGGTTCCTGCGCCAGCATGTCCAGTTGGTAAGGGCTGTGGATGACAATATCCAGGCGCTGCGAGATGGCCTCCCGCAGAGCGGCACGATCAAAGACACCCTCGAGCACCAGCAACCGGCCCTGCACACCTGTGCGCCGCAAAACCAGCGCTTCCTCGATGGTTGCCACGCCCAGGGCGTCAGCCCCTGCCAACGCTTCGCCGACGACCGCGAGACCGTGGCCGTAGGCATTGGCCTTGATGATGGCCACGGTCCGGCCGTCACCCAGGGAGCGGGCGAACTGATAATTGTGGCGGATAGCATCCAGGTTGACCCGTGCCTGCAGTGGACGACTCATGATATTGATTCCGGGATAAGTGCCGGCGTGGCAATCGTAGGGGGTTTGGCAGAATCCAGCGTATCGCTGTTGCTGCCAATCAGGTGACGGAGCTCATCGATCAGGCTCTGCCCGTGGTCCGCTGGTAGGCCATCTTCGGTTGGCGTGGCCGCACCGGTGACTCCGTCGACGATGCCCGAAACATTCAATGCTTCAAGCAGCTGCCACAGGGAGAGTTCCGGGAACAGGTCTCGGTCCATGTATGCCGAAGCCAGGGCCACTGCACCATAGACGCCCCAATTGGAAACATCCGCGATCACCAACTGATCCGTCGCAGAAACCGCCGGCTCGATATCCAGCTGCTGTAAAGCGGTACCGACAGCCCCCATACCCAGTTCATTGCCGCCGTCGGCGAACGCCAGGCTCGGGCAGGAACAGAGAGAGAGCAGCGCCTCCCAACCGTGAGTCCTATCGCTGATATTCTGCCGACGCATGTTGTAGTGATTGCCGTCGGCCGTGACACCGGGCACTTCAACGAAAACCACCAGTGTGGGACGGAAGTGACCCACCGCAGTATGCAGCCACGAGGCCGGATCGCCACCCTCTGCCAATTTATCCCGTGCGCCAAGCACTTCTCGTTCGAGATTCAGCAGAGCGGCAGCCTGCCCCAACTGCGAGAGAAAGCCCGGTGCGCCCAGTACTGCAACTTCGGAACCGAGTCGCTTCATTGCCGAGGCTAGCAGCAGTGCACCAGCCGGGCCATCAGTCTCAAAGGTATCACCCACCGGGAAGCCACTAATAATCAGCACCCGCGCCCGGTGCCGCAACATGCTCCTCACGGCAGTCTCGAGATAGCCGGTCTGCCAGGCACTGCGCAGCCATCCCATGCCTCGCCGGTCCAGGCGCACCAAGCGCTCTTCGATCTCCAGAGCGAGCGCGCATGGGGTTTCAGCACGGAGATCAGTGTTCACGGGCGGCGCCCAAAAAGAATTGCCGCTGCTCAATCAGCAGGGCCTGGGACTCTGTCAGTGTGCCGGGCACAAACTTCACCTTACTGCCGGGCCGCGCCTGGGCCAGCCAGTCCAGGTCCACAGAGTAGACATGGCCCAATTTGGGGTAGCCGCCGATGGTCTGGCAGTCGCGCATCAGGACAATCGGCTGGCCACTGGCGGGCACCTGCACGACACCGGGGCACACCGCCTCCGAAACCAGATGTCCCGGTACTTCTGGCAGTGGATCGCCAGACAAGCGGATACCCATGCGATCAGAATCCGGCGCTACCTGGTAAATCTGTGAAAAAAAATTGTCTCTGGTCGCTTCGGGAAATTGCTCAAACTGATTCGAGGCAACCAGGCGCAACTCCAGCTGATCGGTATAACTGCGCTGAAAATCCACCGGCGTCTGGCGTAGCACGCCATCTGAATCTCCGCGATAGGGCAACTGATCTCCAGTCTGCAGCGGTGCACCATTGAGCCCTCCCAGGGCTTCACCGACGGTGGTGGCCCGACTGTTCCAGACCTGAGGGCTATCAATGCCACCGGCAATAGCCAGGTATCCCCGGATGCCAGTGCGCGCCATACCCGCTTGCAGCAGTGCGCCCGCGGGAACACGGTGAGACGCCCAGGACTGCAGCGGTTCGCCATTGAGCTGCCAACCGCAATCCGCTCCGGTCACGGCGATACGGGTAGCGGAACGGAAACGGATCGCAAAAGGACCGAGGCAGATTTCCAGTAACGCAGCGCCGACCTCGTTACCCAGTAACAGATTGGCCCAGCCTGCGGCATGGGTATCCAGAGCACCGCCGACACTGACGCCCAGATGCTGCTGTCCGCGGCGCCCACTGTCCTGAATCAGGGTCAGAGGGCCGCCCTTCTCTACGGTGGCAAAGTCAGTCATCCAGCACCCCGCCCAGCTCGAGATAAGTCTCTCTGTTCACCGGCCTGAAGCGCACGCGGTCGCCGACCTGCAGCAACACTTTCGGTGGATTCTCCGTGCGATCAAATAGTGCGAGCGGACAGCGCCCGATCAGATTCCAGCCACCGGGGGACACACAGGGATAGACCGCGGCCTGGGGGCCTGCGATGGCGACTGCGCCTTCGGGCACACGCCGTCTCGGCGTATCCAGTCGCGGTACTTGCAGTTTCGGCGGCGTGTCACCCATATACGCAAAGCCAGGGCGGAAACCGAGTGCGTAAACTCGGAATTCCGTGTCGGCATGAAGGCGGATCACGTCATCGACAGAGAGACTGGCGAATTTCGCTACCCGCTGCAGATCGGGCGCCACCTCTGCACCGTAAAAAACCGGCAACTCCACTCTTCGTGCAGAACCGGCGCTGTCGCCCTGGCCGTGCGTGGCGATGTCCGATTCAAAGGATTCCAACAGAGAGGTCAGGCGCTCGGACATGACCGCCGCATCGCTCTTCAGGACATCGTAATAGACGGTAATGCTGCAATAGGAAGGCACCACATCGGTCGCCCACTCAGCGAGTGCTTCCCTGAGAAAATTTCCAACCAGTTGGATGCGTCGCAGAATCGCCTCACTCGGGTTTTCTGCCAGGTAAATGGTGATCGACTCATCCCCTGAGACCTGTAGTCGCCACATAAAATCAGCTTGCACTCCCTACCAATCCAGCTGCTCGCGCGCGGTCAAACCTGCCAGGGATTCATTGAGCTGATCCGTAATCAGCATATGACCCGGGCTGTGCGTTATGCAGAAATCCAGGCCCGCGTTACGGACGGCCTCAATGGCGGTGACGCCGCAGGCCCAGAAGGCGGGCACCTCCCCCCTGCCAATCCGAACTGGATCGCCAAAGTCTGGCCGCTGAATGTCTGCGATGCCCAGTTCTGCGGGATCACCGGCAAATACCGGCGCTCCGTGCACCAGCGGATAGCGGGTGCAGATCGCATGTGCCTGGTCGAGCGCCTCGGCGGGAAACGGGCGCATGCTCACCACCAGGCGGGCCGCAAAGTGCCCCACCGACTGACAGCGGCGTACCGTCCGGTACATGGGGACGTTGCAACCCTCGGTCACATTACGCACTTCCAGTCCGTGACTTAATAAAGCCTCTTCAAAAGAAAAGGAACAACCCAGGACAAAGGTCACCAGGTCATCGCGCCAGTGACCGCGGATATCAGTTACCTCTTCCGGTGCGCCGCGGGATGAATGCAATTGGTAGCGGGGTACATCGGTACGGATGTCGATATCCTCGCCGAGGCTTTGCAGCAGGTACTCACCCGGCTGTGATCGGTAAAGCAGTGCACAGGCGCGGGCATTGGCATCACAGAAAGCCTCAAAATCGTCGGCGTGAGCAGCGGGCACGATGGCAATATTCGCCTGTACGAAGCCCGGAGCCAGCCCCGACGTGGGGCCGGTAAAATGTTCCGCCCGGATCTCTGCCCGTATCTCCCTGGGACGGCGCTCTTTCATGCTTCAACCCTCGCGATGTCCCTCGCCACACCCCATTGCCCGTCTCGACAGGTGGGATGATGATCCTGACGGATAAAAGGCTGCCCCGCCTTCTCCAGCGCCAGTCCTGCTCGGAGTACTGCGGCATCGGCATAGGGCTTGCCCACCAACTGGATGCCTGTGGGCACACCGTTGTCAGCAATACCGCTCGGCATGGACAGTACCGGACAACGGCTCAGGGTATTGAATGGATAAGTCATGAACCAGCCCTTGACCGGGTCAACCGGCTGCCCATGGACGCTGACCTGATCACGACTGTAATCAAAATCTGCCGGCACATTGGTGGTACAGACCGTGGGGCACAACAGGAAATCA
Source organism: Microbulbifer aggregans (assembly GCF_001750105.1). NCBI lineage: Bacteria > Pseudomonadati > Pseudomonadota > Gammaproteobacteria > Cellvibrionales > Microbulbiferaceae > Microbulbifer > Microbulbifer aggregans. Next base: position 3,236,635 of record NZ_CP014143.1, read on the forward strand.
CAATCCCGGAACACACGCTCCAGCTCCTCCCACATATGCTGGGCATAGCCGTGGGCCCACAGAACCTTCTCCGGCGTCGCCTGTTCCGAAAGGGAGAAATAGTGACGCGCATAGGAAGTCAGCTGGTCACGAAAATCGGGGTGATCGAACTTCTGTCGCAGCATATGCCCCATCTGCGCTCCCTGGTGGATCTGGGCGGTACGGATGCACCTGTCGTCCCAATCCAGCGAAACCATATCGACCTCGGCGCCGAGACGCCGCAGCTGTTCGGCGAAGTGCAGCGTATTTTCACGCACGGACTCCTCGATCGGGTAAAAACCCAGATCCAGAGATAGCCCGATGCGCACGCCCCGCAGGTCCAGCGGTTCCGACGCCACCACTTCCTTGGGCAATTGTGACATCAGGTCTACAGGATGAGGGCCGGCAATGAGGTTGTAGAGTAGCAGCGTGTCGCGGACGCTGCGCGCCAGCACGCTATGGTGAACGTAGGGATCTACATTGTAAGGCGGTATCTCCGGCACACGCCCGTAGGAAGCCTTGAGCCCTACCAGGCCACACATGGAGGCCGGAATTCTCACCGAGCCACCCATATCGGTGCCATTGGCAATGGTACAGAAACCGGCGGCAACCGCGGCGGCGGAACCACCGGAGGAGCCACCAGGAGTAATGGCCGGGTTCCATGGGTTGCGGGTAACGCCCCAGAGGTCAGACCAGGTAAACGCCGCCACGGAAAATTCCGGTGTCGCCGTGCGTCCGCTAAACACCGCCCCGGCAGCCTGAAGACGCTCCGGCACCGGATCGGTCACATCGGCGCGGTTGTCCCGCATTAGCCGGGAGCCATTGGTGGTTATTTCACCCTCGATAAAGGTTTCATCCTTGATCGCGGTATTGATGCCCTCCAGCGGCCTGGCTTTACCACTTAGGTAGGCTGCCTCTGCCTCGCGAGCCTGCTCTACCGCACGCTCCATGTGAAGCGCGGTAAAGGCATTGATCTCTGCGCCAGAGGATTCGATGCGCTCTGCCTGTGCGTTCAGGATTTCCACCGGCGAGAGCTCGCCATTTCTGAAAAGCCGAATCGCTTCACAGGCATCGAGATAACACAGATCCTCGGACATGAAACACCCTGCTGTTATTGTTGGAGAAGGTTCAGTCCAGTTTGCGCAAAGTGATGCTGTAGCTTAAGTGACGAACTAATGGCGCGACCGATAGGCCAGAGCAAATTCCGCACACGCCAATAGTTTTCTTCGCCGGGAACCTGACTCAGCCGCCACTAACAGTTTTCATTTCAACGGTCTCTTCCTCCGACTCAACGGTGACCGGCAGGCTACCTGTGGGCAGCACATCGCTGATCAGTGCAGAAGCCAGAGCACGATATATCGGTCCCTGGAAAAGATCGTCGGCACCGATAAATGCCTTGTAATCAAAAGTCGCCAGATGCAGGTCGGCGAGGCGGTGGAAGCGGGCCGCCTCATAGGGCGAGCGCATGGTGACAAATACCGTCTTCTGCCCCCGCGCACGGGCAATCTCCAGGCCGCGGCTATAGGTTTCGTAGAGATCCTCCAGAGCCATGGGCGGACGGCGTAACCTGCCCAGGTCCTCCATTCCCCCGAGTTCAACCGCACTCTCACCGGGAACGATACTTGCCACAATCAAGACGTCACCGGTACTGCCCGGCAGCTCCTCCAGCACGGTGTGCGGATCAAGCACTTCGACCGCCGCTTTGGAGACCCCTTCGAGGGATAGCCGGAACGCCTCGCCCACCGCGGGTGTGGGGGCAATCACCTGGATTTTTTTCGCTTTATTATCGAGTACTGGCAGTACACCCTCAGCCGGAGGATAAATGGCACTGACGGCGGCACTGGCCAGCTCATCCGCCAGCTGGGCATGTTGCGGATCTGCCAATACCTTCGCCGCGCTGTCGCGTTTCTGCGATGGGCTGGCGGCAATCCACTGTGCGTCAATGTAGTCTTTCTTCAAGGACTCAATACGAGCCAGGGAAGTATCGATTTCCGCTTCTGAAAGCTCGCCGTCCAGTACCGCATTTACCGCCCGGTCAATAATTTCATCGAGGCGCGCGATGTCTTCCGGGAAACGGATTTTCAGCGGCATCAGTGCGATATCAGCGCCGGCAGCAAACGTTTTGACCACCGCCTCCTCGACCGAGAAGTAGTCACTGATCCCCGCCATACCGAGCGAGTCAGTGACAATTACGCCCTCATACCCCATCTCATCGCGCAACAGGTCAGTGAGAATTCTGCGGGAGAGCGTTGCCGGCACCACGATCTCCTCACCATCGCGGGAATGCAGGGTCGTATCGTCCAGAGCCGGATACTGAATGTGCGCCGTCATGGTGAGTGCAGGTTGCGCCTGCTCGAAGGCCTCCGTGAACGGCAGCAGGTCAGTGGCCCGAGCCTGCTCCAGCGGCCGATCGACACGGGGCAAACCGGTATGACTGTCTACCGAGGTATCACCGTGCCCGGGGAAATGCTTGACCGTGGCCGCCACCTGGCGCTGCTGAAACGCCTGAATCGCGGCAATCCCCAGCTCCGCCACGACTTCGGGCTTCTCGGAATAGGAGCGCACATTGATCACCGGGTTGTCCGGATTGCTGTTGACATCGAGGGTCGGCGCGAAATTGACATTGAAGCCCAGAACCCGCAGCTGTTCAGCCATGGCCTCGGCGGTCTCGCCGGCAAAACGATCACCATGAAGCGGATAGGTCGCGCCGATTGCCATGTTGCCTGCGAAAGCCACCGCTTCGGCACGCGGCAGGCGATGCACCCTGCCCCCTTCCTGGTCGATACCAATCAGTAATGGGCTGCCGAGATGGGAGGACGTCGCTGCCGCCTGCAGGTCGCTGTTCAAAGCGATGATCTGGTCGGCACTCTCCAGATTATCCGCGAACAGGATGATGCCACCGATGCCTGTATCGCTGATCATCTGCCCGAGTGCTGCCGGCAGCTCTGTCACCGGCTCCGCACAGCGCCCGCGGTTTTCCTCATTCCGCTGCTGATCCGGGCAGAAATAGCGGATATCCAGCATGATCTTCTGGGCGATCTTGTCTCGCAGGATCTGGGTCCGCTGTTCGGTTGCATCATTGCCACAGGCGCCGATAGAGCCCACAAGTGCCACAGCTGTGGCGAGGGCCCCGGAGCGGCGCAGGAGTTTCGAAAGACGGTTGGGCATCATCGGGGATAATCCATTATTCGCTATTTAAGACTTTGGAATATTTTATTCTGCCGGAGAAGCGACGGGCGCACAAGCAGGTGATTATCAATGAGTGCGGAGCATCACAGCATGCCGGACCGGCACAAAAAAGGGCCGGACAGGCCGACCCCAGATCAAGGAGGAGTTCTACTTTTGCGCTATGGCTGGAGCAGAACTCTAGGGAAAGTTAATTCAGCCATGAATGGCGCCCAAATCGCCTAACTCCGACCTGGGCGCCCCACTCATTTAGAAGTCATAAGACAGGTTCAGGCCAATAGTACGGGGCGTCGCGTTGAAGATCCGACGACCGAGAACACCACCAGATTGACTGGAAACGATTGGATCATCATTCAGCAGGTTGCTCACCCAAAGGCCTGCCGCAACCTTGTTGAATCGCATACCAGCGTTGGCATGGAACAGGGTGTATGAAGGACGCACCCATGGTGTCCAGGTATCTTTGGTCACCTCACCGGTTGAGGGATCGGTAATCAGCACACTGTCTTCGCGGTCGGTATTGGTTTCATCTACATAGCTACCACGCAGAGACGCCCAGAGAGGGTATCCTGCAAGCTCACCACTATAGTTCACACCGAAGTTATGCTTCCACTTGGGTGAACCACCGAGCAGGTCACCCTCTACCCAGGTGCGGCAAGCGTAATCATCTCCCGTGGAGCCGCCGGTGTTCTTATACATGCAGTGAGTCAGAGTATCGGTAAAACGGCCCTCTGTCGTTGCCGTGGCGTAAGAGAAAGACCAGTTGTCGTTCAACTTGTAGCGAGAAGAAAATTCCCAGCCCTTGGTTTCCGCATCCGGACCATTCTCGGTACCGTTAATCGGGAATCCAAACTCAACCGCCTGCGAACGGTAGGTCTGCGGGTCGTTCCAGCTCATCATGTAGACATTGGTCTGCAGATACAGCTGCTGGTCAAAGAAATAACCCTTCAGACCCACTTCAAAGTTGTCAATGGAATCCGGCTCGTAAGACTTGGAGTCTTCTGCCACCTCATATCCGGCGTAGTCGCGGAAATTATTGCGACCACCGCGACGGAAGCCCTGTGACAGGGTTGCATAGGCCAGGATGTCCTGATTGATGTCATAGGAAGCGTTAAGCTTAAAGAAGCTCTTGTTGTCTTCCCCACCCTCGGTATTGAGATCCTGGTCCGGTAGCGCAAACGTGTGATCAAGCAAAATGGTGTGACGCTTGTCCTCGTAGTTAAATACGCGCGCACCTGCGGTTACCGTCAACTTATCGGTGAAGTTATAGGAAAACTCACCAAAAACTGCATCTTCAGAGTAAGTACCCCGATAGTCTTCTTCGTAGCCAACGTCAGTTACGCTCGCCACACGCTTCCAGGTTAAGGCCTCGTCGATGGTAGGGATGATCTCCCTGAATGCGATGGAGCTGTCTTGCTCCGTCGTGTAAAAACCGACAATCCATTCGTAGCTATCATTGGGCGCAGACACCAGCCGGGTTTCATGACTGAAACCTTCGTAGGCATTATCGAACGTCATATAGGCAGTGATGTTGGTATCCGAAGAACCAAAGCCTGCCCAGCCATAGTAGGCATAGCCCTGGCTGGTGTAATCGGCCTCACCGATGCTGCTGTCTTCAAACTTTGAGGTGCTGGACGTCAGGGTTGCGAAACCCAGATCGACAGAGATATCGAGTGCATCCAGAGAGAAGTCCTTGTCGGCATACTCCTCGTGTGGCGAGATGATCGTGCGATCATTGATTGCGTAGGGCGTTTTGAAGTCCCCAAAGTCCAATGCAGAATAACTTGCATCCGCCTCAGACAGCGGCAGACGGTTTGCACCGCGGGTACCGTGCGCCAGCTGGTCCTGCTGCATATGAGTGAACTTGATATCTATGCTGTCTGTGGGTGCCCACAGCGCTGCAATTTTCGCAGTGGTTACTTCCTGCCAATTATCATCTTCGTAGATGACTTTATTCGGATTGGGATCGCTGATATAGGCATCATCTCCGGTGCGCCATGGCGCATTCGCGGAGCGATCAATATAGCCTGCCTCATCCAGAAACGCGGCAGATGCACGAACGGCAAAGGTATCGGCAATCGGCAAGTTAACGACAAAATCGGTGTCGTTGCTGATGCCGCCCCCATCCACCTGATAAGCCGCAGTATTCACATTGAACTCAAACTCGTCGAGCTTGGGTTCGTTGGTGATGTAGCGAATGGTACCGCCGAGACTACCAGCCCCATACAGAGTACCCTGCGGGCCCAGTAGTTTTTCAACCCGGTTGATATCCTTGATGCGGAAGCCCAGCTTGGGCAGCGGGGTATCGTCGATATAGTAGGCCAGCGTGCTTTTGACGAACTGTTCGAGGTTATTGGCACTAACCGGGGACACGTTGAGACCACGCACAGTCACGGAGTCTGCGAAGCGCGCACCGCTATCAGGCGCACTGATTTCCACACTGTCCTGAATCAGCCGCTTAACATCGGTAATGTTCTGCTCACGCAGGGCTTCACCGGAAATCGCGGTGATGTTCATGGGCAGGTCAGAAGCGGCTGACGCGCGCTTGGTGGCGGTGACGACCAGCTCTTCCACTGCAACGTCACTGCCCCCCTTAAGCTTCTTTTTCTTCCCTTCTTTTTCGTCCGCAACCTTCGCTGTCGAACTTGCCACGGTATTATCTTGGGGCTCTGCGTCTGTTTGGGCATAGACAACGGGTGCCAATGTCAGCGCCAGGGATGAGATTAACAATGCAAGCGGTTTTTTCTTATACGGTAACATACCCTATTCCTTTCGATTCTTTGGAGCTTTAACCGGGCGCTCAAACTCCTCCACCCTTGCCGTGAGCATCGCGCACAAAGCATCTATTCGAAAAATATCAACCATCGGCTACGGCGATAGATTGCCTTCAGGCCGTGACTGGGCACTTCTCCGGTGCATGGATATGGCCAAACAGCGCCCTTGGCACCAAACTTGCGCGTAGAAATGGCCCAAAATCGACGTGTTTACGACACCAGGCATCAACCTGAACAACGACTGGAGCACCCGAGACGGCGCGTTCTGGTCTGTTTTCTTCACTCTCAAAGTGCGGCAGGTGGGGGCTTTTCTCCGCTTCCGGGGCCTGATAGAGTCGAAACCATCGGCAATGCCGATGGCAGCCATAGACAGGGCTGGACAGTAAAAGCATAAGAACGATGGCCTGGAGTATCCGATGGAATCCCGCTTTTTTATCGCCCCGGAACAACTGGAGGCATTCGAGGCCGCCGCCCGCAGTGGCTCCTTCTCGGCAGCCGCCCGCAGCCTGGGCAAGGCCCAGTCGACCATTTCGGGACTGATCAGCAATCTGGAAATCGATACCGGGCTGCAACTGTTTGATCGCTCAGGCCGCGAACCCAAGCTGACCGCCCAGGGGCGGGCACTATTGCAGGATGTCCGAGCCCTGCTGAACTCCTACTCGCGTTTCGAGGCTAAAAGCCGCAGCCTGAATGCCGGACTCGAGGAGTCACTGACACTGGCGATCGACGAATCCGCTATCGATCTCAAGCAACTGGTCCGCGGACTGGATCCGTTTTACCAGCGCTACTCCACGGTTTCGCTCAACCTTTTGCACGCTTCCGGGGACAGTGCTGCCAAACTGGTGCGAGAAGGAAGTGCCGATATCGGTATCGTTCTCAGCCAGGGCGACTACCCTGAGGATTTTGATTTCCGCGGCGTGGGAAGCTGTAGTTTCGTGCTCGTCGCCGGGGTGCAACACCCGATGGCCCAGCAGAGCACGGTATCCAGTCAGGATCTGAACAACCACCTGCACTTGCGCATCAGTGCTGCCGGTGACCAGGGCTCTCTGCCAGAGAATGATCTCAGCGATCGTATCTGGTATCTGGAAAGCTACTCCCTGTTTATGACCCTGCTCACCGCCGGGATCGGCTGGGCGTTTGTGCCCCTGCACATTGCCCAACCCCATCTGGATGCCGGAGCGATCACTATCCTGCCGACGGATTTTCAGCTGACGCCCTACCCTCACGGCACAGACCTGATCTGGTCGCGACGCAAGGTACTGGGCCCTGCCGGCCAGAGCCTGATCGATGAGATTTCGCAAGTGATTGCCCAGCGCGAGGGCGAACCCGCCTGATTGACCTGAGGGCCAATCAGGAAACCCTGACCACGATTAGCCCAGTGCGACCTTGGTCGGCGCCGACAGGTGGCCGGCGGCCACGAGATCCCGATGGGTCTGCTCGATGGCCCGACCGAGCTTTTCCACCACAAAATCCACTTCCTGGTGGTCCATGGTCAGAGGCGGGGACATCACATTCAGGTGCACGATCGGACGAACGATCAATCCCTGCTCTTCCGCCCGGTCGGAAATCCATTTGCCAATATTCAGGCTCTCAGGGAACACCTCCCGTGTAGCCTTGTTGCGCACATTCTCAACGCACATCATAAAACGCTTGCCACGCACATCACCCACCAGGGGAAGATCGCGAAGGGTCTGCAGCCTCTCCTCGAAATAGGCTCCGACCTCGATGACCCGCTGTAACAGCTTCTCCCGCTCGATAATCTCGATATTCTTCAGTGCTGCGGCACAGGCAACCGGGTGGCCGGAATAGGTGTATCCGCTGGCAAAATACCGATCCGGATCGCCGGTGGAAATCGCCTCGTAAATCCGGTCTGAAAACAGTGTCGCCCCCAGTGGCTGATAGCCGGAGGTCAGCCCCTTTGCGCAGGTGATGATATCCGGCTGTATATCGAAGAGTTCCCGGGAGGCAAACCAGTGCCCTACCCGGCCGAACGCAGTAACCACCTCATCGGCAACAAAAAGGATGTCGTTGGCCCGGCAAAGCTCCCATATCCGACGGTTGTAGTCCGCCGGGGGCACAATCACACCACCGGAACCCAGGATGGGTTCGGCAAAAAATGCAGCAATCCGTTCCGCACCAACTTCATCGATTTTCTGCTGGAATTCATCCACCAGAAAGTCACAGAACTGCTGTTCGTCCATATGCTCCGGGGCCCGGTAGAAATTCGGGCAGGAGAGATGGTGGACCGTATCCTGGATGTAATCGAACTCGGGAATTTTATCTCCGGCCTTGCCGGTGATCGACATGGCGGCGTAGGTACTGCCGTGGTAACCACCCCGGCGGGCAATAATGTGCTTTTTCTCCTGCTTGCCGCGACAGTTCTGGTAAAAATGCACCAGCCGGAAGGCGGTATCTACGGCCGTGGAACCACCACAACTGAAGAAAACCCGATTGATGTCGCCGGGGGCCAGCTCAGCCAGTTTCGCTGCCAGGGCGATCGCCGGTTCGTTTGCCATATCGACGAATGGATTGGCATATGCGAGCTGCCGGACCTGCTCAGCGATGGTCTCCGCCATCTCCTCACGTCCCAGGCCAATATTGGTACACCACAGCCCACCCACTGCGTCAAAATAACTCTTGCTGGCATTGTCCCAGACCCGGCTGCCCCTGGCGCGGGACATAATCAGCGACCCCTCCTCCTGAAATGAGTCGAAGTGTGTCCAGGGGTGCATCCAGTGTCGTTTGTCCGCTTCCCAGTATTTCTTCTTGTTCATGCTGATACCGTTTGTCGAGCCGCGGTCTTTACCACGACGAAATTCGGGTTGTGAACAAGTGTATGGGCGGCGACGGGATTACATAGTTTGAATCCATCGACACTACCGATGGTTGGGGGTAAGGGGCTGCCGCCCGGATACGTCGGGCGACAGCAACACCTGGAGTGAGAGGCTGGATCTTGGGAGCCGGAGTCCCAGCTCACATAATTTAATCAGCCGCTAGCTGTACGGAATCGCCACTCCGCACATCGACCAGCTCGCCGTCCAGCACGGCCAGACGCACGCCGTCTTCATCACTCAAGAGGAAAGTGGCACCGTGACGACGGGCAGGACGTTCACCCTGGGGATTACGGGGATTCATGACGACGGGAAGGCGGGTCTCCTTAACGAGTAACTCACTGTCTCCGACAAAATAGCCGTAACCACGCCGCAGAAGATCGAGATAGCGCTGGTCGGTCAACTCCAGCGTCTCCTGCAGAGGGTAGGCCTTTGGCGCCTGGTACAAGCTGCCATCAGCGTCGAAGCTCAGGGCACCGTACAAATTGGACAGATCCCCTGCATCCACCACGCTGACGGAGCCATAGCGGCGATTAATCGCGATATCCGTGAGATAGCTGTCGCGACCTTTACCAGCGCGAATATTGTCGATTTTCACATCGACAAAAGCATCGTCCTGGTTAAACGGAATCGCGTCATAGGCACTGGCAGAGCTGGACTCATAGCTACCACTGGCGATGCTATCGATGGCGGCAACCAGCATCTCAAAATTCATATGCCGGGCGACCTGGCGGTTGGGATCGTTCGGGTGCGCACCGGATTCGATCAGGATTGTGCTGATCCCCATTTCAGAGAATGTGTCGCCGAAAGCCCGCCAGGCATAGGTGTCATCGTACTTGGCAATATGCTCGCCAATAAATGGATCGATCTGCTGTACCAGGAGACCGATCAGTTTCATCGCACGCTCACGACTGGCGTTCACTTCTCGGGCTTCGTTGTAGGCCGGCGCCAGCACCGAAATGGTCGCCATCCGGTCGGTCTGACCAACTCCATAGTGGCGGCTCTGGTCGTGCAGGTTGAATCCGAAATGCGGTTTGAAGGACTTGGCCAGGGCCATCAGCGCACGCCCCTCCGGAGACTGAAGCGCCTTTGCATCCCGGTTCACATCAAAGCTCTGTGCGTTGTGACGGGTATTACGCTCGGCGCCATCGGGATTCAGCATTGGAACCATGACCAAGGTCAGGTCATCCATCCATCCCTCACGCCACTCAGCCTGTTCCGGCGCAGTGATGTATGAGAGCAGGTCGAACAGTGCCGGGGTGGCTGTAGGCTCATCACCGTGCATCTGGGACCACAACATCACCCGGGTATCGCCCTGCCCAATCGCAATACTGACAATCGGGCGCCCCTCATAGGAGTGTGCGATTTCCTCCACACGCAGCAGTGGTGATTGCCGCAACTCCTGGATCAGCGGCAGTATGTCCGCCTGCCGGATCGCCGGCTTGTCCAGACCTGGCACCTTGTAGTCCAGGTAAGTTTTGCCTCCAGCCGCAGCCAGCAGTACCGGGCTGCAAAGAATCAGGCATAAGCCCAACAGTTGGGAAAGTTGTCTGGCCATACTTCACACTCGATTGTTATTGATTATTGCAACGGATTGCGTGAATAAAATATTCCACAACTCATGAAGAGGATGCAATGAACAATTGCAGTGCAAGAGAGGAACCAGTCGAGACTTTTTCGAGAAAACAGTGGTGCCCGTACCAAAGCCCACACAGCGGATATGGTTTTCGGTGTAATTCAAATGTGTCGCCGATCTGACCCATCGGGCAAGCCGATGGCGGCTCAATGGCTGGATGCGTCGGGCCACCAATCGGTATTCACTGGATGATCGGGGCCGAATATTGTGTAGTCCCGCTCGAGATCAAAAGTCCCACTATCGTGCGGGCGACGGTTGATTAATGCATCGTGCAGGCACCATTCGGCACCCGTCCCGCAGCCGCTATCTACCTGCAGCTCCCGGTGCGTGATTTTCCCCGGGTGGGTTTGGGCCAACGCCAGTATATCTGCATGATTGGCGGAAAAGCTGCCAGTAGCACTGTCACGTGCCGACACGGCAAACCAGCGGCCCGCCAGTGAGAGAGCTGCTCCACCCAGCGAAAGATCACCCCTGGCAAGTCCCTCACCCGACCCACCGTCCAGATTGACATAGTCGATACGGCCCTTGTAACGCTTTGCCAGTGGCGATATTGAAGCCAGCTGGTTTAGCCACAGGTGGGCCGGGAAGCTCCCACTGGAATGGGCCACCACCAGAATCCGCTCATACTCCCTGCTTTCTCGCAGGCGAGCGAGGCTGGTTTGCGTAGGGAGTGTGCGGGTTTCGTAAAAAACCGTTTCCGGTCCGGCAAATACCCAGACCGCTATCACCTCCTGTGCTGCAGGGCTCGCCATGAGCGCCTGCGCCCACTGCTCGGCCCAGGTGCGCTGCACCGAATAGCCGGGAAACAGGATCAACAGGCTTCCGCTGGACTTGCCCGGCTGCGCTGCACGCTCCCACACTGACCAGTTCGGGCTCTGGTGTTGCCACTGCCCTGCGATCGCCACCGGAGCAATCCCCGCCGCCACGACCGCCGCCATAACGAACTGACGGAAACCTCGAATCAGCAGCCTCACTGGGACCATCGCACCTGCGGTAGTTGCCACTCCTCCCGCAGCTCGCGGTAAGCCGGAACCGGCAATGCAACATAAACGGGCTTTGCATCACTTTTCAGCCACGCGAGCAGACGATCCATTTCCGGCTCTGCATAAGCCGTGCATCCCGCCGTCGGCTCCCCCTGGCCACTCCACAGGTGAATAAAAATGCAGCTGCCAGCCCCGTCCAGATTGGACGGGTTGTGTTGAACAAAAATTCCTTTTTTATATTGATCGTCTCCGTAATGAAGATCGCGGCGCATCCCCTCGCTGGAACCCTGTACCGCCTCCGCTCCGACTTCGCCGGCATCGACGGTCTGGTTGTAATAAGGTGAACCCTTTACATCGATACAGAAATGGCCCTTGGACATGGGCTGATAGCCAAGTCCGGTCTGCAGCTTGGGGCCATAACCGAATGCATCTCCCAGGAGGAATATTCCCGCCGGTGCCCGACCATCGCCTTCCACCTTTTGCAGGCCAGGCTGAGGTTGATGCAGGCCGAGCCCCCATCCCAGACCGGCACGCCCCACGTTCACCGGGGTCTCCGCTCCCACCTGGTGCCAGCGGTCTCCACGGCGCTCAAAGCGGAAGGCGTGGCCAGTTGGGGCATTCCAGTCACCCGTCAGGGTCAGGACGAGCTGTGTGGAGTCCTCGGGGATATTTGCCATTGAGGGGGAACTCAGCAAGATCAGCAGTGGGGCCAGGAGAGTGGCCACGGGTCGGAATAGCGCTCGATACATGATTATTCTTCTCTGCGAGTCATTCATTTGATCACGAGGATATCCCAACCTCAGGCGGGGGCAAACCGGGCCAATGCCTCGCAGTTGGCGATTTCCCCTTCCCTGCCGCAAAATGGCCTCCCGACCACGAGCAGGTACGACTCACCGCAACATATCCTGCCGGGCGCAGCATCCTTTGGAGAGCAGAGACTTACACCATGACAGATTCCCCCTGCCCCTGTGGCTCGGCAAAGCCCCTGGATCAGTGCTGTGGCCTCTACCTTTCGGGTAAAACGTACCCCAAGACAGCGGAATCCCTGATGCGCAGTCGCTACTCCGCCTATGTTCTGGGCAACCTGCCCTATCTGCGTCTGACATGGCATCCGGACACGAGACCGGAACTGGACATGGACGATTTGAATACCCAGTGGACGCGCCTCGAAATCGTGCGCAGCAAACAGGGCTTGAAACGCTCGGTCGTGGAGTTCAGGGCCTGGTTCCAGGACGGTGACATGGAGCGGGCGCTCCATGAAATTTCCCTGTTCAAGCTGTACAAGAAGCGCTGGGTCTACGTAGAACCGCTCGCCGAGTGGCCCTGACCTGCGCGAAACGCGGAGCAAGCGATCCATGCCGCCAGCCGACGTGAAACCGGCAACTGTGCCGGAAGTGATTTACGAAGACAGTGATCTCATTGCAGCTTATAAGCCGGAGGGCTGGCTGGTGCATCGATCTAACATCGATCGGCACGAGACACAGTTTCTGCTGCAGTACCTGCGGGATCAGACTGGAGCGTACCTGTACCCGATTCACCGTCTGGATAAACCGACGTCGGGCGTTATTCTGTTTGCCAAGAGTAGTGAAGTGGCAGCCAGGACCCAGTCATTGCTGGAGAGTGATGCCGCGGTGAAAACCTATATCGCCGTCTGCCGCGGCTATTGTCCTGAAGAGGGCGTTATCGACCACCCCCTGCCGCCAGTCAACGATTTCAAACACCAGAGGAAGCGCCCCAAGGCCGATCAACCGCGCCAGGACGCTGTCACCCTGTTCCGGCGGCTGCACACCATCGAGCTGCCTTACGAAGTCGACCGCTATCCCAGCAGCCGCTATTCCCTGGTCGAGATCCAGTTAAAGACCGGACGAAGGCACCAGATCCGAAGGCACTTCAAGCATCTCTCGCACCCGCTGATCGGCTGCCCAAAGTACGGCAAATCAACTCACAACCGTTTTTTTGCCGAGCATTTCCACTGCAGCCGGCTACTGCTGCACGCCCTGGAGTTGCGTCTCCCCCATCCGGTTACCGGTGAACCGTTGGTAGTGCGCGAGCCTCCGCGAGGAGAGTTTCATACACTACTGGAGAGGTTCGGTTGGCAGTTGTAACCCGCGGTTGTAGCCAATTAGGCCTTCGCCCGAAGCGGCACGTTCTTGCCCATTAGCGCTCGACCACCTCATCAGCCCTGACCCGGTGAAATAGCGCGTAGAACACCGGTACCGCGATCAGCGTCAGTACCGTGGCAAAACCGAGTCCGCCCATAATCGTTACCGCCATATCTGCGAAGAAAGCGTCGAATAACAGTGGTGACATCCCGAGTATGGTGGTGACCGCCGCAAGAAATACCGGCCGCAGGCGGCTCACGCTGGCCTGCTGAATCGCACTCAGACGCGGCAGGCCGGCGTGGGTCTGGATCTCGATTTCGTCCACCAGCACCACGGCGTTCTTGATTAGCATACCCGAGAGACTCAACACCCCCAGCAGCGACATAAAGCCGAAAGGCAGGCCGGATAATAGCAATCCGACGACAACGCCAACCAGGGACATGGGCACCACCAACCAGATAATCAGCGGTTCGCGCACGGTACCAAACAACAATACCGTCACCAGAATCATGATCAGGAAACCAATCGGCAAACCCTTCCCCAGTGACTTCTGTGCATCGGAGGATCGCTCGTACTCACCACCAAACTCCATCGAATAGCCGGGAGGCAGTGACAGGCTCTCGATATCCCCACGAATCCGTGCAAACGCGGCCATCGCCGTCACTCCCTCGGGGGCATCACCACTGATGGTAATGGTGGGGACACGGTTGCGACGTTGAATCAGCCCCTCTTCAGCCGTGGTCTCAAAATCTTCCACCAGCTGGCCTGCGGGAATGTAGCCGCGCTCATTCGGACTCCACACCAGGCGATCCGTGAGCGTGCCGACCTGATTGCGATCATCTACCGGTAGCCGCGCGACGATCGGAATAATGCGGTCGCCACTCTCGAAATCCCCTACCCGATAGCCCTGCGTGGCGAACTGCACCGCACGACTGATATCGGCATTGGTGACGCCGGCCAGTCGGGCGCGTTCGTCATCCAGGTGGGCGCGGATCACCGGCTCTCGCTCGCGCCAGTCGTGGTGAATATCCTCTAGCTCCTGTTCGCGGTACAGCACCTCCACGTTACCCGCCAACTCGCGCAGTGTGTTGAAGTCGGGACCGGAAATCCGCACCTCCACATCGGCGCCACCACCGGGACCAAAGACGATCCGCTTGAAGGTAATCAGCGCGTCCGGGTGTTTATTGCGCAGCGTCTCTTTCGCATGCTCGATCAGTGGTGCAATTTGCTCGCGATTCTCTGTGCGGACAATCAACTGACCGTAAGACGGATTCGGCGGCTCCGGCTTGTAGGTCAGCATAAACCGATCAGCCCCCCGCCCGGCCACGGCAGTGACCGAGACCACGCCCGCTTGAGAACTGAAAAACTCAGTCGCCTCCTGCAGAGCCTGATCCGTGCGCTTGATATCGCTGCCCTGGGGCATCTGGTAGTTCACGTAAAACAGGGGTGAGTTGGAATTAGGGAAAAACCCCTGCTTGACGAAGCCGAAGGCCATATAGCTTGCCAGTGTCACCGCCATCAGGATTGCGATGGTGGTGCCACGACGTTGCAGGGCTCCCGAGAGTGCATCGGCGTACATCCGGTAAAAGCGGCCCCGGTAGGGATCATCGGGATTAGCGTTTTTTCCCGGCTTGAACAGGTGGTTGCCCAGATACGGGGTAATGGTAATCGCCAGCACCCAGCTCAGAAGGAGAGAGATCCCGATCACGGCAAACAGTGAAAACAGGAATTCGCCGGTAGCATCATCGGAGAGACCGATACCCGAGAACGCCATAATGCCGATAATCGTGGCCCCGAGAAGCGGCCAGAAAGTCTGGCGCACGACGCGCGCGGCGGCATTGCGGGGCTTTTCTTTTTTCTCCACCCCCATCAGCATGCCCTCCGCCACCACAATGGCGTTGTCCACCAGCATACCCATGGCGATGATCAAGGCACCGAGCGAAATCCGCTGCAGGTTGAGGCCCATCAGGTTCATGATGAACACCGTACCCAGCACCGTCAGCGCCAATACAGCCCCCACTACGACGCCCGAGCGCCACCCCATGAACAGGCACAGAACCAGGATGACAATTACCACCGAGGAAACGAGATTGAAGAGAAAGCCATTGACGCTGTCCTCGACAACCCGGTGCTGTTCATAGACGGGAAATACTTCCACGCCCAACGGCAAGCCCTGCGCGAGCTGGGCCAGCTTTTCCTCTACCGCCGCTCCCACATCGACGATGTTGGTAGCCTGCCCACCGGCAATGCCGAGCAGAATGGCCGGCTGGCCGTTATAGCGGGCAATAAAATCGGGCTTCTGCTCATATCCGATCGAAACCTCTGCAATGTCTCGCACCGCGAGCATGGCAGTAGAACCGGGAACACCGATCAGGATATTGCGGATACTCTCCAGATCATTGGCCGGATTATCCACCACAATACGGGTGCGCAGATCCTTCCCCTCGACCTCCCCAACCTGCTGCACCGAACTCTCGGCCTGCAACACCTGAGCCAGGTCATCGAGGGAAAAGCCGAGCTGCGCGAGGCGGGTCTCGTCGATATCCAGATAGGCCACCTCATCGATCACGCCGGATCGCGATACCTTGGCCACGCCCTCAACAGTCAGCAGTTCACGGCGAATCGCCTTGGTGATTTCCCGCATCTCGCTGTGGGAGAAACCCTCGCCGGTGACCGCATAATAAATACCGAAGACTTCCCCAAAATCGTCGTTCACCACTGGAGGCAGGGCGCCGCGGGGCAGTTGCACCTGGGCATCGCGTACCTTGCGGCGCAGCTCGTCCCAGATCTGGGGCAGCTGGTTGGAATCGTAATGATCTTCGATACTGACGCGGATCTCAGACATTCCCGGACGCGAGGTGGAGGTAATGTCTTTCAGTTGCGCCAGTTGCTGAATCGCAACTTCCAGCTTCTCCGTCACCTCCTCCTCGACCTGCTGCGCACTGGCACCCGGGTAGGCGGTAAAAACCCGCGCTTCCTTGATCGTAAACGCCGGGTCCTCCAGGCGTCCGATATCGGCGATTCCCCACAGGCCGCCGAACAAGCAGATGAGCATCAGCAGCCAGCTGTAAACAGGCTGCCGGATAAATATCTCGGAAATCTTCACCGCAATCCCCCCAGAGAGCCCGCTTTACTGCTCGGTCTCGGCAACAGGTTGTGCTGCCGCCGCGGCTGCATAATTACGCACTTTGGCGCCTTCGTAGAGATGTTGGCCACCAGCCGCTACCAGCATCGCGCCGGGGTTGAGCCCCGCTGTTACCTGCACGGAATCTCCGTCAGTGCGTCCAAGCTCAACGTCGATACGCGAGACACTGTGGTCGTCGTTGATCTGCCAGACATAGGGTGTGCCATCAGCGTTCGTCTGTACCGCGGACAGTGGCACCCGCAATTCGCCCACGTCCTGTTTCAGGCGCAGTTTCACCCGCGCTGTCATTCCGGGCAGTATCTGTACTTTTTCCGGGCGGGCCATGCCCAGCTCCACGACATAGGTCTGTGTCACGCTATCGGCTTCGGCCTGATGCTCGCGGTACTCCAGCGGAAACTCCTTACCTGGCAGGAACTCGAAGCTCGCGGTAATAGACTCGACCCGATCCGCATCAATGGTTGCCAGCAGCCGCTCAGGTACCGATACCTGGACACGGACCTCAGATACGTTCTGCAAGCGCACCACGCCCTGGCCCTTCTGTACATTGGAGTAGCTCTCGACCAGCTGGCGCGTGACCAGCGCATCAAACGGCACGCTCAGGCGGGTGTAGGCGAGGTCCTGCTCGGCATTCTCAAGCGCTACTTTGGCCAGGTCGTAATTGGTCTGCGTCTCGTCCAGCTGCTGCGAGGAAATCACGTTGCGCTCCTTCAGGGCCTGCTGCCGCTCGAGTGTCTTTTCCAGCAGCTGAAGGTTCACGCGAGCCTCCTTCACACGCCGGCGAAAATCCCGATCATCCAGGGCGGCAATCACCCGACCCTTGGGGACAAACTCCCCCTCACTGAATTTCACTTCCTGCAACTTGCCGCCGACCTGGAACGACAGGTCCACCGTCTGTACCGCCTTTACCCGCCCGGCAAACTGGCGCGCAGAAACGTCACCAGCGCTGGAGACACTGGCAACCTTTACCGGCCACACACGCTCGACCGGTTTCTCGGTATTTTGCGAATCGCTGCAAGCGGAAATGGCAACGACAGCCGCGAGCAGCAACGCCAGTGAAGGACGGACACTTCCGTACAATTTCATATTCAGTTCCCGGAAACTCTTGTTGGGGAAGAAGGGATCAACAGAAAAGTCAGTCGAGGTCTGCCGCCAGAGACAACAGGCGTTTGCGCAGACGTTCGAAAATGGGGTCATCGGGCTCCAATACCCCGAGCACACGCCCGAGGAACAGGCCACGAGTGGCGAGCAGCAACAGCAGGGCGAAATCAGGGTCACTGCAGTTTTCTGTCAGCTCACTGCGGATCTTGGCCTCTTTGGCCTTGATCGGCTCCAGCAGGGCCGGATCCTCGGCCACCGCGGCAATCAGCGCACGCGGCAGGCCCTCATCGTCCTGCATCATGCAGAAGGCGGAACAAATACGGGATGCCAGCGGGCCCCCGTTGCTGCCACCCTCGGCTGCATATTCCTCCACCAGCTCTGCCTCGCAGGCGATGGATGACTCCAGCATCGCCTGCAGCAGAGCCTGCTTGGTGCGAAAGTGGTGCAACAGTCCACCCTTGCTCAGGCCGCACTGTGCCGCCACCGCGTCCAGTGTCAGCTTGCGAGCACCACGCTCCCGCACCACCTCCTCGGCAGCGCGAATGATGGTCTCTTTGTCGACCTTGGACATATGACCCTCCAGCGGCTCTCGGTCAAAACCAACCAACTGGACGGTATGATACTGACTTGCAGAAACCAGTCAACCAAACCGTTACCCGCTGCCCCACCCTACCCAGTCAGTGATGTGTCAGTGGAGAACTCGGTAACTCGAGGGCATCTGCGGCAGGCGGGAATCAGGTATTGGCTGGGCAGGTGAAAAAGGCGGGCTGGCCGCGGAAGTTGCCAAGGGAGCCAGGAGCCCCAAAGAGCCCCAAAGAGCCCCAGGCAGAAGAACAAGACAGAAGAGCGGGTGATATCAGCGCGAGAATCGCAAAGAAATGAGGATGATCGGCTTCCGATTATCCCCTCCCCCACTGAAATTCACCGTCCGCCGCACGAGGGACTTTGCCGCCCACGCCAAGCCCTGCGCGCAGAGACGCCAGTTCATCGGGGCTGATTGCCCCCTGCTCGCATAGCGCAGCCATTGCGGCATACGCGATACTGGCGGCGTCGACTTCGAAATACTGACGCAGACTTTCGCGGGACTCACTCACACCAAACCCATCCGTGCCCAGCGTGACATAAGGGCCCGGTACCCAGCGGGCAATGCTGGCGGGCAATGCTCGCATGTAATCGGTACATGCCACCACAGGCCCCTCGAGGCCTGACAGCATGTGCTGCAGGTAGGAACGCTGCCCATCCCCGGGCGCCTCGCGATTCCGGCGCTCCACCTGCTCCGCGTCCCGCGCGAGCTCGGTGTAGCTGGTGACACTCCAGACATCAGCCTGGATTCCACGTTCCGCCAAGAACTCCTGGGCCTTGAGCACTTCCTGCATGATGCTGCCGCTGCCGAATAGCTGAACCGGTGGCAGCTTTGTGTCAGAACACCGGCCGGCCCGGTACCGATACAGGCCCCGGCGCACGCCCTCTGCGATTGCCTGGCGGTCACCTGTCGGCATCGCGGGCATGGGGTAATTCTCGTTATAGACGGTGAGATAGTAGAAAACTTCCTCACCGCGTCCGTACATAGCCTCAACCCCTTCGCGCAGTAATATCGCCAGCTCGAACGCAAATGCCGGATCGTAACTGCGCATGTTCGGCACGGTCGACGCCAAGATATGGGAGTGCCCATCCTGGTGTTGCAAGCCCTCACCATTAAGCGTGGTCCGACCTGCCGTGCCCCCGATCAGAAAGCCGCGGCACATGCTGTCAGCCGCTGCCCAGATCATGTCCCCCACGCGTTGGAAGCCGAACATACTGTAGAAAATATACAGGGGAATCGTGGGCACACCGTGATTGGCATAGGCTGTGCCGGCGGCCAGGAATGAGGCCATTGCCCCGGCTTCACAAATCCCTTCCTGAAGGATCTGCCCGTCCGCAGCTTCGCGATACGGCAGCAGGCTGTCGCCATCCACCGGCTGGTACTTCTGCCCTCCCGGCGCATAAATACCAGCCTCCCGGAACAGGGCCTCCATACCAAAGGTGCGCGCCTCATCCGGAACAATCGGTACGATATATTTACCTAACTGCCCGTCCTTCAGCAGCTTCGCCATCATCTTGACGATAGCCATCGTCGTCGAAATCGGACGCTCTCCGCTGCCACGGAAAAATTCTTCAAACAGCGCTTCATCGGGCGCACTCAACTGCTCGCAGTCCACACGGCGGGCAGGCATCCCGCCACCGAGTGCGCAACGCCGATCCAGCAGGTATTGCAGCTCCTCCGAGTCTGCCGGCGGCCGGTAAAGGCTGGCACGGGCCAGCTCTTCATCCGTTAAAGGGATACCCAGTTTTCTGCCAATATTGATGCGTTCCTGGTCGGAGAACTGCTTTTTCTGATGGGCTGTATTCTTGCCCTGCGTCGAGTCACCGAGACCATCGCCTTTGACGGTCTTCACCAGTATCACCGTGGGCTTGCCACAGGCCTCTGCAGCCCTGGCGAAGGCGGCATGAATTTTCTTCGGATCCTGGCCGCCACGTTTGATTTCCCGAACTTCGTCATCGGTCAGGCTACTCATCAGCGCCCGCAGTTCCGGAGAGTGCTCTACCCAGTGCTCACGCTGCGCGCCACCGGGTCGGGTCGAATACAGCTGGTAATCGCCGTCGAGGGTTTCATCCATCCGTCGCTGCAGCACGCCGTTGCGATCATTCTGCAACAGGGTGTCCCAGCCGCTGCCCCAGACCACCTTGATCACCTGCCAGTCGGCGCCGCGGAAGCTGCGCTCCAGCTCCTGGATCACCTTGCCATTGCCACGTACCGGCCCATCCAGCCGTTGCAGGTTGCAGTTGATGACCAGTACCAGGTTGTCGAGGTTTTCACGGGAGGCAATATTGATGGTGCCGAGTACTTCGGGTTCGTCAGCCTCACCGTCACCGATAAAATTCCAGACCTTGCCGCCATTGAGAGGTTTCAGTCCCCGGGCCTCCAGATATTTGGCAAAGCGGGCCTGGTAAATTGCGGAGGGGGTGGAGAGTCCCATGGACGCGGTAGGCGCCTGCCAGAAATCCGGCATCTGGCGCGGATGCGGGTAAGAGGAGAGCCCGCCGCCCGGCTGCAGCTGGCGACGGAAATTCTTGAGCTGTTGCTCCGTCAGGCGTCCTTCCAGATAGGCTCTGGCATAAATTCCCGGCGCCGCGTGGGCCTGCACATTCAGCAGGTCGCCACCGTACTCACTATCCCGGCAGCGAAAGAAATGATTGAAGCCCACTTCGAGCATGGTCGCCGCCGAGGCATAGGTGGCAATATGCCCGCCGACTCCGGTGCCACTGTCCGCAGCCTGCAAGACCATGGCCATCGCATTCCAGCGGTTGAGGTTCTCGATGCGCTGTTCGATGCTCAGATCACCCGGATACGCGGGCTGTTCGGAGAGCGGAATCGTGTTGCGATACGGTGTATTCAGCGGTGCCTCGTCCAGCTGCACACCATGCCTGACGAGACGCTCCTGCAATGCCTGTAGCATGCCTTTGGCTCGCTCGGCGCCATGGTGGCGCAGGATATCTTCCAGCGACTCCAGCCACTCCTGGAGCTCCAGATCCTGGCTGTCGATTAACTCCTGAACATCCAACTGCATATTCACGGTAACAAGATCCCGGCTAGGTGTAAGACGAAGGCAAACCGCTCACGGGAGCTCTCCCTGTACCTCCACCATAACAGCAGAAGTATCCGGTTTTCCCCCGATCGAACTGGCGTTTAGTCCTGAATTCGCACCGTGGCGATCAGCGAATACTGTCCAGAGCCTGCCCCAGGTCCGCCATGATGTCTTCGGCATTTTCCAGGCCCACCGCGAGGCGGATCAGCGTTCTGGAGATGCCCGCTTCGGCCAGCTCTTCCGGTCCGTAAGTGGAGTGCGTCATGGATGCAGGGTGCTGGATCAGGGTTTCGGCATCCCCCAGACTGACCGCACGCTTGCACATCTGCAGCTGGTTGATGAAGCCCACCGCCTGCTCGAAACTGCACTTGAGCTCGAATGCCATCACGCCACCGGCACCCAGCATCTGCTTGCCGAGCAGCCTGTAGCCGGGGTGATCCGGGAGACCCGGATAATAGACTTTCTCGATGGCGCTATGGTCCTGCAGAAACTCAGCCACCGCCTGAGCGTTTTCACTGTGGCGCTGTACCCGCAGGTGCAGGGTTTTCAGCCCCCGCATCACCAGCCAGGCATCGTGGGGGCTCATAATGGCTCCGATGTCCTTGCGGGTCGTCATCTTGATGTGATTGATCAGCTCAGCCGAGCCACAGAGAATGCCTGCCACCACGTCACCGTGGCCATTCAAGTACTTGGTAGCGGAATGCAGCACCAGGTCAATGCCGTGCTTCGCCGGGCGTTGCAGAATGGGGGACATGAAAGTGTTGTCGATCACGGTGGTGATTTCGTGCTCGCGGCCGATACCACCGATCATATCCAGGTCCATAACGGTCATGCATGGATTGATCGGCGTCTCACCGTAAATCACCCGGGTGTTGGGTTTGATGGCCGCGCGCAACGCCTGCTCGTCTGCCAGGTCCACAAAGCTGACCTCGATACCCAGTGCCGGCAATTGGTGATTGAACAGGGCAAAAGTGCAGCCATAGAGACGGTGGGAAGTAATCAGGTGATCGCCGGCTTTCAGCAGCGCAAAGATGGCCGCGGATACCGCGCCCATACCAGAGCCAAAAGCGGCTGCCGCCTCGGTTTCCTCCAGCACTGCCATGCGGGCTTCCAGCTCATCGACGGTGGGATTCCCCAACCGGGAGTAAATGTGCCCCTGGTCTTCACCGGCAAAGCGGTCGGCCCCCTGCTGCACATTGTCGAAGACAAAGGTCGATGTCTGGTAAATCGGTGTAGACAGCGGACCGAACTCACCCTGCGACTTTTTGCCGCCGTGAATGACATTGGTCTCGATGTTTTTTGATTCCCACATGTTTGCCTCTCTTATCGTTATTGATCCGGCGGGCCAAACATGTGGCGCCGCCTAGGGCTCAGGTAAGTCCAGCTCCGTTGTCTGCTTCAGGGCCTTCAACACAATGCTGGTATGAATCCGCGCTATCCCCGGTAGCGGAATCAGCCGCGTGGCAATGAAGTGGTCGAGCGCCCGGTTGTTTACGGTGGAGACTTTGATCATGTAGTCGTATTCACCGGTCACGTGATAGCACTCGAGCACCTCCGGCATCGCCACCAGCTGGCCCAGCACCTCGGCAATGCGTTCGTGCTGGTGCAGCTCCAGGGCAATCTCAATCAGGGCCAGGTTGTCGTGGCCCAGCTTTTCCCGGTTGAGCATCGCGGCATAACCACTGATATAGCCTTCCTGCTCCAGACGCCTGACACGGGCCAGGGTCGCCGGTGGTGACAGGTGTACCCGGTCGGACAGCTCCACATTACTGATCCGCCCTTCCGCCTGCAGCACCCTCAGGATGGCGATATCCGTGCGATCCAGGGACGAAATGGAGTTTAACATTATGGCCACCAAGCAGATTTAAATTAGGTTAATAGAACGATATTCAATTTATTATTAGGCAACAACCCCCAAATTGGCCCCTAAGTTAAGAATGTTCTGTTGGCGACAGCCGGGGCTTTCCAGTTGTTAAGTGCCGTCGCCAGCAGTCGACAGACGGCAACCCCGGTGTTCTTCTGGCTGGCATGCGCCCATGCGCCGTATTCCAGCTCCGGCCCATCTCACGATGCGGCAGACACCGCTATGCCCTATCATCCCGGGCCTCAGAACATAACAAGTCCACTTCATCATCGACGGTTGGAATTCACTCCCATGCATAAAGCAATCTCTCGCGGGCGCGCCAGACTGTTGGCAGGCTGCCTGCTCGCCACTGCCCCCCTCTGGGCTCTCACTGCACAAGCTAACGAGCTCGAAGCCCCTCTGCCCAAGCTGCTTCCCTGGGAGGGGGCTTCCGAAAAGCTGATCATGCAGGAGGGCGAGTGGGTGACCCCGGCAGAGGCAAGTGGTTTTGCCACCACCCCGAACTACCGGCAGACCCGCGCTTTCGTCCAGCAGCTTGCCAAGGCGAGTCCGGATATCACGGCCAGGGATATCGGCACCTCGTCCAGCGGCCGCAGGATTCAGCTGGTGACACTTACCGAGGGCGGTAGTGACCCCAGAAGCAACGGCAAGCCCACTCTGCTGGTCCAGGCCGGTATTCACTCCGGCGAGATCGACGGCAAGGACGCCAGCTTTATGCTGCTGCGGGACTATATCGGCGGCGACCAGGCGCTGCGGCAACTGATCCAGCAGGCGAACCTGCTGATCATTCCTATCCTGAATGTAGACGGGCATGAGCGCTCTGGTCCCTTCACCCGCATGAACCAGCGCGGCCCGGAAAACTCAGGCTGGCGGACCAACAGCAATAACCTGAACCTGAACCGCGACTACGCCAAGCTCGATACACCCGAGCTGCGGGCAGTGATGGAGATCGTCAACGAGTACCAGCCGACGCTGTACCTGGACGTGCATGTCACCGACGGTGAGGACTACCAGTACGACATCACCTACGGCTACAACGGCTCCTTTGCAAGCGATTCCCCGGCCATTGCCAGGTGGCTGGAAACCCGCCTGCAGAACACGCTGGACACAAAACTGACCGAAGCCGGACATATTCCCGGCCCGCTGATTTTCGGCGTGAATTCAAAGAACTTTGCCGATGGCATCAATCACTGGACAGCCAGCCCGCGCTTTTCCAATGGCCTGGGCGACCTCCGCCACCTGCCTACCGTGCTGGTAGAGAACCACTCGCTGAAGCCCTATCGCCAGCGGGTGCTCGGCACCTATGTATTGATCGAGGCAGCACTGCAGGCGCTGGCCGAGGACGGCAAGCAGCTGCAGAAAGCGATTGCCACCGACCAGCAGCGCCGCCCCGAAAACCAGGTGCTGGCATGGAGTACTAACAAGACCCCTGACACCACCGTCTTTGGCAAGACTCCGTTCAAAGGCATTGCTTATAAGAAAGAAAAGAACCCCATCACCGGCGACGAGCAGGTGGTATGGCTCGGTAAAGCCAAGGATTACCCCGCCCTGCCAGTTTTTATCGACAACGTAAAAAGTGTGGAAGTCAGGGTGCCCAAGGCCTTTTTCATTCCCAAATCAGAAACGCTGGCGCTGGAGCGCCTGAAAGCGCATGGCATTGAAAGCACGGAGCCCGAGCAGAAAACTGTGACGCTCACGCAACTGAATGTGGATGACCATAACTTCGCGACCGAGCCCTTCGAGGGCCACTTCCGCGTCTCGGCCACATTTTCGGAAGATCAGGTCGAGCGCAATCTGGCGGACTATGTCAAAGTCAGCACCAACCAGCCGCTGGGCAAGCTCGCGGTTGCGCTGCTGGACCCGCGCGGTCCCGACTCCTTCTTCCAGTGGGGATTCTTCAACGGCATATTCCAGCGCACGGAATACTATGAGCCCTACGCGCTTGTACCGCTGGCAGAAAAAATGCTCGAAGCAGACGCTGCATTGAAGGAAGAATTTGAGAAAAAGCTCCAGGACAAGGAGTTTGCCAATGACCCCAGGGCTCGCTTGGAGTTTTTCTACCAGCGCGGTCCGTATTACGACGGGGCCTACTTGAAGTATCCGGTGCTGATCAAGTACTGAGTCCACGGATATAACCGTCCCGGCCAAAAATCATATTAAACATCGGTCGGGACGCTTCCGCGCATGTGAACGCGCCGACTTTTCTGCCTTCTTCTTTGGATGGAAGCCCCATCTCTTCCGCGACTGCAGGGTATGACCTCTCACTCTGACGTGTTAGGGTGTTGTATTCCGATTTCCCGGACGGCGAACGCGCTATCTGAGATAAAAATGCACAATAATCCCCGGCATCGAGAATGGAGCAACCGAAAGAGCGCCCTCTCAGCGCTCTCGATGCAGCTTTACTAGGATCAATTTTACTTCTGGTTTTGGGCGGGGCTATCGGCCTGTTTGGAAGTAATTCGTTAAGCGGTGCCACTCAGGTGGCGATGATGATGACCGGCTTCCTCGCCGCACTGGTCGGCCTGAAGAATGGTATTGGCTGGGACGAGATCGAATCAGCCATCGTCAAATCTACCGCCCGCACAGCTGGCCCCAACCTTATCTTCCTTTCCATTGGCGCCCTGATCGGAGCCATGATGCTCTCTGGCGCAGTGCCAACGCTGCTTTTTGTTGGCATGAAACTGCTGTCTCCGCAGTGGTTTTATCCCACCTGCTGTCTCATCTGCGCCATCGTTTCAATCTGCATCGGCAGCTCATGGACCACTGCCGCCACTATCGGTGTTGCTCTGGTCGGCGTCGCCTATGGTTTCTCGCTCTCGCCAGCCATTACCGCAGGAGCGGTGGTGAGTGGAGCCTATTTCGGTGACAAGATGTCCCCGCTGTCGGAAACCACCAATCTCGCCCCAGCCATTGCCGGAAGCAACCTATTTTCCCACATCCGCAATATGAGCTGGGTTTCAGTGCCAAGCTTTGCCCTTGCACTGGTAATTTTCTTCCTGGTCAGCGTAATCAGCCCCACTGACGACAGCCAGGGCAATCAAGTTGAAGCCTTCCTCACTGCTCTGGAAGGCTCCTATGAAATCGCCTGGTATAACCTGATTCCCGTCCTCCTGCTGCTCACACTCGCCATTAAGAAAGCTCCTGCTTACCTGGCCATTACAGGCGCAACCATTGTCGCAATGGCACTGGCACTGCTCACACAAATGCCGGTCGTCACACATTTTATGGCGTTGCGCGAACTTGAAGGGGCTACGGCCCTGGGCCAGGCAATCTGGATCACGCTCTACGACGGCTTCACGATCCAGACTGGTAATCAGCAAGTCGACAACTTGTTGTCTCGTGGCGGAATGGTGTCGATGGTCAATATGGTGTGGCTGGTGCTGGCGTCGATGATGATGACGGGTGTGCTGGAGCGCATCGGCTTTATTAACCTGCTGATGCGCGCGCTGTCGCGACTGATTTCCTCCACTGGCTCACTGATCGCAACCACCATGGGGACAAGCCTCGGGGTCAATGTGCTGACAGGCGACCAGTACCTTTCAATTGTGCTGCCCGGTCAGATGTGGAAGGCCGAGTACAAGAAGCGCGGACTGGCCAGCGAGAACTTGTCGCGGAGCCTCGAGGATGGCGGCACCATCACGTCGCCCCTGATTCCCTGGAACGCCTGTGGTGTTTATATGGCGAACACTCTGCAAGTGACCACACTGGCCTACCTGCCTTTCTGCTTCTTTAACCTGATCAATCCGATCGTGGCGCTCGCCTATGGCTTTCTGAATATTCGTATCGTCCGCATGAGCAGCGAGGAAATGAAACAGCTCAAGGGCCAGAGCGGAGAGGATGGCAGAGAGTTAAGCGGGGGCAAGCCAGTCATTGCCAGCTGAGCGCCGACGACACTGGTCGCCCCGGGAGTTGAACAGGCAGCCCCCTACCCGTCTGCCTCCGACAAGAATGCCTCCGCGCACGCCGCGATCCTAGCGCAGGCTTTGTCCAGATCGGCCTCACTCACACAAAAGCTCGCCCGTACATGCCCGCGCGCACTGGGGCCAAAAGCTTCGCCCACTAATACCGAAACACCAAACTCATCCAGTAGCCGCTCTGCGAAGGTATCCGCACTCACGCCCAGCTCGCGCACGTCCAGCATCATAAACATTCCGCCCGCCGGCGTATGGCAGTTAACGCCCGGGATGGATTTGATCCTCGCGACCATCAGATCCCGGCGACCGCGGTAAGCCTGGCGCATTTCCTCAAGCTCGGGCAGTTCAGCGGTCAGGGCTGTCACAGCGGCCCTCTGCACAAAAGCGGGGCTGCCGTACAGCATACACAGGGTCAGGTTACCCGCATGCACGGCAAATTCCCTCGGCCCGATAACCCACCCGAGCCGCCAGCCGGTCATGGCATGGGATTTCGACAGGCTGGACACGGTCACCGTGCGCTCACTCATCCCGGGTAATTGCCCTGGATGGAAATGCTCGCCCTCGAACATCAGATCGGCGTAGACCTCATCGGTAATCAACCACAGGTCATGCTCAACGCAGAGCTCGGCCAGTGCTTGCCAGGTAGCCTCATTCACAGCCGCCCCGGTTGGGTTGTGGGGGCTATTGATGAAAATCGCTCGTGTGCGCTCTGTCACTTTCGCCGCGATCGCTTCAGGGTCGATGTTAAAGTGCAGCTCGGGCAGCAGAGGCACGTTGACTACTCGGGCTCCGGTGGCCTGCAGGAAGGCCTCGTAGGTGACATACATGGGTTCAGGGACAATGACTTCATCGCCCGGGTCGAGCAGGCACTGGGCAGCCACATAGAGGCCACACTGCGCCCCCGCCACCACAACCACCTGTTCAGGATCCGTCGAAACACCAGTCTGGGCAGTATGGCGTGCAGCCAGGACCTGCTGCAGCTCCTGTTCACCGCGATGATCCGCGTAATGGGTGGCACCGGCTTTGAGCTCGGCACAGGCGGTGTCGACGATGGCAGCCGGCGTATCGAAGTCCGGGTCCCCCACCGAGAGAATGACCACGTCTTCGCCGCGGGCCAATCGCTCCTGCGCCCGAAAATGAATGTCCCAGGCACTGGAACCCTCCCCGGTGATACGTCGGGTCAAATCTGAGTACTTCATAACCGCTCTCTGATTTTTATCATTAGTCTTTACGCAACCTTTCTACCAGCCCAGCCTCAGTCGCCAGCTTTTATATGGCGATATTTTCGGCATCGACCTCAATAAAACTGACTCCGGCAAATCCGAAAGCCTGCTGCAAATCCACGCTCAGCTCGCCCAACGTGGTCGGCTGGAAAACCTGGCAACCGAAGGCTCGTGCCAGGCCGGTAAAATCCGGGTTTCTGGGTAGCACTCCAACAGGCTCTATTTTTCGCTCCAGCATGTCATCACGAATTTGGCCAAGGCTGGCGTTGTTGTACACCAACACCACCAGAGCGGTATCGATCTCTTCTGTTGCCGTAGCCAGCTCCTGCAGCGTGTAGAGAAACCCACCGTCGCCGGCAATGACCAACACCGGCTGTCCGGGAAGAGCGATCTTTGCACCAATACCTGCGGGCAATCCATACCCCAGAGTCCCGTAGCCAGTGGGGTGGAGCCACTTCCGTGTTTCAGTGCTCTCGAAAACATAGTTGCCCGTATAGGCAATCTGCGTCATATCGGTAGCTACCAGGGCATCTTCCGGCAACACCTCCGCAATGCAGTCAAGCACCTGCTGATGCTGTAGTTGCAAAGGCGCGTGACCCTGCTTGAGCAGAGCTGGCAACTGTCGTAGCCGCTCCAGCCAGGTGCGGTTCGTCCGTGACTCGTGCCCCCCCATAGCCATCAGCAACGCACTGGTTGCCTGCTGACTATCCGCAAGGATCGGTAATGTTGGGGGATACAGGTCATTCATTTTGTCACTATCGATATCGATGCGGATTAGCTTTCCATTAATCGGCAACGTATCCCGCCACATATCGGTATCAGCCAGCTCAGTACCGATTGCCAGAACAAGGTCGGCATCAGCCACAAACTCCCATACAGGTGGTGTGCACAGGGTCGCACCGCCGGCCAGGGGATGGCCGGGCGGTAAGATGCCCTTCCCCGCAACCGTAGTGAATAGCGGCGCCTGCACAGTTTCTGCCAGTGATTGGAGTTCGGCGGCTGCTTCTATCGCGCCGCCCCCGGCGATAATCAGCGGTCTTTGGGAAGATTGCAGTAACGCTACCGCCGCCTCAACATCCTGTGCACAGGGCGCCGGACGCTTTGCACAGACGGCGACCTTCGACGACCAGTCGTAGGCCACAGGAGCAGCGAGCACATCCATCGGCACCTCGATATGTACCGGTCGCGGTCGCTGGCTGTTAAACACAGAGAAGGCCCGGGCCACGAGGTCAGGAATATCTTCCGGGCTGAGCGCAGTGGCACTGAAGGCTGTCAGGGGCTCAGTGATGGCGCGCTGGTCCTGGGTCTCATGTAAACGACCCCGGCCTTTTCCCAAAGTGCTGCTTTCGTTAACGCTGGTGATCACCAGCATGGGAATTGAATCGGCATAGGCCTGGCCAATGGCGGTAGCAGCGTTGGTCAGACCAGGCCCAGTGATCAAAAAACAGACCCCCGGTTTGGCGCTGACCCGCGCATAGCCATCGGCCATAAACCCGGCACCCTGCTCGTGGCGGGTCAGGACATGGCGGATATCGGTCTCCGGCAGGCCACGGTAGAGTTCCAGGGTATGAACTCCGGGTATTCCGAATACCGTATCAACCCCGTAGTTTTGTAAAAGCCGGACTAAGGCAACACCGCCGGTAAGCGCCATCCCATCACCACTCAATCGCATTAGGTCGGCCAGCAATGCTAATGGGCTGGTGATGAAACCTCAATCCGGGATTATCTCTCTCTGGACCATATCATTGCGGTATGGCCTCCTGCTCACCGCGATCAGTCCAACGGCCCATTTTCGTGGCCACCTGTGGCCGCGAAGCCTGCCATAGAAAGCCCGGCCATCACTCTTTATGCAATGAATTTTCTTCCGCGCATATTTTTGTATCTATACATCCTCTGATAGGCTCTTCTTTGCTTCGTAATCTCATAAAGCACAATCCCGGAAGTAGTTCCGAGGTTTAGGCTTTCGATCATGCCCAGCATTGGAATATTCACGCACAGCTCACTGCGCCTTACTGCCAGATCAGTGATGCCACGGGATTCACTCCCAAACCAGACAGCCAGCTTGGGAAATATTGTGTAGTCCCCTTCATGAAGCACAACGTTACGTCTCCCCTTCATGTGAGGCGACGTTACGATGGAGCTGAAGTTTTTGCTCTCGAGGTGATCAAGACACTGTTCCGTGCTGTCAAACCGCTTCACGAATGTCCATTTAATGGCTGAAACTGAGGTCCCTGAGAGGGACTTGCGCTCCCGCATATCTTGCCAGTCTTCTGGAAGGCTCCCTTTAGGGTCCACGATATACGCCTTCTCCACCCCAAGAGCGTTAACATTACGAATCACCGTGCCGATATTCTTGATATCGTGCGGATCTTCGATGACCGCGATAAGCTGCTTACATTGGTACGGCTTGATCCTGTCCGCCCGCACCCGCATAGAACTTTTCTTGTTTCCCACATCCATATGAAACCCTCCAATAAATCCCTAATTAAAAATCTAAAAACACCCAGATTCAAAACGTTCAAGCTGAAAGTTGCTGAGTGGAACTCTACCAGAGATATTGCCCCTCAGGATGAATCGGGAATCCCAGCCAAGAGAACGACTTTTATGCGGTAAGTAGCTGGCAGTCACGGCTGACACCGGCCGCACCGCTCACGCTAGAGAAATCCAGTAGATACCAGGACTGACGGTCGATCTTCTTCATTTTCCTCCTGGAGGACTTGTCCTCAATCAGGAATCCTGGACCTTCAGATACAGACTGGAAACAGAACTTCCTGGGTAAATTCCTGTACACCGACCGTGGCGGCGCACGGTGCTTTACTCTCCGACCAGTTTCCCAGCTGTGAAAATAGATCTTCCGGATCCCGATCTCATGCAGGAGGAACTCCAGAGTGGCCGAGAGAACAGCCTCATCCCAAATTGCCAGATGCTCCCTGACCGCGATCTCAAAATATTCTATAGCCTGCTCAGGTGTAAAATCGTAAAACCAATAGCGCTCTTGCTTTTCCCTGTCTACTTTCGACTTTGCCTTACGGATGTTCTGTGCATCATCATAAGCTTCCCTGGCAAACCGCAACCAGTCTGTCTGTACCTCTTCAATCAGTGCGGTATCAGATTCGAGGTCGAGGTCAATCCGCGACCATGCCATGGTATTCCGTGTATCACTTGTTGGGTGATCGTAGGAATCAAAGCAACCCTCGTCATCAGCGATGTTATAGCGCTTGTAGCAGACATCATGCTCATTGGAAAAGTTCATCTGCAAGACAAGGTTGTAGCCTGTTCGCGACGTCTGGTAATAGCGGCTCTTTATTTCACTTCCCCACAGTCCCAGACTCAATCGGTAACAATGAAATTGGGCGGGCCAGTAATTAACCAGCTGCTCAGGGGTCAGCAACCCGTTCCCAGAGCGACGGATGACCTCCCCCACAGCAGATTTTTCAAGCAACCTGGCGTACCGCCCCTGCCGCAGCGCCCTTATATGCTGCTGTTCCTTGCAGACCTGACGCAGCAGCAACAGGGCGTACCTGTCCTTGAAGTAATAGAACCGGGTACGCCCCTCGGGGAGGCATGCCATGATCTCTTTTGCTAACTCGATATCCATATCAGCTTAATGTGCCTTATCTGGCAATCATCCCTTCACACAGATCACCTGTCGCAGCGTGTGAACCACGTCCACCAGGTCTGACTGGTTTCCCATGACACGGTCGATATCTTTATAGGCAGCCGGGATCTCATCGAGTACCCCACTGTCCTTTCGGCAATCGACCCCCTTTGTCTGTTCCTCAAGATCACGCCGGGTAAAACGCTTGCGCGCTGCATTGCGGCTCATTTTCCGTCCGGCGCCATGGGCACAGGAACAGAAGGACTCCGGGTTCCCCTTCCCCCGTACGATATAGGACCTAGAGCCCATCGAGCCGGGGATGATGCCCAGCTGGTCTCGCTGTGCACTGATGGCGCCCTTGCGGGTTACAAACACATCGCGACCAAAGTGTGCTTCCCTCACCACATAGTTGTGGTGACAGTTGATGGCCTCGGACGTCAGCGTAAACGGCGGCAAGTATTCGCGCAGACAACCGATGACAAGCTTCATCATCTCCTGTCTGTTTACGCGGGCGTATTCCTGCCCCCAGTTAACTGCCTCCACGTAGTCATCGAAGTGCTGACTGCCCTCGCTGAAGTAAGCCAGGTCACGATCCGGCAAGTTGTGGATATGTACTGCCATATCCTTTCTGGCCAGCTTGATGAAATGCTGCCCGATCGCATTGCCGATACCTCGGCTTCCAGAGTGCAGCATGACCCATACCTGATCGCTCTCATCAAGACAGATCTCGATGAAATGGTTTCCTCCACCAAGGGTGCCCACCTGGGTAACCCAGGTGCGCTGTGGGTCCCGCAACATCTTCAGCAGCGCTGGGTGCTTTTCGAATAGCCGATCCGCACCGGGAGCGAGGTCCTTGCAGGCTGACTCCCTCGCATTGATCATCTTGTGCCGGGCAAAACCTACTGGCACCCTGGCCTCGATGGCCGCCCGTACTGACTTGAGGCTATCGGGCAACTGATTGGCTTGCAGTGATGTTCGCACCGCATTCATTCCGCACCCGATATCGACCCCAACGGCAGCTGGAATAATTGCACCAACGGTTGGAATTACAGAACCAACAGTGGCGCCTTTACCCAGATGCACATCCGGCATTGCCGCCACATGGGAATAGACAATGGGAAGCTGGGCAATATTCTTCAGCTGCTCTAGCGCAGCGTGTTCAATTTCTTTCGTGTAAATTTTCACCGGAACAGTGCCCGGGGATGCTTTTGCATTCAGTACCATTTTGACTGGCATGATCTTTTCCTGGACCAATTCATTGATAAGTTGTTGATTTCTACCGGCTTCAACGACCCTTTGTCTCGGCGATATATCGAGCTATTTCTGCGATATTTCCGCTTTCGATGTGGGAAATATCCACGTTGAACGTTTTCGAAACTCGTTTTCTTAGAGTTTCAATGGAGTCTCCTGCATAGGAGAAGTCCCAGAGCGAAGAACCATCTGTGATAAAAATATCCTCAGGGTCATATTCCAGCACATCGGTTATGATCCGGCTGACAATGCCCCGGTAGCGCTCGATTTCATCACTGGGCGCGAATTCTATCGGCAACCCCGTTCCGGGCCTTGGGAGCCATCCCCGTCTCTCCTTTACGGTTGCGAGTGATCTGCCGAGGTCCACCAGGGCCTCCTCTCTGGTTTCTCCAACACCCGAGATTTGCTACCAGTTCTCGATCTGGGCGATAAACCGCGGCATATACAACCCTTCTTTAGTATGCTCGGCCCTGATCTGCTCTCGAAACCTTACCGGATAATCCCTAATGCCCCAGTCCTCTTTCAGAAACGACAGGGTCCATTTAACAATCACATTAATGCTCAACATCTCTTTCACCTTCTGATCACATGCCTGCTCGGCCTATAACCTTCCATCACTCAGGTTTTACTATTCCTCGCAACCACTTATGCCGATTTCCAGTTGCGCCTGTCACTGAACCCGGCACTCAGATACTCCATCTGATCCGCCAGTATCTGGTGCGCCTGCAGCATGATCGCTTCATAGGGATTGGGTGTGAACGGCACCGCCAACAACGGCATACTCGCCTCGTCCGGTGTCATCGCACCCTTTCGGTTGTTGCAGCCTTTACAAGCAGCCACCACATTCTCCCAACTATCCGCGCCGCCGCGGGAAACCGGCATTACGTGATCCCTTGTCAGCAGAGAGGTGGAAAAACTCACACCGCAGTAGAGGCACATGTACTGGTCACGGGCGAACAGGCTCTGGTTCGTAAGAGCAGGACGGAGCCTTGAACCCACGCGGTCGATACTGCGCCCAGCGATCACCGGCGCAATCGAAAGCATCGAGCGACCACCGCAGCTTCTGTACCCGCCGCGCAGCGTTGTCTTGAATCTGCCGAGATCCCACAAAACCTGGTCTTTTGCGTACAGATAGGCAGCGCGCTGGAGATTTATCCAACGAATAGGTCTACCACCGGCATCCAGATACAGTACTCGAGCCATTGTCCTTTCCTTCGAGTAAAAAACTGGTCGCTTTTTCTGGCACGCCCGGAGGGATTCGAACCCCCAACCGAGACCTTAGAAGGATCCTGCTCTGCCAATTGAGCTACGGGCGCCTTAGAGTTTCATGAATGTCACGCGATCTGCAGTACGATATCCCCGGGCAACGAGGTACTGCATGGCCAGACGGCGGTCCTCAGGGGACACCTGATTCAGCACTACCCGCAGCGGTAGACAGTGCCGACCATTGCACCAGGACAGAAAACCGATCAGGTTTTCCCGGCTTGGTAGCGGTTGCACGACCTGCAGGATGGAAACTGGGAATTCGCGCATGATGCGCTTGGCGCTGACATAGTTTGTGGTGGCCAGACCCGCACCATGATCGCGAGCCCCAATGATGAGTCGCATATTGTCTCCTCGCGATGGTTGGCGATCCCGGCCGGACTCGAACCGGCAACCACAGGCTTCGGAGGCCTGAGCTCTGTTCCAGTTGAGCTACGGGATCATGTTTGTGGAATTGGTGCCCACGGAACGGATTTGAACCTTCGACTTCCTGCTTACAAGGCAGGCGCTCTCACCAACTGAGCTACGCGGGCGAAATCAGTGCCCTGTGTCATTGCCAACACTGGGGTATCTGGGACCACCGCGATGAATCGATAGTCCGTCTAAAGGTTGGAGCGGCCAGCGGGATTCGAACCGGCATCCTCGGCTTGAAAGGCCGGTATCGCTCCGCTCGATCATGGCCGCATATTGGGAGAGGACAACAAGATCACCCTCTGATTAGCGGATCTGCAGGCAGGCAAATAGCCTCTAAGCCAGCCCCGCAAGATCATTCAATCTGGTCGGCGCAGCAGGATTCAAACCTGCGACATCTACCTCCCAAAGGCAGCGCTCTACTCAGGCTGAGCTATACGCCGGTGAAGTGGCGCCCTGTACCGGATTCGAACCGGTGATCTATCGCTCGACAGGCGAGTGCATTGGGCCGCTATGCTAACAGGGCAAGATATTGGCAATTGATGGAGCGAACTGTGCGCAAATAGCGACTGTCTGGGATGCAGTTACGATGCTGGCGCTTTGATCTTTTTAAAGCTGGAGTCCCGTGGCGGATTTGAACCGCCGTGAACGGTGTTGCAGACCGCCGCCTATCGCACTCGGCCAACGGGACAAATATGGTGGCCTGAGACTACAGCCACTGACACAACCCTTTGAGGACCTTACCGGCATGCTTGCGGGCTGCCGTTAATCCCGTATCCACTGCATCCGCCAATGGGCGCAATACAGTAGGTTGCATGGCTGCCTTTTTTGACGGGTGGCGAATCCCGTATCAATCCTGTCTACTCGAATCTTCCACTACCGCCTGCCTTGCGGGCAATCAAGGTGTGCTAACACCACCGTGCGTTTCTGATTCAACAAGGGTCGAGCTTGCGGCTCTCCCCCTGGCCGCGTTATCCCTGAGGACCACGGCATTAAGCCATTTTCGACAAGACCTGGACACGTCTTTGCATTTTTAGAAACATTGCCGGAATCGAACCAGCGCCATTGACTATAGGATCAACGCTCTACCATCTGAGCTAAATGCTTACCCTGCCACGAAGCGCGTGCCCGGTAGTTTCACGGCCTTTTGAACCGCGAAATGCTACGCTCCGCCTGTGTTTCGCCTGCCGGCTACCACACTGAAATGCCCGATCCCGTCAACTCGGAACCGTTATCTCTGGAATGCGCCCTCGGCTGCCACCTCGAACTGACATCCCTACCCTTTGTCGCCACCGCTCAATGTTCTGGTTGCATGCAGGTCGGCACCACCCGTTACCTTCGGAGCCAGCATCGCCTGCCCCTCAAACACACACATCGTCACGGCTGTCACCCCCCGGGAGAATGACTTAGCGTCTCGGCTTTTCCGCACTGACCGGTAGTCCGGCGCGGCCCCGCAAGGTAGGCACCGCTTTCCCCAGCTCACACCAGGTTATCGGGGGCGGACCCCCGGCACCGGTTTCCCGGTACCAAACCGCTGCCGGCAAACCGGCAAAGATGGCAGGCCGTCCCGGGGTCGAACCGGGAACTCAAGACTCAGAATCTTGCGAGTTGCCAATTACTCACAACGGCCAATTGTTGACGTACAGCAATTGCACCATGTTTGATAAGGGTGCCGGTCAATAACGCACTTTATGTTTCTGATTGCGACCTGCCTTGACATCAGCTTTGCGGTTGCGGTGGACAGACGCGCGGTTGAACTGCCGTGCGTATTTGGCCACAAAGTTACGATTCTTCTGCGCTTTTATCACAGACACCCCCTATTGGTTGTTAAAAGGATTTTACTTACGGACAGGATCAAACAGCTGGTGCCCGGCCCCGGACCTGAACCGGGAATGGATCTGCGTTTGCAGCAGGCGCGTCTACCAATTTCGCCAGCCGGGCTCTGCTGTCTGGTACCCCGTGAGGGAGTCGAACCCCCAATGACCTGGGCCTAAACCAGGCGTGTCTGCCTATTCCACCAACGGGGCAATAACTGGTGCGCCGGGCGGGCTTCGAACCCGCAAAAAAGCAGGGTTTAAACCTGCCGCGTCTACCCATTCCACCACCGGCGCATGATGAACGTGTCTGGCGGAAGGTACAGGAATCGAACCTGCGTCCCGTAACGGGCCACCGGCTTTCGAGACCGGAGCATTGCCACTCTGCCAACCTTCCTGAAAAAATCTCTCCTTCCCAATCAGCAGACAGGAGAGTCACTGAGCCCGACCACACCGGAACCCACCTTTGGCGGAGACAGGAGGATTCGAACCTCCGCGGCCCAGGGGCCCTCGGATTAGCAATCCGGCGCAATCAACCACTCTGCCATGTCTCCATCGATTGCTCCCGGACAGAAGATTCGGGCTCGAGAAACCTTCGTGTCAGCATTGCGGACCAGGGCCTCTACGCACTCGGGTCGACTCGCTGAAACCTTTCACCGCCCCACCAACGCCGTGAACATGACTGCCCTCTGGCAGCCCCCCATGCAACGATTCGGGAGAAGGATTTGACCGCTGCTTGCCTGGCGCACCCGGCAGGATTCGAACCTGCAATCCCCGGCTTCGTAGGCCGATGCCGTCAATCCAGCTTGGCCACGGGTGCATTGAACTTTGGGGCGACCGACCGGATTCGAACCGGTGTATACGAGGGCCACATCCTCGCGCATAGCCGCTCTGCCACGGCCGCCATCAGGGCGATTACAGCGTGAAACCGTCAGGGCACTGATTCCGCACCCAGATCGGGACCCGCCTGGCACGCTGCCACCAAGAAGACAGGTAATCCTCATCGCCAGATCCGCGTTGGAGAGACGCGGCCCTCTGTGTGGATGGCGAGGCGGGGGTCGAACCCGCGAGTCTCCCGGTTAACAGCCGGGTGCATTACCACTTTGCTACTCGCCATTAGCCGGTGCATCGTGCAAGAGTCGAACTTGCGCGCCCTGGGCTTCAACCAGGTGCTCTACCCACTGAGCTAACGATGCAGAATGATTGCGGAGCCCAGGCTCGAACTGGGGACCTACGCCTCATGAGGGCGCCGAGCTACCACTGCTCTACTCCGCAAAGGATTGGCGGGCCAGGCAGGGATCGAACCTGCAACTACCGGTTTTGGAGACCGGCACTCTGCCAGTTGAGTTACTGACCCAATCAAAACCCATGGTTGGCGCAGCGGGATTCGAACCCGCGTATGCCGGCTTAAAAGGCCGGTGTATCACCGCTCTACCATACGCCAACGATGGAATCTGAAATTGGTATCCCCAACGGGACTCGAACCCGTATCTGCTGCTTGAAAGGCAACTGTCCTCGACCAGTTAGACGATGGGGACAATGTTTTCTGGTTGCGGCGGACAGATTCGAACTGCCGACCTGTCCCTTATCGGGGGCTTGCTCTACCGCTGAGCTACACCGCATCAGAAAAAGCGACCAGATTGTTAAACAAACGTGCTGGGTGTCAGTGCCAGCGCACTTCTACCCGCCATAAAAAAACCCGGATGGCGGGATTCGCCAACCGGGTTTTTCAAACGTCGTGTTCAAAAGTCCGGTTGGTGCGCAGCCGACCGGACAGGTCGAACTACGCTTTCATGCGGTCACCAAAATCAATCTCTGTACCTTTCGACGGATTTATTGATGGCCAACGCACAAAACTCCTGGGCAATGCATAGGCATACTGGTCCCGTCCCAGATCCTGGGCCGTCCCGAGCATGGTCTTATGGCATTGCAGTCTTAATAACACTTGAGTCACCAGTCATGAACGCCGCTTCGCGGCAGATAACTTTGGAGGCAGAGCAACATCGGATGCCTCACGTTCTTTTTAAAACTATCACGAAAAAGTTGTTTTGCAACCCATAAATTCACATTTTTTTCCATATTTTTCAATAGGTTACGCATGCAATAAACGAGCGAATTCCTGCCGCAACTTCAGCATTAAATTTTGGGCATGAGTGCCGGTCGAAGCGTGACTTCATACGCTTAGTGCTGTCCCGTTCTCAGAATTCTTCTCAACATTTTCCCTCTCTAAAGAACTTGCTGTTCAGCAACTTCCTGTTCTCTACATCGCTGACACGGTACTCGATTTCTACAGTGGCAATCCGCACTGCAAGCAAGTTGCCGTGTCTCTTTTGGCCCCATCTTGCGTGTCAATATGGAGCATGCTCTTTCCATCCAACTGGTGGGCCCCGGGGGACTCGAACCCCCTCCCCTCGCTTATGAGGCGAGAGCTCTTACCGGATGAGCTATGAGCCCTGAAAACAAAAAACCCCCGAAGGCGAACCGACGGGGGCTATAGGGGGCCGACTCCAGAAGGCTCGCGCCTCCCGGAAATCAGGAGGCCGTTAACAGAGTTTTTTCTCGACGCAAATAGTCCACGCCCGCGTCCCTTGTGGGGCGGCATGGCCTATTCGGTTGAGGTAGCTTGATAAGCTGGTCACGGTGTTCTCCTTGGACAATGCAGGAATTCTAGCGCCTGCTTCTGAATAAGCAACGAACAAATAGTGCACACCCGCAATATGGCGCCCTTTTTTGCTGCCTCATCACCCTGGCAAGCTGAAACCATCAGTAGCCGACGCTAAACCCCACAGGCAAACGGCGGGGGCGCGGGTCGTGCTCGTATAAACAAGTGGGTGAAGCTCAGCACATCTGCAGCCAAAACTGGTCTCCCACCGAGCTGATCATTGATCGCGTTGAGGACAGGTACATTCGCGGCCTATGGGACCGTAAAGGTCGATCACGGCAAATTTCAATGAAATCACTCCGTTGAGTTGGCAGCGTTCTCTGCTAAGGAGGCATTCCAGGGTTAACGGTCTTCTTTATGGGGACAGGGAACCCACCGCATCAGAGAGGCATAGCGCAAAATCAGCTTGGGTATTCAGGGCAGACAGCGGCCTGAACGATCTTCACCCGGCAACCTCTCACTATACACATCATAAAAGGGAGTCAGACACCAACTTAAGCGACTCGACCAAAACATCTCAGTCACCAAATGCCAACTGTGTGCCCCAAAAGAACCAAGCTCCCGATATGCAAGTCACTCCAGAATGACACAACATCCACTCCCTTGATCTTTGTCAAAAACAAGCATCTATATCAAAGAGTTTTGATATTCATGGGATTTCATCTGCGTTAAGGTTCTGTAAAACACGATAAACATGGAGCGGGAACCGCAATGAGCAAAGCATACAATGAGATGTCTTATGTTGAAGTCGCTGCAATCTATAACGACATCAACAATATCCCCCTGGATGCTGCGGAAGCACTGGGCAAGTCCACTGCCGAACTTGTCGGTGAGGGCGCCAAGATTATGGATTTTGGTGGCGGAGCCGGCCGCATTTCAGTCCCCATTGCCGCCCATACAGACATGATCGCCATGGACATTGAGCATCATATGCTCAAAGCCTCCAAGAAACTTGCTGCCGACCGCAACATAGCCGCACGCCAGGCCGTGGGTACTGTGCTGCAAACCCCGTTCGCCACCAACACATTTGATGCAGTGATCACAACCAACGTACTGCACCAGATCGAGTTCTGGCGGGATGCGCTGAAGGAAGCTGCCCGAGTCCTCAAGCCGGAAGGCCTGTTCCTCATTGGCCGTGACGTGCTCGACGAAAGTTCCAATGCCGCCGTACTCCGCAGCCAATCTCGTATGTTTACCGTCGACATCGCTCCTGAAATGCAGCCCACCGATGCCGCAGGGCCGGCACTGTTCCAGGAAATCCAGAAACTCGGCGGACAAATGACCCGTCCCGTTGTTGCCTGTAGCTGGATTGAGCGAGTTTCCGTCGCCGAGATTCTGGACCGTATGGAAAACGGTATTCACAACGAAACCTGGAGCCTGAAAAGAGAGCTGATCGACGCACTGATGGCCAAGGTGCGGCCATGGGCCGAAGAGAATTTCGACGATATCCATGCAGTTGAAGATGTGAAGTGGGAGTTCCACCTCTACCCGATCTCTGGCATCGGCAAGTAGTCCATCCGGGGGTTGAGGTTTAGCCCCTGTCGCCTACCGACAAACTCTAATAACAATGGTTAACCCAAGGGCATTTTATGGACAGGTTCCTACTGGTCTTACGGGCCTTTCAACTGACTTTACCGCGTGCAGCTGCTGGTTGGCTTTTTGCAATTCTGACCAGTAACTTCAACCGTATTTCCATCTACGAACTTGGCATCACAGCAGTCGTCATCACCAGTCTGTTGGGGCTTTATCACTTCCTTTCACCATTTGGGGTCGTCCTTGGCCGGCTGGCAGATCGTGTTCCACTGTTCGGCATGCACCGGACACCTTATGTTCTGATCGGAATGCTGCTCTCCGCTGCAGCAGTGGCGGTACTACCCTACATCGTGGTGCCAATGTCGCAGAACCCCAATGAACTGTTCGGGCTAAGCATTCCTTACATTACTTACATTGTTGCCTTCCTGGTGCTCGTGCTGTTCGGTATCGGATTCGCGATGGCCGGTGCCAACCACCTTGCCCTGGTTGCAGAGGTGATTCCCGAGCGCAGCAGGGGCCTGGTAACAGCCCTGATCTGGACAATGCTGATCATTGGCATGATCGCATCACTCCAGTTTATCCGCGGCTATATGCCGACGTATGACGAGCAGACGATGCGCTCACTGTACCTGCTGTCCATCCCTGTAGTTGGAGTCACTACGTTACTGGGTCTGATCGGGGTCGAGAAACGCCGGAAGCCAGGCGAAGTCATCCCGGGAAGTGGAAAACTGGATGCGCAGGAGCATTCCAGCCTCAAAGACTTCACTCTGGACGTGGTACGCAATCGCACCGTAAGAAACTTCTTCTGCTTCATCTTCCTCTTCATGTTCGGATACAGCCTGCAGGACAACATCCTCGAGGTCTTCGGTGCGGATGTCCTTGGGATGACCGTCGGTGAAACCGGTCGCTTTCAGCAAATATGGGGAACCGGAGCCATCGTTGGCATGTTTCTGATGGGCGCACTGGTATTCCGCGGAGGAATTTCCAAGATCAGTGCGATC
This sequence comes from Microbulbifer aggregans, assembly GCF_001750105.1. NCBI lineage: Bacteria > Pseudomonadati > Pseudomonadota > Gammaproteobacteria > Cellvibrionales > Microbulbiferaceae > Microbulbifer > Microbulbifer aggregans. The sequence continues at coordinate 3,278,565 of NZ_CP014143.1, forward strand.
ACCTTTGGCATTAGCGGCATCGGAGTATCAATGTTCGCTCTTGCCTATGGCGCCTATATGGCTCAAGCGTCAATCGTCAATTACTCACTGGTTGGGATGGGCTTTTTCAACGGATTCGCACTGGTCGGCACGCTGACTAGCATGATGGAGTTCACCACTGATCACGAACGCGGAGCCTATATCGGTCTCTGGGGGTTCGCGATTGCCTTTGCCAGCGGTCTTGCATCCATGGCTGGCGGGCAAATGGTGACATCGCTCATCGAAAGTGGTCTGTTCGCCGCGTCCGATGGCTTCGCCATCATCTTTACTGTCGAAGGCTTCGTCAGCCTGTATAGCCTCTACTTCCTGTGGCAGATCAATGCAGAGAATTTCCACAAGCGCATCAGCAAAGATGGTCTCAGTAATGCCATGGCGGCAGACCTCGGCTAGGGATTGATCAATGGATTCAAGAGGGGAATTGAAATGAAAGTGAGTGAAGGTCAGGCAAAGTTACAGTTTACCCTGCAGAAAATCGCCATTGCCTGGAGTTTCTGCATGGTGGTAACGAGTTTCAACCGGATTGCCATCATCGAAATGGGATTGCCAGCAGCGATAATCTCACTGTTGATTGGTGTTTATACCCTGTTCGGCCCTATTCAACCGATCATCGGTCGCATGTGTGAGCGCTGGCCCATTTTCGGCTATCGCCGCACCCCTTACATGCTGCTGGGCACCCTGCTGGGCAGCCTCGCCTTCCCACTGATGCCGGGTGTTCTGGTGGACATGCAGGCCGGCAGCGGCCTCGCCTATTTTTATTGCCTGCTACTGTTCTGCGCCTTTGGTATCTGCATCGCCATGCAGGCAAATGTGTTCCTCGATCTTCTGAACGATGTCACCACCAAGGAGAGTCGCTCGCGCGTGGTCACCCTTACCTGGACAGTGCAGGCACTGGCCATGGCCGGGTGGGCGTGGGTATTTGGTATCCTGATGCCGGTATACAGCCTGGAAGCCATGCAGGAACTGTATAACCTGACCCCCTTCGTGATGATCGGCATCACTATCCTCGGACTGGTAAAGCTGGAAACACCACTCAGCAAGGATCAGCTGCAGGAGATTAAAACCAATCCGCCGAAGCCAGTGAAGCTGCTGGAGCCGATGAAAGAGTCCATGGCGGTACTGACCTACAACCGTCAGGCCCTATTGTTCTTTGTTTTCATCATCTTTTCACTGCTTTCGGTGTTCTTGCAAGACATGCTGCAGGAACTGTGGGCCGATGATCTGTTCGGGCTAGCCGCCGGCGAATCCACTATCTATCAGCGTTTCTATAACGGCATCCAGACCCTCGGCATGGCAGCTTGTGGCATTTTTGTCGGCGTAACCGCCAAGAAACGCCTGCAGGCGAAAAAGGCGGCGGGCCTGTCTGTCGAGAACGAAAAAACCCTGCCAATGGATTTCGGTAAACGACTGATGGCCATCGGCGCTACGCTGTCCATTATCGGCTTTGGCCTGCTCGCCTGGGCCGCCTGGCTGCAGAACCTGACCCTGTTCAATATTTTCTACTGCTACAGCGCATTCGCCCTCGGCTTGCTGGTATTCCCTTCCATCAGCTTTATGGCCGACATGACCGTTGAAGGTCAGGAAAGTCGCTATCTGGGCCTCTGGAGCCTTGGACAGGTCATCGGTTTGTTCCTCTCCTTTACCGTCAGCGGGTGCCTCTATTCCCTGCTGGTAGAGAGCCAGATACTGACTGCCAATATCGCCTTCGCACTCATATTCTTACTGCAGGCGCTAATGGTTGTATTCAGCTTCCTGGTGGTGCGTAACGTCACTATCGAAGGTCTGCAGAATGGCGCAGAAGCCGAACCTGACACAGGCATACCTGCGCAGGCATAACCCACTTCAATGCAATACCCATAACGGGAGAGATACCATGAATACTCAAGAATACATCGAAATCCTCCGCTGCCCCCACTGCACTCGCGAGAACAAGGGCGTACTGAAAGAGATCAAGCCTGACTGGCTGGGCTGCAGCGATTGTAGCCGTCAGTACCCGATTGTTGAGGGGATCCCGGTGATGTTGCCGGAAGAAGGTGACAAGTGGCTCGGCGTAGCTAGCGAGGATCTGCCAACGATTGAAGAGCACGACCGCTTCGTCAGCGCCACCAGTTAATTTAATCCGCAGTGCCACGGACGGCTCTAGGCAATCCCCTCTCCCCGCCCACGGAAAACGGGAAGAACGGGCAGGCAAGCCGATTCAATGCGCACAAAAACAGAATTACGGTCGCATAACGGCCAGGCTAAAGCGAGATACACCCATATGTGGAAGACAGACCTGTTCCCGACCCAGCTGGTAGGCAGCTACGTAAAACCCCAGTGGCTGGCAAACCACGACAAGGTCTACCAGAAAGAAGGCACCTGGTGGAATGTTGATAAGGAACTCCTGCCTGCAGCAATTGACGACGCCGTGCGCCTCGCAATCTACGACCAGAACATGGCCGGAATGACTTTTGCGACCGACGGCGAGGTTCGCCGCCAGACCTTCAGCGGTCATTTCTATAATCTGCAGGGTATCGACCAGGACAATCCTGCTGAATTCACCAACTTCCATAACGACATTACGGAATATCTGAAGATGAAGCAGAAGGCCACCAATGTGGGTGCCGATCTGCAAAAGGAAAAAGAAAGCGAACCCAAGCAGGCCCATAAGGTCCTGTTCCCCGCGGTGCGGGACAAGATCCGCTGGCCCGGTCCGATGGTGGTCAGCGACATCCCATTCCTGAAACGCTATGCCGCAAACCGCAGCAAGATCACTGTGATCGGCCCGGTAACCCTGTCCTATCGCCTGGTGGATACCGGTATTTACCCCGATCAGGCGTCCCTCTGTTTCGCCATCGCTGACGCGCTCAACCAGGAATTAAAAGCCCTGGCGGCCGCGGGTGTTGACCTGATTCAGATCGACGAGCCAGAAGTGCATTTCCGCTACAGCCAGTGCCAGGACTTTGCTGTTGAAGCGATCAACCGCATGGTACGCGACGTCGACTGTCTGACCTCGGTACACGTCTGCTACGGCTACTCCAAGAATATCGCCCTGAAAGAGCCGAGCCCGATCTACCCGAAAGCCGTATCGCTGATCGCCGAGTCCGACATTGATGCCATCCACACAGAGTACGCACAGCCCGGCCATACCCCGGACTTCCTGCAGTCCGTCGGCAACAAACTGGTTGCCATTGGCGTGCTCAACCTGGACCCACAAGGAGAAGTCGAGGAAATCGAGGCGATTCGCAAGCTGGTGATCGATGCCATGGAGGTCATACCCAAGGAGCGTATCAGCCTGGCACCGGATTGCGGCATGTGGTTCTTGGAGCGGGATTTTGCCTTCCGCAAAATCAACTCCATGTGTCTTGCGGCGCAGTCCCTGAGAAACCAGTTCGGCTAAACCAAAGAGGCATACTCGTGCAGATTGAGAATGCATTCCTGAACCAGGTCCGGTGGTTGCAACTGCGTCTTAACTCCGCCGTACCACTCAGTCCGAGCCAGATCCGGGTGCACCTGTACCGCGACAAGACGGATGCTGAGGTGCTGGACACTCTGAACCAGTGTTTTCAGCAGCAGCGGCCAATGCCGCTGCACGCACCGGACAGCTACATGGCATTTATTCTGTGCAAACCCACACTCACCGACGACACGCTGGATATACACGCGCTGGAGTGCCTCGGGGAGGATGGTAAGCCAAATGGCGAACTGTGGCTGAAACTGAAGTCCAGCGCAGGCCTCGCAATGGCATATGGTGCGCCGGGCGCCGATCCATCAATACCGCTACAGGCGCTGCAGCAGTATCTTATCGGCGCGACGGATCTGCCGGCACTCACCCCCCTGCCCCAGAAGGATGGGCCCTCCTGGCTTTGCGCCCCGCTGCAGGCTACGGGCGGGGTCTGGGCGCTACCAGTGCTGGAAACACCACTGGATGTACCCCCGCGCTTCGCCGGCCACTGCTACCTGAAGCTGGTCACTGAACACCACCCAGTGTGCCGGAATCTCTCACTTGCTATCGAAGAAAACACTAAATGAATACGTATCACGTCTACGGCCTTGGCGCCGCTCTGGTGGACACCGAAATCGAGGTATCCGATCAGGACTTGCTTGACCTGAAGGTGGATAAAGGCCTGATGACCCTGGCGGACAGCGAGCGTCAGCAGCAGTTACTGTCACAACTGAAGGGCCACCTGGTGGCTGCGAAACGTGCCAGTGGTGGCTCTGCTGCAAACACCATCATTGCCGCAAGCTATTTCGGTGCGAATACGTTTTACAGCTGCAAAGTGGCCGCCGATGAGAACGGCGACTTCTACCTCAAAGATCTTGAAAATGCCGGGGTTCAATATCATCGCACCTTGTCCCGCGAAGAGGGCGACACCGGCAAGTGTCTGGTAATGGTTACTCCAGATGCCGAACGCACCATGGTCACTTACCTCGGCATCAGCGAGACGCTGTCCTCGGTGGAACTGCACCCGGAAGCCATTGCCAGCGCCGCCTATCTCTATCTTGAAGGTTACCTGGTGGCATCGGAAAGCGGTCGCGCTGCCGCGATTGAAGCCGCACGTATTGCGCGAGCCAGTAATACCCGCGTCGCCATCAGCTTGTCCGACCCCGGTATGGTGCAATTCTTCCGTGACGGGCTGCTGGAGATGATTGGCGAGCGCGTTGATTTGTTGTTCTGTAACCGCGATGAAGCCCTGGGCTTTACCGGTGCGGACACCATCGAAGAAGCGGCAGAGCGCCTGAAGCAATATACCGACTGTTTTGCCATCACCCTCGGCGCCGATGGCGCACTGGTTTTCGATGGTGCCAACTCGATAACCGTACCCTCCAGCGCAGTTACCGCGATTGATACCAACGGCGCTGGAGACATGTTCGCCGGGGCTTTTATTTACGCCATCACTCAGGGACAAAGCTTTGAGAAGGCCGCCACGCTCGCCAACCGCGCCGCGGGCAAGGTCGTGACCCAATTCGGGCCCCGCCTGGAAGCAGAGCAGCACCAGGAAATTCTGGCGGTACCGACTCCCGCGTGATCGCTGTTTACGGGGTATTGCGGATATCCGCAGTATCCCGTGAATATCGGCCTATATAGGCAACCACCGTTCCCCTTTCTCCTCTTCTCTCTCTTGGTTACTCGCCACTTCCTGCTCACCATTCGCCTGTCGGGATCGTACTGCTTCCGGCATGCTATTGGCCTCTATTCAGTTCCAGCTCATAGCCGCATACATTATCACTGCCAAGCCTCCCTTTAATATGCGAAACATCCCCTCATGCTCTTTATTGCATGCGCATATCGTATTTCGGTGCATCTCCCTGAAGCACAGATATCTGAGTCGGAGAAAAATCATACCAGGAAAGCTACGGCTTTCAGCACCGCAGCCCAGGGCACAGCAGGCAATCAACAACGGCTCGAGATGCCACAGAAAAATAGAGGACATAAAAATGCCCGCCGAAGCGGGCAGGTTCACATCCTGTCGACAAGAAAATTAGAACCGGTAGCCCACACTGAGACTGGTCATACGGCCCATACGGTTGATGATGGACGGTGACTGTTCCTGGGTCCAGATGAAGGGACGGTAGGCACTTGAAGGGGTATCGTCGTCCAGCAGGTTCTTGACGCTGAGTTTGCTATACCAGTTGTCCCCTTCGATACCGGTCACCAGGTTTACATCCCAGTGATCCTGGATCCACAGGGTATTGACGGTATTGATATAGCGCTTGTCTTTCCACACCGTACTGAGGTCGGTATAGAACTCGGCACCATTCCACACGTCGCGACGGTAGCGGAAACCGGCATTGAAGGTATTGCGGTAGTTGTTGACCATTTCCTTGCCCGCAAGGTCACCGTCAGATACCTGCGGCCCGTTACTCGGGACCAGACAGCTTCTCTCACTCGTAAAGGGATTCGTTAACACATCGACGCAGTACTCATAGCTGGTCGAGTTCAGCCCCATCGCCTCGTAATCAACAAAGCCATAACTAAAGGTCTGTACGCCTTTAACCACTTCGGCGTCGTTGAAGGTATAGGCAGAATGGAAACTCCAGTTGTCACTGATCTGGAAAGCGGTCTCAATTTCTATACCACGGATTTCCACCTCACCGAGGTTGCTTACGATGGCCGCCGGAATGGTGGCGCCGTTGCTGAACTGTGAGAATGAGCGGATCTGCTGGTCATCCCAGTTCACCTGATAGGCGGCGATGTTCATGTAACCGCGACCATCAAGTACAGTGCGCTTGGCACCAATCTCGTAGGTCACGTTTTTTTCCGGATCGTAGGTAATCTCCGACTCCAGCGGAGTACCGCCGTTGATACCACCAGACTTGGAGCCCTCGGCGATGTTCAGGTAGAAGGTGGTGTACTCATCGTAAAGGTAGGTGGCAATCAGGCGAGGAGATATCCAGTCCCAACTACCTTCCTCCTGACCCTGAGCGCCGGTAAAGTGCAGCACGTTGTCTGCAACCTTCTGTTCCTTGGTGTAACGCGCCTCAACCCCCACATTCAGCTTGTCGGTAAAGTCGTAAGCCAGTGCGACAAACGCCGATTCCGTCTCGGTGGTGTGGTTGGTCTGGGTGATCTTGCGCGCATCGCCGTTTTCATCCACTGACAGGATGGAAGACGCAATGGATGCACTGTTGATCGCGTCACCAAATGGACTACCGCTGGCGGCCAGCGCGCTTGAGGCCAGCCACTGATCCAGGTCGGTTTCCGAATACAGCAAACCCGCACTCCACTGCAGGGGGCCTGAGTCATTGGACTGAATACGGAATTCCTGGCTTACCATCTGACGGTCATCGTTGGGCTGGCCACCGTAGTTATAGGCATTCACCCCGAGGAGATAGGCATTCTGCCCACCCATGGTAAACGACCCGATCAGGTTGGGCATATCTGCGGTCGCAGTGACCGGGCCCATGCCGGTATCTACCGGAATAACCGGTGCGAACACTAGGGTTGCACCAAAATAGGCATTGTTATAACCCTGCAGCGAGCGTGTTTCTGTGTCGGATACAGCGGTTATGGACGTCAGCGTCACATTGCCCACATCCCAGTTCGCGCGCAGGCTGTACAGGTCGGATTTATTGGTTACACCGAAAGCATTGCCGGCAAAGCCATCGGGATCTGCCGCTTTGGCCTCGCCGTAGTAGGCGGTAGGGGTACCGGTCAATGCCGCGATACCCGCTGGAGTGAGCTCATTAGTGAAAGTGTTGTACTCGCCAGGAGGACCGAACGGGCCAAACGGACCCGATACACCATCCTGGCCGACCGGCCACAAAAATGGCGGATGCGAGGGGTCGCTGATGCTACCAAAGGGTATCTCGGCGTTTTTCTCAACTTCGTAGCCCGCATTGTGATGCTCTTGCACATCAATATGCGCAGCGGTGAAGTCGAACTCGAGGTTATCGGTGGGAGTGAACAGCAGGCGCACACGCTGGGATTCATTGTCGATCGCACCCAGGTAGGTATCGTTATACTCGAACGTGGAACCCGATTCGGAATTCACCATATCGACGCTGACGGCCAGTTTGTCGCCTATCGGAGCGGCCATCCGGGCCTTGACTCCAGCCTGCCCCTCAGCACCACCGGTGACCTCGATCTGGCCCTCAAACTCCCCTACAGGCTTCTTGGTGATGTAATTCATGGCTCCGGAAAAGGCGTTGCGACCGTAGATCGCTGATTGCGGCCCCCGCACCACCTCGACACGCTCCAGGCTCATCATCGGCATAAAGGTCGAGGCGCGACCGGAAACGTACACTCCGTCGACGAACATGGCCACGTTGGTGTCATCGCCAATCAGGCCCGGCTGGCTCATACCGCGAATGCTGATCGCGCCGGTGGCAATGGTACCTGAAGAGTCGTAGACCAGACCCGGTGAGCTGCGCACCACATCACGCAGATCCTGCATGTCGGAACGCTCGATCTCCTTGGCTGAGAAAGCGTTAATGGCAACGGGGATCTCCTGGAGACTCTCGGTCCGGTTCCGTGCTGTGACCGTCACTTCTTCAAGTACCGGCTGCCCCCGATTGACCACACTGGCTTCGCCAACACGTTCGTTTGTGTCCGCCACCGCAGTTGAAGCGAGACTTCCCGCCACCACCGCAACATAGAGCGGTTGCCGCTTGAATTTGGACATTTATCCCTCCAGGGCTCAATTATGATTATTCGTTCACGCCTGAGTGGTCTGCAACAACTTCAAGGGCAAATGCATGGACTGGATTGATCCAAAGTCCCTTTGCTGACGTAACCCTAAATTGGCTTTTTAACTACCAATGAGACAGTAGCAAGGTGGAAAAGTACTATCAATATAACATTTGCCAGTAATAGACGGGGAAATTGAGAAATATCAATTTTGACCCAGCGTTGCACCGGGACTTTTACTGAACCAGATTTGACCAAAAATTGATCGCACCACAAAGGCGTGATCAAGAGGCCACGAATGACTGTTCCGCACCACGATGGATCATGTAATCGGGCTGCGGATTTGCCTACCGGGAAGCATAACCAATACCGCCCCGGCCGCTACGTCGCGGCACGAGGCGGTCCTGCACACTGGTGACTATCTGTTAATACTTGTAGCTTTCCGGCTTGTAGGGCCCTTCGACACCCACATGGATATAGGCCGCCTGGGCTGGGGTGAGTTGGGTAACTACCCCTCCAAAACCTTCGACCATGTCCCTCGCTACTTCTTCGTCCAGCTTCTTGGGCAATACTTTTACATACAGCCCTGCGACCTTTTCTGTTTGCGGCAGATCGGCAAACTTGCCCTCCCAAAGGTAGATCTGAGCCAGCACCTGGTTGGCAAATGAGCCATCCATAATCCGTGAGGGATGCCCGGTAGCGTTGCCCAGATTTACCAGGCGGCCTTCCGACAGCAGGATCAAGTGGTCATTTTCTGTACGCTTTCGGTAGACCTTGTGCACCTGGGGCTTTACTTCCTCCCACTCATAGTGCTCACGCATGAAAGCCGTATCGATTTCATTATCAAAGTGACCAATGTTGCATACCACCGCACCGCTCTTCAGGCTTTGCAGCATAGCCGCATCACAGACGTTGATATTACCGGTTGTGGTGACCAGCAAATCAGTGCTTCCCAGCAGCGCTGACTCGATATCTGCGATTTCTCCGGTATTGATACCATTCTTGTATGGGGAGACGACTTCGAACCCATCCATGCAAGCCTGCATCGCACAGATTGGGTCAATCTCGCTCACCTTCACGATCATGCCTTCCTGGCGCAGCGAGGCAGCCGATCCCTTGCCTACGTCTCCATAGCCGATCACCAGTGCCTTCTTGCCGGATAACAAGTGGTCAGTGCCACGCTTGATCGCATCGTTTAGTGAATGGCGACAACCGTACTTGTTGTCATTCTTGGACTTTGTGACCGCGTCATTCACGTTGATGGCCGGCACCTTGAGTTCGCCCTTCTCCAGCATTTCCTGCAGACGATGCACGCCGGTCGTGGTTTCCTCACTGATACCGTGGATGTTATTCAGCAAGTCCGGATACTTTTCGTGACAGAGCTGGGTCAGATCCCCACCATCATCAAGAATCATATTGGCATCCCAGACTTCCGTTCCGTCCTTCTCCGACAGAATAGTCTGTTCGATACACCACCAGAATTCCTGTTCAGTCTCGCCTTTCCAGGCAAACACCGGAATACCCGCCGCCGCGATGGCCGCCGCAGCGTGATCCTGAGTAGAAAAAATATTACAGGATGACCAACGCACTTCAGCGCCCAGCTCTACCAGCGTCTCAATCAAAACCGCGGTCTGGATTGTCATATGAATACAACCCATGATCTTGGCACCCGCCAGCGGCTGCGAGTCACTATATTTGCGGCGCAACGCCATCAGCGCAGGCATTTCACCTTCTGCGATAGCGATTTCCTTCCGCCCCCATTCCGCCAGGGAAATATCTGCAACTTTGTAGTCATTGAATTCAGTCATATCTTGTTCCGATTGTGCAGGCACGGAAACCAGCTAATAACTGGCATCCGGTACTGCAGGCAAAAATTCAGTGTTGGAGAGCAACTAGGTCAGGATGCAGGCCCGATCCAAAACCCACCGGGCCTCCCGATCAGTCATCAAGGGCCTTCTTCAGTGCATCGACCTTGTCCGCCTTCTCCCATGAGAAGGCAGTAAATGTAGAGCTCTTATCTTCCCCGTTCTCCCTCCAGTGATAGGTGTACTCAAATGGTTCACGACCAAAATGCCCGTAAGAAGCAGTCAGCTGGTACATTGGGTGCTGGAGGTCCAGTACTTTGGTGATGGCATAGGGTCGCAGGTCAAAGACGTCGCGAATGGCCTTGATCAGACGCTTGTCGCTGACCTTACCGGTCCCAAACGTGTTCACCGAAACCGAGGTGGGCTCCGCTACACCAATGGCATAGGAAACCTGTACTTCACAGCGATCGGCGAGCCCCGCAGCCACCACATTCTTGGCCACATAACGCCCCGCATAGGCCGCCGAGCGGTCGACCTTGGAGGGATCTTTGCCTGAGAATGCGCCACCGCCGTGGCGAGCCATGCCGCCGTAGGTGTCGACAATGATTTTACGCCCGGTGACGCCGGCATCCCCCACTGGACCACCGATCACAAAGTTCCCGGTCGGGTTGATGTGGTAGCGGGTATCCTCGTGAAGCAACTCTGACGGCAAGACCTCCAGAATGATGTTCTCCATGAGTGCCGCTTTCAGATCCTCCTGGGTAATCTCAGGCGAGTGCTGCGTAGAAAGTACGACGGCATCGATAGCTTCTGGTTTTCCATCCTCGCCATATCGGAAGGTCACCTGACTCTTGGCATCCGGACGAAGCCAGGGCAGGATATTTTTCTTTCGCAGGTAGGCCTGCCGCTCGACCAGCCTGTGCGCGTAATAAACCGGAGCAGGCATCAGAGTTGGCGTTTCGTTGGTGGCATAACCGAACATGAGGCCCTGGTCACCGGCCCCCTGATCCTCCGGCTTTGCGCGGTCAACACCCTGGTTGATATCCACCGACTGCTTGCCAATCGCATTGAGGATGCCGCAGGTCGAGCCGTCGTAACCCACTTCAGAACTGTTATATCCAATGTCGGTAACGACATGGCGTACCACGTCCTCGAGATCGACGTAGCAGCTGGTAGTAACCTCGCCGGCCAACATCACCAGCCCGGTTTTTACCACGGTTTCAACTGCAACACGGGCGTGGGGATCTCGGGCGATGATTGCATCCAGTACAGCATCAGAAATCTGGTCGGCCATTTTATCGGGGTGACCTTCGGAAACCGACTCCGAAGTAAAAACGGAATATTCAGACATAGGTGGTTCTACCTTTTTATTAGATCGTACCAAGGCGCCGACAGACTCTCCGCAAGACGCCGACAACCCAGTCTACCCACCTCAACCTATATCAAAATATTTTGATATAGGTATTTTTGATAAATCGCAAATTTGACCTCCTCTCCTGCACCGTTAAGCAGCCTTTTGTGTCGAGCAGATGAATACTGCGGATGAACCCACGAGTATCCCTCCTTGCGCTTTGCAAGTAACTACAATAAAAATACTATTGTTATGCTGTTAGCTCTTTTGTCGCTGAGGGTTATTGCCAGCGCGTAAGTTTCAGAGGGCACGCAGCACCAGGAACTACCGAAATGTTGCCAGGGCTATCAGTATCGGCCCGCCACCCGATTGTCGGAGTGACGTTGGCACTCGACCACCAAGTACTGCCGGTTGGCATGCGTTCGGGAACCTCCGCCACATCAATCAGGCTCTTTCTTTAGGCAAATGGAAAACCCATGGACGTATCCGTCGCTGTCTACACGCTGATTTTCTACAAAATCCTGCTGCTTCTGATTGGTTTCTGGTCCCAGCAAAGAACCAAAAGCACCACAGACTATTTTCTCGGTGGTCGCAATCTCGGACCGGTAGTGGCGGCAATCAGTTATGGGGCTAGCAGTGCCTCCGCCTGGACACTTCTTGGAATGAGTGGTGCTGCCTATGTGTTGGGTCCTTCAGCCATCTGGATAGTGGCGGGCGCCATTGCCGGCTGCGCCACCGCCTGGATATGGATTGCGCCCCGATTGATGCATTACACCCGCACCAGAAACCAGATCACATTGACTGCGTTTCTCGCTGAAGACGAGCGCCCAGGTGCCAAGGGGCCCAGCCATAGGATTCAGCTGCTCGCCTCAGTGGTGATACTGCTGTCTTTCATGTTCTACATCGCGGCTCAGTTTCAGGGGGCCGCCACAACCTTTTCCACGGTGTTTGCACGACCTCTGGCGGAAAGCCTGATTCTGGGTGCGGCGATTATCACCATCTATACGTTTCTGGGTGGGTTCTGGGCTGCGAGTATCACCGATACCATTCAGGGGGCGCTCATGCTGGTCGCTGCGATACTGCTCCCTGTCGTAACCTGCCTGAGTATCGGCAGCTGGGATGAAGTCTGGGAATCAGGAATACTCTCTCTGGAGAGCCTGTCAGTCAGTGGGCCCAATACAGGGCTTGCCGCCCTTGGCTTTGTACTCGGGAATCTGGCCATTGGCCTTGGCACCCTCGGACAACCACACCTTCTCAACCGCTTTATGGCACTGAGGGATGATCGCGCACTCAAACAGGCCCAGCTCTTGTCAATCAGCTGGTTTTCCATCGTCTTTGTCAGCATGTTTGCCCTGGGCCTTCTGGGCAGGGTTGTGCTGCCCGAGCTGGAAGACCCGGAGGGGCTGTTCTTCGAGCTGTCCACCCAGCTACTCCCGCCCTTTGCAGCGGCGGTTCTGCTGGCTGCGGTGCTCTCCGCAATCATGTCCACCGCAGACAGTATGTTACTCGTGGTCGCCTCCACCATATCGCACGATTTGAGATTACAGCGGCTGCTACCCGGACGGGAGCTCCTTCTGTCACGGCTTTCGATGCTGACAGTGGCAACCATTGCAGTACTGATTGCCCTTTACCTGCCCGCGAGCATTTTCGAGCGGGTATTATTCGCATGGGTAGCCATCGGTTCGGCGTTTGGACCGACGATACTCGCCCGACTTGCAGGCGCTTCACTTTCGCCTGATGCTGTTGCTCGCTCTATCGGTACTGGCTTCGCACTGGCCGTGTTGCTTTCACTACTTCCCAGTACCAGCGGAGACTGGGCAGAGAGATTTATCCCGTTCTGCACGGCAACGCTAGTGCTCTTACTACCCTCGATAGCCATCAAAATCTCGCCCAGCTCGACTCGGAAAAGCGCGATTCGACCCTCCAGGTAGCTAACAACCCCCGTCACCAAATGCAAAGAACCCAACAAAAAAGCCGCGCTGTGAGGCGCGGCTGACGGCTTTAACTATGTGGTTTTCAACCATTAGGCATGGTTGACCACCTCAATCAGACCGACTCCGGCTCCGTAGAGTCCTTGGCCTGCGCAGGTACACTGCGGCGCTTGGGTGGCACCAGAGGCACCGTGTCCAGAGCCCACTTGAAGTGCGGATTGGCGCGACGACCTGGAGAAGGTATGGTAAATACCTTCTCCCCTTCAAAGGGCTTCATGGCTTTCGTATCAATTTTCCAGCCTTTTTCCTCGATATGCTTTCGGCGGATCATACGCCAGGCACCCATAAACTTGTCCTGCTCGACGGAAACTTCATGTTCCAGAGATTCCGGCAGGTAGTTGGGCGAGAGCTCGGCGACAATATCGCCATCTTCGCCGAAAACCTTCTTGGTGCGTTTCTTCGCACCATTATCGAAAATCGGCCACTTGAAGAAATTCCGTACCTGCACCGCAAATGAGCGCGTTGTATTCTCATCAATCGGCGTATTGGCATCGAAGATGATCATCTCCATCCAGGAGTTAACCTTGATATGCAGGCGAACACAGTGACCAGGGAGATAGAAAGCCGGTGTCACATAGGTCGCCGCCTTGTCGGCACGGAAGAGCTTCATCAAGCCGAAGTTGCCTTCCAGTTGTGGCGGGTACAGTACATTGTCTGAGGACCCCCAGTACTCGCCTCGATCCACTTTCAGGATCTCATTCTTGTCAGCCATTTCCTGGTAACCGAAGCCCGGGTGTACGAAGGCAGTATGGGCAATATCGATACCATTCTCGACGACACGGTCGACGGATCCAGTCCAGTTATAATCCACTTCAACCGCACGCCAATTGGCCTTGTCATCGTACTCGGGGAATTCGGGAATCGGATAGCGCTCTTCTTCGGGGAGGTCCCCGAGGAATACCCAGATCATCCCGTAGCGCTCCTCTGTCGGGTAAGCATCGATACGGGCACGCTCAGGGATCGGAGCGCCTTCACCTCGGGACGGAATAAACTGCACTTTCCCCTCGGCATCGAATTCCCAGCCGTGGTAGGGACAGGCCACACAATTGCGATCGGTCGTCCAACCTTTAGACAGTGAGCCGCCGCGATGGATACAGACATCGCTCAAGCAATTGACCTTGCCAGCCTTGTCGCGAAACAGAACAAAGTTCTGCCCCAGTAATTTTACCCGTACCGGCTTGTCTTTTACCGCCTTGGACCATTCGGCCACATACCAAAGGTTCGTCAACATGATTGCCACCTTAGTGTTTTTATATATCTATATTTCTTACGCAATCGCAGTAACCCAAGATTACTCGTTTTTGTCTTTCTTTTAATATTTGTCGTCAGACTTCCTGACTGGCATTCACCAGGCTCGGATTGTGTTCACCCAGCTTCGGCAAACGCGTGTTTACCTGTGCTGGCTCATCCATGAACTTGATCGGCACACCCAGGTGACGGTTACCCTGCACGTCTTCAAAAACCATCTGCCGGGCCTGGAGATGCTCCTCTGCCAGCGCCTCATGCAAGAGCCGCACAGGGGACCAGCAGACATCCAGCCCCTCAAACCACCTGCTCCAGTCAGCCAGTGTTCGACGAGAAAATTCCTGTTCCAGATAAGCGATCGCCTCACCCTGCTCTCCCGGTGAACGCCTGCAGATTTCTGCAAGTTCGGGGCGGCCTAGTTTGGCAAAAAGATTTTCCGCAAACTTAACTTCACTGCCACCCAGGGTCAGGTAGCGCCCGTCCGCTGTCCGGTAGACCCGATACATGGCATTGCCGCCCCAGGAACGCTCATTTTTGACCTCCGGCGAACGGTCCTCAGCAAAGACCGGACCGAGTGCGTTCGGAAGCCAGGCTACCAGGCTGTCCTGCATGGAGATATCCAGGTAATCGCCCTTGCCGGTCTCGGCCCGCCGCAGGAGTGCCATTAGTATGCCTGAAAGTGCCATTAACGATGCAGCCATATCTGCAACTGGCATTGCCGGGGAACAGGGTTCGCCGTTACTGCCTTCGTTGAGAAATACTGTTCCGGAATCTGCCTGAATACTGAGATCATGGGCTGGCTTCAGCCGCTTCGGGCCAGTCTGCCCGAAGGCGGAAATGGAACAGTAAACAAGGCCAGGGTTGCGAGCACTCAGGGTGGCGTAATCCAGACCCAGCCGGGCCATGGCGCCCGGGCGAAAGCCCTCAACGAAGACATCCGCGGTATCGATCAGCGAAAGCAGCTGCTCTCGCTGACCTTCATCTTTGAGGTTCAGGCACAGGCTTTTCTTGCCACGATGAGTATTGCGGAACCAGACTGCTTCCCCATTTTTGCGCAGCCCGATATTACGAGACGGCTCACCGGCAGGAGGTTCCACTTTTATTACCTCGGCGCCGTGGTCTGCCATCATCATGGTCAGATGCGGCCCGGGTAGGAAGAGGGACAGGTCGACGACACGTATGCCTTGAAGCTTCATGGGCGGCAATGTCTCCAGTCAGATCGCAGTTGGGCCCGGTTCAGATGGCCCGCTCCGCTCGCAGAGAGTCAATCTCAGCGCTGGAATAACCGAGCCCCTTGAGCAGGTTCTCCGTGTCCGCGCCAAGCGATGAGCAACCGGTGCCCGAGGGCCTGTTTCCATCAAATTTTAACGGGCTAGCCAGGAGCTGGAATTGACTATTGTCAACGTGAGGTATTGGCTGAATCATACCGATGCCCGCCAACCATGGATTGTCCATCGCCTGGGGGAAGCTGTTCACCGGCGCCAGAGGGAGGCGGCCGCCGAAGCGATCCAGCCAATAACGGCTGGTATGCTGAGAGAGCTCAGCATCGAGGATTTCTGTCAGCGACTCGCGGTGGGCCCGGCGATCCGCAACCGTAGCAAACCGGGAATCCGTCAGCAGGTCTTCGCGACCCAACCCCTCCGCCAGCACCCGCCAGAACTTTTCCGTCATAGCCATGACAAACACCCAGCCATCCGCACTGCGATAGATCTGACAGGGAACTGTGGAAGGGTGCCCGGAGCGCGATACCCGTTCTGTCTGATGACCGCGGTTAAGGTACCAGGTTGCGGGATAGGTAAGCTGGGTTACGGCCACGTCAAAGAGACTGACATCCACATCGCGGCCGACGCCGCCGCGCAATACGCCAACCAGGGCGCCCAGTACTGCCATCGCCAGCGTAACGCCACTGGTAAAGTCCACCATCGACAAGCCAAACCGGGCCGGTGGCGTACCCGGCTCACCAGTGAGATCCATAAAGCCAGCTTCCGCCTGCATCAGGTAGTCATACCCCGGCCAGCTGGCACGGTCATTGTCACGTCCGTAAGCGGAGAGGTGGCCGCAGATGATTTCCCGTTTCACGGAACCGAGGCTGTCGTAGTCCAGGCCAAGCTTTGCCGGCTGGTCTCCACGCAGGTTGTTCATCACAACATCGGCGCTTTGCACCATGCGCTCAAACACCTCGCGACCGCCCCGGCTCTTCAGATCGAGCGTCAGGCTCTTCTTGCTACGGTTGAATGTCTGGAAAAAATCACTGTCGTCGTCACCGAGAAAATAGGGCCCCGACTGCCGGGCGATATCACCGCCCGTAGCGGGGTTTTCGATCTTGATGACTTCGGCACCCATGTCAGCGAGCTGCATGGAACCGAAGGGACCCGCACCGTACTGCTCAATGGCAATCACGCGAATCCCAGACAGGGGTTTTGACGCCTCCATCAGATGGCCTCGCGTGCTGCAAGCTGTTTGGCGATGATGATGCGCTGCATCTCGTTCGTCCCCTCACCAACGCACATCAGCATGGCATCCCGGTAGAAGCGCTCAATCTCGTATTCGGTGGAAAAACCGTAGCCACCGAAAATCCGCATGGCTTCCTGGGCACAGAACACACCCGCCTCACTGGCAAAGTACTTTGCCATGCCTGCTTCCATGTCACAGCGCTGGCCGGTGTCATACATACGGGCTGCCTGCTCAACCAGGAGTTTTGCCGCTTCCACTTTCGCGGCCATCTCTCCCAGCTTGAGCTGGATTGCCTGGTGCTGGATGATCGGTTTGCCGAAGGTTTCGCGCTCCTGGGCGTAGCGCACTGCAAGCTTCAGAGCGCCCTGTGCGATCCCTGCGCCACGCGCAGCGACGTTAATGCGGCCCAGCTCCAGACCACCAACGGCGATATGGAACCCACGCCCTTCCTCACCACCAACCAGGTTGTCGATTGGAACACGGAAGTCCTCGAATACCACTTCGGCGGTATCGATGGCCCGGTAGCAGGTTTTCTTGATCTTGTTGATGCTGATTCCCGGCAACAGGTTGCCGGCATCATCTTTGGTGCGGATCGCAAACATGGACATACCGCGATGCCGCGGCTCCGCATCGGGATCGGTCTTTACCAGCAGCGCAAGGCAGTTGCCGTTGAGGGCGTTAGTGATCCACATTTTGCTGCCATTGACCACATACTCGTCGCCATCACGCCGTGCCACACAGCGAATTGCCTGCAGGTCCGAGCCGGCATTGGGCTCGGTCAATGCAATTCCCCCTCGCAACGTGCCCTCTGCCATGAGCGGCAGAAATTCCTGCTTCTGCTCCTCGGTACCGAAGCGCTCAATGGCTGCGGCCATGATCAGGTGGGAGTTGAAAATGCCACCCGGTGCCATCCACACGGCAGAAATCTTCTGCACGATACGCGCATAGGTAGCAGCAGAAAGAGAGAGGCCGCCATAGGTTTCACCAATAGTGGCGCCGAACAGGCCCAGCTCCTTCATGGTTTCCACCAGCTCGTGGGGATACTCGTCTGCGAGGTCCTTTTCCCGGGCGATGGGTGCGACTTCATTGGTCACGAAGCGATCGATGGTATCGAGGATCGCGCCCTCTTCTTCTGCACTCCAGCTCATAACCTTCTCCTCTGGTCTCGCACCAGCTCAATAATTCACTTTGTCTTCCATTTCTGCACCACGCTTCCACACCAGCACTTTGCGCAGAAAGGTGCAAACCTCAGTACCATCCTGTTTGATGCCGCGGGTTCGTACGGTGACGATGCCCTGATTAGGACGTGATTTGGACTCACGCTTGTCGAGCACCTCGGACTCTGCGTAGAGGGTATCGCCGACAAAAAGCGGCGCACTCATGCGGATATCGTCCCAGCCCAGGTTGGCAATGGCCTTCTGGCTGATGTCGGTTACGCTCATACCCACCATCAATGCCACAGTAAACGGGCTGCACACCAGTGGCTTACCGAACTCGGTACCTGCCGCATATTCCTTGTCGAAGTGCGCAGGATGCGTATTCATGGTCAACAGGGTGAACCAGGTATTGTCCGTTTCGGTAATCGTGCGCCCGGGACGATGCTCGTAGGTATCACCTACCTTGAAGTCATCAAAAAAACGTCCAAACGTCTCTCGGTAGCGATTTTCACCGACCTGTTTTACTTCTCCAGCCATAGGTAATTTCCCACTGCGATTTAAACCAATTCTTCCCCGGCCCCAGCCCGTACAATCAACCTGAGGGCACTGTCGACGACCGGCTGATCTACCATGCGTCCATCCACCATTACAGCACCGCCCTGCGCCTGTTCGAAGGCCGTCACAATCCTGCGTGCTTGCTGTAACGCCTCGGCCTTTGGGGCGAAGCCACGATGGATTCCCTCGATCTGCACGGGATGAATAGCGGCTTTAGCAGAAAAACCGAGCGCGGCGATACGCCGCGTTTCGTTCTCCAGCCCTGCAGAATCGTGAACGTCTAGGTAGGGCACATCAATCACTGGCAGGGAATGGGCGGCAGCGGTAGTGACCATCTGAGAGCGCGCCCATAACAGAGGCTCCCAGGCAAACTCGGCACCGATCTGCGCGGCAAAATCGCCACCACCGAACATCACGGCGTCCAGCACGGGCTCGCTACAGATCGAATTCAAGGCCAGCAGGCCACCGGCGCTCTCGATCAGCGCGATCCAGGCTGCAGAACGTCCGAGAAGCCTTCCCGCCAACATGAGATCGTCAGCCTGCTCGGTTTTGGCCAACATCAGACGGGCCGGCAGGCGGGTTTGCGCCAGCGCCGCCAGGTCAGCCCTACCCTGCTCACTGTTGACTGAACTGACACGAACCACAAAACGCTCCAGCTCCGCTGTCTCGCAACCTGCGAGAAATTCGCACACACTATCCCGGGCAAGCGCCTTCTCCGCGGCTGGTACCGCGTCCTCGAGATCGATACAGACCAGATCGGCACCGCTCGCCAGCGCCTTGGGGAATCTCTCAGGGCGATGGCCCGGCACGAACAGCAGACTCCGCGCGTCAAACATCAGAATTTCTCCCAACCGCGCAGCGGTTCGCGGATCTGGTTTTGCGAAACCTGTGCGCTGAAGGCGTCAGCGATCGCAGCCCGGGTTGCGAACCAGAGCCCGTCTTTGGAACTGGCATAGCGCAGAAACTCCTCCAGGGCACCGATGCGACCGGGCCGACCGATGATCCGCAGATGCAGGCCAAGCGACATCATGCGGGTCTGCATTGCCCCTTCGGCCAACAACGTATCCAGCGTCCGGCACGCATAGTCCAGCCATGCCTGTGGTGTCAGGGAAGGCGCAGTCCAGAATTTCATATCGTTGGAATCGATGGCGTAAGGCAGGACCAGCATCGGTCGATCTGAGCCCTGCACTGGTGCCCAGAACGGCTCGTCAGCACTGTAGTCGTCCATGTGGTAGTCGAAGCCCTCTTCCTGCAACAGTTTGCGAGTGTTGTCTGTATGCAGGTAGCGACTCAACCAGCCCCGGGGTCGCTGGCCGGTGGTATCGGTGATAGAAACGATGGCCTTACGGATGAACGCCCGCTCCTCGTCCTCGCTCATGGCAAACTGGTGCTGCCAGCGGTAACCGTGGCTACAGACTTCGTGTTCGCCCTCGGCAATAAAGCGCGCAATCTGTGGTGCCCGCTCCAGAGCAACCGCTGCCGCACAGAAAGTTGCCGGCACCTGATAGCGCTCGAGCAGTGCCTGGATACGCGGCCAACCCTCGCGAATGCCGTACTCGTAGTTGCTCTCGTTGGCGTGTGCCCGGATCGGTTTGCGCGGGGCCACGCCGAGTTCGTCCACTGGCTCGGGACCCCTATCACCGTCGAGCAACGTGCTCTCGGAGCCCTCCTCGACATTCACCACAATGGAAACAGCGAGCCGTGCATCATCCGGCCAGATCACCTTTTTACTCATCCCGGACAGCTCCCGAACCGCTTAATGATATTCCTCACCGCCCGAGACATTCATCGCCTCGCCGGTGATATAGGAAGCCTCTTCAGAACAGAGGAAAGCGCAGGCCTTGGCAACATCCTCCTGCAAGCCGGGGCGGCCGAGAGGAATTCGTGCACGCATATCTTCCATATAGCGGTCGTATCCCTTACCGGTGACCTCGGAAAAATGTGCGTTCTGCCAGGCACCCAGTCCGGTAGTGACGTGATTGGGGCAAATGGTGTTTACGGTAATTCCCGCTGACCCCAGTTCCTGCGCCGCAGCGCGAGTCAGCCCCACCAGTCCATGTTTGGAGGCGGTATAGGCCGCCGCATGGGCAAAGCCGGACTTGGAAGCCTGGCTGCCAATATTGATGATGCGACCTCCGTGCCCCTGACGAAGCATGACTTCGGCCGCATACTTGATGCCGAGGAAGGCTCCACGCAGGTTCACCCCCAGCACTGCATCCCACTTGTCGACGGGCATCTCCACCACTGGCTGCATCAGGTAACCGATACCGGCGTTGTTGACCCAGATATCCAGGGAGCCGAAATGCCCCAGGGCAAACTCTGCTGCCGCCTGCACTTCCTGCGGCTCCAGAACATTGCAGGTATAGGTCGCGACATCGCCGCCGGCCGCACGGATTTCTGCCGCTATCTCCTCCATCTCAGCGGTGGTCCCCACCGCTTGTGCAGGAAGATTCTCACCCGCCGCATGACCAATATCAGTCAGCACCACCCTGACGCCTTCCGCTGCCAGCCGTCTGGCCATGGCTTCGCCGAGCCCATCACGGCGCCCTGCTCCGGTAATTACCGCGACCTTGTCGCGCAATTCGGGATACTTGCCCTGTGTTTCCATCTTGTTGCGCCCCCTCACAAAGACTGTATTCAGACGATTTCGGTCAACATGAACTGCGGATTGTCCGCGAACTGCTGGAACTCGCTGGCGACCCGCTGCATCGTCTCGCTGGAGACATCCCCCCCCAGCTTCTCCATGTCATTCACTACCAGCAGCTCGACATACTGGTAGGGCGCTGGCGTCTCGGTGCCCAGCAGGCCGGTGGTACGCAGAACAGAGAAGTCGTCCACAGAACCGAGTTTGCGCACGGTGGGCAGGTCAGTGCTCCTGGCCCACTGCTCATAATCAGATGGACTGACGCCCGGTTTGAGGTTGAACAGCACGACAATTGTGGTGGTCACGGCTTTGCCTCCGGCTGATGATCAATGTCATTCCATCCTATTCTTGAGCTAATGTTATGTCAATATAACAATTGTGAGGGCGACGGATTTGAGGCCGAGGGCATATGAGGGCCCCCTAAAAGGAAGCGAGAGCCAACCTCTAACGAAAAAGGGAATAAGAAGAGCGGAGGGAAAAGGAGAAATGTGGCGTGCAGCCGGAGCTACACGCGCAACCATGGAAGGCAAATATTTCGCTGCTAGTCAGGCCTTGGCCACAAGGCTGTCGACGAACGCATGGTAGGCGGTGCGCACCTCCTGCAGGGTCTCGCTGACCGCCGCAGAGCGGTTGATCCAGGACCACCAGGCGCCAAGCGCGGGAAAATCTTCCAGTGGCTTTTTGACTCCGGCCACAGGGGCCAGCTCCTGCAGATACAGCATCGTCGGAGCCAACGCAATATCACCCAGCGTCAGCTGACGATCGCTACCGAAATCGCTGATCAATCGCTCCCCTTTCATCAGTTCAGCGCGCAAACTTTCCGCGATACCCTCTGCAATACCGTCCGCATCCTCCTGTCCTATGCCCATGGCGGCGCGGAACAACGGAAACAGCGCATTGGCAGCCAGGTGGAAATCCGCATACCGGCCCAGCATGCGCATCTGCGCCCGCTCCAGTGCAGTGGCAGGTAACAGTGCACTGCGTCCCGCTGGTGCGGTCTCGGCAAGGTATTCCATGATTGCCCAGCTTTCCGCGATGGTGTCACCGCTCTCGAGCTCGAGTACCGGCACCTTGCCCAGCGGAAAGCGCTCCAGGAAAGCCTCGGTTCTCAGGGGGACCGGCGGCGGCAGCACCTCCAGCGGCAGTGCATCCATGCGGGCCTGGATACGGACCCGCGCCGCATAGGGTGAATGAGGCAAGCTGTACAGTTTCATCACAAGTCTCCCGCGATCAGTTAATAAGATGCAGACCATAAGCGGCATTGGCCAGCAGCCCCACCCAGATCAGAAAAACAAAGGGCCGGCAGGAGGCAATCGAACTGCGGATAGTCTGATTGACCGAGGCACTGTCATTACCCGACATCAATTCACCCCAGGCAGAACCGAACAATTTCAGGCGCATGCGAATGATTAACCCGCACAGCACAAGCAAGGCGAAAATGCCCAGCTTGATCGCGAGCCAGTCCGCGGCAAGGATGAAATTGGTCGCCAGTGCGTAACCTGCCAGCGCGAGCAACCCGATGATCAGGACTACCCGCAGGTAGAAATCGAAGCGGGTCAGCGCCGGGACAAAAGACTTGCCTTGGGCAAAGTGAAGCGTCGCCACCAGCGCCAGCCAGCCGAGGCAAAATACCCACGCAACCCCCAACCACACTGGCGCTACAGAAAACTGCCCGGTCATGTGAGCCAGCTGCAATCCCAGAGGCAGTATCAGCGGCATACAGAACCGCGGCCCCTGGTCACAGCCCATCATGATGGTCAGAGCGGTGCTCCGTGCCTGCGGCGACAGATCCGACCTGGTTACGTAGCGACTGGCATAAAAAGTGCCCAGATCGCCCCCGAGCCAATAGACAAAGCAAAGGTTGTGCAACAACTTAACGAAGAGGTATGCGCTCATACTGGTACATTCTTATTAATTGAGGTAACAATAACGACAAAAGGCTGACGCTGCACCCGGCATGCGGGACACCCGCCCCGGAGCCGAACTGCCAGAGCCCTTCCAGGGCTCAAACGAGCTCCGCGTTGCCGCATTAGGCATATTGATATACCATTATAACAACAATTACAATCCTGCCACTGATTCGGGGGCGACCATGGAAACAACAACAAAAACAGCCAAAGAGATTTACCGGGAAGTCAAAGCCAACCCCGCGCGCAAACGGTTTGGGTTTGGCGGCAAGGCAGCACTGGTGAATGTGGACCCGCAGAAAGCCTACACACGCACAGATCTGTTCAAGACGGCCTACGAAACAGACCCCAACCAGTTGCACTACATCAACGAGCTGGCAAAGAGCTTCCGCGCAAAAGACTGGCCGGTTATCTGGACCCACGTGGCCTACATGGATTCCGGTGAGGATGCCGGCATCTGGGGTACCCGCACCGACACCCCCGATTCATTGCAGAATATAAAATTCGACTCCACCCGCAGTGAATTCGATGATCGGCTCGAAATCGACCGCAACCGCGATGTCATCTACTGCAAAAAAATGCCCAGTGCATTCTTTGAGACCCAACTGCAATCTCTGCTGGTCTGGCATCAGGTCGACACGGTGATCATTACCGGCGGCTCAACTTCGGGCTGTATCCGCGCGACTGCCGTCGACAGTCTCTCCCGGGGCTACCGGACCATCGTTCCTGAAGAGTGCGTGGCCGATAAACACGAAAGCTACCACTACGCAAACCTTACCGATCTCTCGCTCAAGTACGCCGATGTAGTGGATGTCGCTGAAGTCTTTCACTGGCTGGAAACTAAAAATACCTGAGCAGTGGCGGCGCGGCACAAGGACCGCGCCTGCCCTCAGTAACACTCCTGCGCGACCCGCGTGAAAACAGTCGAGGCTGCCCATGCAATCCGACCCCGGTTTTTATGAATACTGGCCCTACCACCAGCGCCCCCGCCTGACCTGGCCAAACGGTGCTCGAGTCGCTTTCTGGGTCGCACCCAACATTGAATTCTATGAGCTCAACCCGCCCGCCAATCCGCACCGCAAGGCGTGGCCACAACCGAGCCCGGCGGTCCCCGGTTACAGCATTCGCGACTACGGTAATCGCGTCGGACATATGCGCCAGATGGCGCTGCTGAATAAATATGGGGTCCGTGGTTCCATCTCCCTCTCCACCGCTCTCTGCGAACACCACCCTGAAATCATCGAGCTCTGCCAGGAGCGCAACTGGGAGTTTTTCAGCCACGGTATCTACAACACCCGCTACACCTATGGCATGTCCGCAGAGCAGGAACGCAGCATGATTCGGGATTCCATGGAGACCATTTACCGGCACACCGGACAGAAGTGCGCCGGATACCTTGCTCCGGCTCTGTCCCATTCGGAAGATACTCTCGATCTATTTGCCGAGGTGGGAACTGAACTCTTCGGCGATGACGGGGGCTTTTACACCTGCGACCTGTTTCACGACGACCAGCCCACCCCAATCAATCTGCGCAGCGGCAAGCGTTTTGTTTCGGTGCCCTACTCCCTGGAGATGAACGACACCATCGCCTACGTGGTGAATAAGGTAGAGCCCCGCCGCTATGGTCAGATGCTGAAAGAAAATTTCGATCGCCTGTATCAGGAGGGCGCGGAGAGCGGCACCGTGATGTGCATTCCAACGCACAATTACCAGGTGAGCTGCCCACACCGCATGCGCGCGTTCGAGGAGGCCCTGGAGTACATCACAGGCCATTCTGACGTCTGGGTAACGACCGGGCGGGAAATTGCCGAATATTATCTCCAGCACTTTTACGATACCGCACGCGCCGATATCGAGCACAAGAACGCATCGGCAAAATGGGAGGCGACCTGTCAATGAGCGATCGTAAACCGCTCGGCTCCGAGCACCTCCAATACCCCCAACGCCATTACGGCATGGACCATAGCCACTATGAGTGGCAGATGCTGACGGAACGAGAGCCCGTACACTGGCAGCAGGGTGAACTGGCGCTCTGGGTTAACGTCAGCCTGCAGTTCTTCCCTCTCAACCAGCGAGGCACGCCTTTTCCACCCCCGGGGGGCATGACCATGCCCTATCCCGATCTGCGCCACTTTTCTCTGCGGGATTACGGCAACCGGGTCGGGATCTACCGCATTCTGCGAGCACTGGACCAATACGGGGTAAAACCAACCTTCGCCGTCAACGGCGAACTGGCACTGCGGACTCCGTACCTCATGCACATGTTGCGTGAACGCGGGGATGAACTGATCGCCCACGGTTGGAATATGGATTCACCGCACTATGGCGGCCAGGCACAGGAAGAAGAGGCAGAGCTGATCAGCCGTACGCTGGACACTCTACAGGAGGCAAGCGGGCAATCCGTCCAGGGCTGGCTCAGCCCGGGCAAGGTGCACAGCGAAAACACTCCGACACTGCTGGCGAAACACGGCATTGAATATTTTTGCGACTGGGTCAACGACGATATGCCCTACCACTTCCGGACCGGGAGCGGTGCACTATGGGCCATGCCGCTCTCCACTGAGCTCGAAGACCAGTTCATTCTGCGAAATAACCTGCATTCCGAAACCTCCTACGCAGAACAGATCGAAGATGCATGCCGCTTCCTGCTGGCAGAGGCGCGGCAGCAGGGAGGGCGTATCCTCGCACTCAACATCCACCCCTGGATGCTCGGGCAGCCGCACCGAATCGGCTATCTGGAGCGCGTCCTGGAGTTCGTCACTGCGCAGCCGGGCGTTTTTTCCGCGCCCGCTGGTACCCTGCTCGAGCAATGCGCCCGGCCTGTGACTGAACCTGCCTGAGCCCGGCTGTTATTTGACATAGAATGTTATATCATTATGCGCTTTAACAAGGGCACAGGAGGCAATGCTATGGATGCCGTGAATACCCTGTTCAGTAAGCAGCAACTGGAATCACTCACAGAAGAGTCGCATGCCCCACTCTATTACCAGCTTTATGCACTGCTGAAAAATGCCATCCTGAACGGCACACTGGAGCATGGTGACCAGATGCCGACAGAGTTGCAATTGGCCGATGCATTCAGCGTATCCCGTATTACCGCCAAGCGCGCAATGGATGAGCTGGCAGCCGAAAGCCTGGTAGAGCGTCGCCGTGGCAAGGGCACCCACGTAATTTACGAGTACAAACAACAGCCGGTGAAGGCGCCACTCGTGGGCATGCTGCAAGAGATTGAAAGCATGGCTCGTCACTCGGACGTGGAAGTGCGCAGCTGCGAAAAACTGCAACCGCCCGCTGAGATCCGTGAGGAACTGGGCCTGGCAACCGGTGACACTGCCCTGTTACTCGAGCGTACCCGCTCACGAGACGGCGCCCCATTCGGCTACTACGTCAGCTGGACAGCGGGGTTAAAAGGAAAGGTGACAGCGAAGCAGTTTGCAACCACGCCGAGGCTGGAGATCTTCCGCAAACAGGGGCTGGAAATTGCCCACGTCACCCAGACTCTGAGTGCCGAGGCCGCTACGGCAGAGAGCGCCCGGGAACTGGAAACTACAGTGGGCGCGCCACTACTCAGCCTGACCCGCCGCTCGTATAGCAAGGTCAACGGCAAAGAACAGCTGGTGGATATTCTGCATGTGCTCTACCACCCTGACCGCTTCAAGTATCAGATGGATCTAAAAGCCGACGAGATCTGAGTTCTTCTCGAGTCTCGCTCTATTGGTTTGCATTCACTGCCGGCCGGGTACTGGGCCAAAGTTCAGCACCCGGCCACCGACCATCCAGATTTTTCAGCCGCACCACCCAGTTTGCGCCCCTTTGTTGCCAGCGGTATTCGTGTAACAACCCATTTGCCAGCCAATAATCGGCTCCACTCTCGTACTGACCACCGGAATAACGAAAGTGATCCAACTCCACACCCTCCTCGGCTTGAGGGTTGCCACTGCCGCTACTACCCAGATACTGCACGCTGCGGACTGAAAATTCGGGCTCAAACAACCTGGTTTCCTGGGTTGGATCATGAATCCAGGGTACCAACACTCTACCACTGCCACCCTCGGCGACGAGCGCTTGAATAATTCCACCGACAAAGACCCGCAGCAGGGGAAAGCAATGCGCATCACCCACGGCGACACTGCGGGCGGGGGCTCCCCGGGGGCGATAACGATAAACACCTTGCTCCGGTGAAGCAGCGAATGTGGCTGTCGCGACAGACTCCTCCGAGATCGTGGATCGCCACTGCAACAGACAACGCTCCATCCCTGCCCCGCTGAAGTGAACCCGAACGACAATGACAACGGACAACAGGGGAATCGCTCGTTGACTGAGCATTGCAAAGCCACGCTCTGTGCGCGACAACTGCCAACTCTCACTCACGGGGACCAAGTGCCCATCACAAAGGTACTCGTATTCTCCCCCGGCCAATAGCCGGGATTCCTGCGGAGCAATCAAAGCGCTGGCTCCCCGGCAACCGTCAACAAGCTGCGAGTAGACTGATGCGGACGACTGTGGAGCAAATGAGTGTTGGCAGAAATCATCTTGTTCTCCGCGGCAACGGGGTGCAGGAAGGCAATGGTCACCTCGCCTTTCTGCATGGTATTCAGGGGCATGTTGATGTTGCCGTCGAAGTGTCGCTCCTGCCACGGCTGCATCAAGGTGAATTCACGCTCCAACGTAGCCAGCAGACCACCTCCACTGCGACTACAGGCTGCCAGGCAAACTCGGTTTTCCGCTGCCCGCGCCGACAGTAGCAAGGACATATCTTTGCTCTTGTGCACTTTTGCCACCCGCTCTCCATTGCGGGGCACCAACAGACAGTGGGCGCCTTTGATAGCCGCAATGCGTGCGAGCTCCGGGTACAGACAGTCATCCCCCGCCAGAATGGCAACACGCCCCCAAGGTAGATCGAGTACATGCAGGTCATGCCCGGATGGCGCCAGGCCGAGCGCACTGCGATGAAGTTCCGCCTGTTCGAGTCGGCGACGGCCCTGATCCAGTAACAACCCCAGGTGACGCCACTCTCCCGGCTCGCCCTCAATCACACTCATACAGATCTGCAGGCCCCTGCGCGCGCTGATCTGGGACAGGCGCTCCTCAGCGAAACGACACAGCTCCACGGTGCGCTCCCAGTTTGTCGCAGCGTCCCGCACCGGGAAACACGCCGGAAGTACGGCCAGGCGGACGGTATCCGGCAGCGCCGATAGCAATGCCTCGGCACGATGAACTGCCGTGGCACCCTCACCCTGTGGATTGAGCAGAGCGACTTCGATACAGCTGGCTGCGCCACTGGGCACGTCCTCAGCTTCCAGCTCGAGGGGACCATAGAGCGATGGTCTGCGCCGCGCCAGATTTCCCATGTACAACTCCAGACGCTGCGCGCGATCGGGAATATCCGCCACCACCACTTGCTCCCTGCCCCGATCTGCTACCACCAGAGGCCGCCCATCAGGTCCGACTACCTGGCTTTCCCCTGCCCCGTAAAGCAGTGCCTCAGGAATCGAAGTCAGACTACTGACCTGTGTCAGCTCACCAACTGGCACCAGGGGGCCCACTTTATTGGCCGCAACCATAAAAAGGCTGTTTTCCGCAGCCCTTGCCCTCACATGCAGGCTTGCTTCGTCAAAAGCAAAGGAGTTGAGGGAGTTGCACAAAATATCTGCACCGGCGAGTGCCAAACGGCGGGACGGCTCAAAGCTGATACCGTCCCGACAGGCAATGAAACCTATTCTGCCCAGCTCCGTTTCGACCAGCCCTGCCGCACGAGTCGCCGGCGTGAAGAAATCGTTTTCGTGCCCCATAAGACTCTGCTTGTCCGCCTCACCAAGCAGGTCGCCAGTCGGACCATATAACAGGGAAGTCACCGTGATCTGTGGTCGCTGACGGCGCAGAGAGACGTTAATCAGGACGTAGCACTGATGGTGGCGGGCCCGCTCGGCTATCGCCGCCAGAAATGGGCCAGGCAAAGCGACCGCACAGGCCCAGGCCTCTTCCCGATCGCGATACCAGGATATGTGATTACAGAATTCGGGCAGAACTGCCAGCCGCGCCCCCTCTGCGGCGGCGGCATCGATCATACGGATACAGGTAGCCAGGTTTTCGGCAATATCTGTTCCAGTGGCAAATTGCAGCGCAGCAACCTTTGACATCTTTCCCTCATCCCTTTTCTTGAAAAAATCCCAACCCAGGCAATTGTACTATTGTTATATCTTTATTACACTGCCCGTGTATACCTCATTCATTCCGCGACTTTCAGGGACTTCCCGCATGGCCAACATCGTCATCACCGGTAGTACCAAGGGCATCGGCTTCGGCCTCGCCAGAGCGTTCCTCGATAATGGGCACAACGTCATCATCAGCGGTCGCAGCGAAGAAACAGTTAGCAGTGCTCTGGACCGTTTGCATGCCCCCACTGCTCAATGCAGGGGCCTCGCATGTGATACCGCAGAGCTTTCACAGGTAGAAGCGCTATGGGAATTCGCCGAAGCGACATTCGGGACCGTCGATATCTGGATCAATAACGCCGGTCTCGCCCGTACCGGCTGGTCCATCCAGGACATCCCCCAGCAGGAAATCGCAGCGATGGTGGGCACCAATCTCCTGGGCACCATCAATGGTTGCAGGGTGGCAGCGGCGGGTATGCGGAAGCAGGATGAGGGCAAGATATTCAACATGCTGGGCGGCGGCAGCGATGGCGAGTACTTCCCGGGCATGGGTGTCTATGGCACGACCAAGCGCGGACTCGATTATTTCACCGATGCCCTCTCCAGAGAGCTGAAGGACACCGGTATACTGGTTGGAAAAATTCGGCCCGGAATGGTGATCACAGAGGCTGTCATCCGCGAGGCCAGGCAGAATCCGGACAGATTCGCCAGTTCGCGCAGGTTCATGAACAACCTGGTGGACCAGGTTGAAACTGTTTCCGCCTACCTGGCCGAGAAGATACTGGACTGCAACAAGAGCGGCGAAAAAATCCGCTGGCTCAGCGGCGGCAAGATTGCCGCTCGCATGCTGGTTGGCCTGGTGCGCAAGCGGGAAGACCAGTTTGCACGTCACGGGCTCTGAACAAGAATAAAAGTTGAATAAGACATAAGAAGAATCGGGAGCAATCCCTCAACGGCGAGGCAACGCACCATGGCCCCAAAGACCTGGCTGGGCGTCCATCTGGCACCGAGCATTTCACGCAGCAATTTCGCCACCTACCTGTTTGCCGTTTTCATCTCATCCGGGTATGCAGGCGCACTTTCTGTCCTACAGCCAGGCCTACTCCATGTGATGGGCATAGCTGAAGATACCCAGGCCATGTTGACCGGTTACCTCGGTGCCTTGCAGGAGCTGGTTTTCATCCTGCTCCTTGGCGCCGCCGGTGCCCTTTCCGACCGGATCGGCCGTCGACCGGTCTACGTCTTTGGCCTGGCCCTCACCGGCCTCGGGTTTATCCTTTACCCCCACGCCAGCTCGATACCGCAACTGGTCGCATTCCGACTTCTGGTTGCCGTTGGCAGTGCTGCCATGATTGGCATGATGGTGACCGTCGTCGCGGATTACGCCGCTGAAGACTCCCGCGGTCGCGCCAATGGCCTGCAGGCGATGGCGGCTACCCTCGGTGCCTTTGTACCGCCCATACTGGCCAGCCTGCCGAGAGTATTTAGCGGCCGAGGATTCGACGAACTGGCGGCACAGCAGTGGACCTTTGCCGTCGGCGGCGCCCTGGGCCTGATTGCCGCCGTAGTCGCGCTCGCCGGCCTCGCTCCCAAGGTCCTCCAGACTGCCGCCACGGTGAGAGAATCCCTGACCAGCACCCTGATCGGTGGCCTGAAAGCTGCGCGCGACCCACAGACTGCCCTTTCCTATGGAGCAGCATTTATTTCCCGCGGCGACCTGGCAGTAACCGGCGCATTCATTTCACTTTGGTTGGTGCAATACGGTACCCGCGAGCTGGGACTTTCCGCCAGTGAAGCGATGTTTCAACTAGCCGTGCCGCGAGTGCTCGCAACCGTGGCCGGTGCGCTTCTCGGCGCAGTCATCATGGGGAAAATTGCCGACCGCATTTCGAGAGTGAGCGCCGTAGCGCTGGCTTCGGGGCTGGCGGCAGTTATCTACAGCGCTGTTTTCCTGATCTCAGACCCTACAGCCGACTGGGTCATCGGCCTTCTGTTTGTCATGGGCATCGCCGAGATCAGTGCCTTTGTCAGCAGCCAGGCGCTGGTAGGCCAGCAAGCACCTGAGGCTTACCGGGGGGCGACCATTGGTTTCTTCGGCGTCGCTGGAGCCTTCGGCATTCTACTCGGCACGTCGGGCGGTGGTGTTTTGTTCGCAAAGATATCGCCCAGCGCTCCTTTTGTACTGTTCGGTGCGCTCAACTTTGCAGTCTTCATCTGGAGCCTGTGGCTTCGTAATTACCTTTCCAATCAAACCGCGGCTAAAGGGCAGGTCCCGGAGTCCGCTATCGCAACCAGCCAATAACGAGTTATTGATATGGACACTACACAAAAACTGAGTAAAGAGTTTGTCGCGCATCTCGCCGATGAAATACATATCGATACCAGCGAGACTTTCGATGCGGTCATGACCACCCGAGACAAGGTGTGGGAAATGATCAAAAACAGCCTTTCCCTGAAGGAAGACAAGCGTTGTGCCGACCTGCACAGTTTCGATGACCTGAAGGGCGAACATGTGGGGCGGATGCGCACCTTCACTGGCGACACATCACCGGTAGACTGGATTATCCATTCCAATATCGGTATTCCCCAGAATACCTTCACCAACATCCACCTCACCATCTACCTGGATGACAGCGTGGAGGTTCCCCACCTGGGTATGGCATTCGGCACACTACCCAATGCGTTCTTCTACGTGGATCCCATGCCGCGCTACGAACCACTCAGCTACCCGGAGCACGTAGAGGAATACCTCTCGCCGCTGAACGACATCTACATGAGTCTGCAGGACGAACTGTTCGAGGCCGGCATCAAGCCGTTCAATGCCGCCATGCCCTTCATCCGCGCGTCGCTTTCACCAGTGGCTCTTGCCGGAGTGGTACCGCTGGACTTTTATCGGGAGAAGGTAGAGCCAAAGATTTTTGCCTATGTGGAATACTGGCTGAAGCTGGTGCACGCCGCCAAGAAAGTGGAAAACCCGGTTATCCGCACACAGCTCAAGCAACGTGACGCTCTGATTCGACGCAATATCGTGCACCTGGATCCGGCCAACCCCATTGCTGAACGCTTGGTAGGCAAGCCATTGGCGGACCGCCTGGTACGCATTCTCTGCGCTGAGGAACGCACCCAGTAACCGGGATTCCCATACTGCCCATACTGAGAGGAGCCAGGCATGGCTGAGACATTACGGAAAATGCTGGCAACAAAAGCGGTACTCTCAGTACCGGGCATCTATGACGGCCTGAGTGCCAGGCTGGTTGATTTGGCGGGGTTCGAGGCGGCTTTCCTCTCCGGCGCCTGCCTTTCTTTTGCACGCTTTGGCCGCCCGGATCTGGGGCTTGTCAGTGCCGCGGAGGTCGCCGAGACAGTCGCGGTCATCCGCGAACGGACCCCCCTGCCCCTTATCGTGGACATAGACACTGGCTTCGGCAATGCCCTCAATGTGCAACGCACCGTGAACACCTTCGAGCGTGCGGGCGCAAGTGCTTTGCAGATGGAAGATCAACTGATGCCAAAGCGCTGTGGGCATATGCGCGGCAAGCAGGTCATCAGTAGTGGAGAGATGGTCGGTAAGATTCACGCGGCGCTGGACGCGCGGCATAGTGAAGACACACTGATTTTTGCCCGCACGGATGCCCTTGGGGTGAACGGTTTCGAAGACGCCCTGGAGCGGGCCGAGCGCTATCTCGAGGCCGGTGCAGACGCGATATTTGTAGAAGCCCCAACAAGCCTGGAACAGATGCAGTGTATCGGCGAGCGCTTTGGTAGCCGCATTCCCCTGATTCACAACCTGGTTGAAGGCGGACGCTCTCCGGTTCAATCCGCCCGGGAACTGGAAGCGCTGAACTACCGCATCGCCCTGTTTCCCGCCTCGCTTCTCCACCTGCTGATCCCGACTGCGCAGAATATGCTGACGCAGTTACGCCGCGATGGCCACCTGGAAGATCTGCGCAACCAGATGATCGATCTTTCTGTAGTCAACGAGCTGCTCGGAGCCGAAGAGCTGCTGGCCAAGAGCAAACAATACGAGTATGAGTAAGACGGTAAGCCTTTATGAGCGGTAATTATCAGCTACCCGAACTGAAAAACTATATCGACGGGACGTTTTCGACACCCGCTGTTGACCGCGGTCACAGCCTACACGACGCCAATACGGGAGCGCTGCTGCAGCAGCGCCGAAGCTGCAACCACGAACAGGTACAGGCAGCCCTGCAGGCAGCAGATCGCGTCCACCGCGCCGGAACCTGGGAGAACACACCAGCCTCGGAGCGCGCCGAACTGCTGGACAAGCTCGCAGAAGAATTGGCCGGGGAGGAGACCGCGCGAACAATCAGCACCGCCGACAGTATCACCTCCGGTGCCGTCATCCGTACCACCCGGAAAATGGCCAACATTCTGCCGCTGGTTTTTCGGGGTGCCGCGGCCTATCTCCGGGAAGGACACCTGGACAAAAAGGTACCTGGCCCCTGTGGCGAAGTTGACTACCTGCGCAGACCCTGGGGGCCAGCACTACTGATTGCCCCGTGGAACGGCCCTACTGCCATCGGCTCTCATAAAGTAGCCAGCGCGTTGGCGGCGGGGGCGCCGTGTATTCTCAAGCCATCAGAATTTACCCCGCACTCCGCTATCATGATGGCGCGTGCAGCCCAACGGGCCGGCATACCCGAAGGTGTATTCCAGCTGACTCTGGGTGACCGTACCATCGGTGCACAGATGGTGGAGGACCCACGGATCAAGGCCGTATCCTTCACCGGAGGCCTTGCGGGTGGACGTGCGATTGCACGCGCCTGTGCGGATGACTTCATCCCCACCCAACTCGAGCTCGGCGGCAATAATCAGCTTGTGGTCTTTGCTGACGCCGATCTGGACCGGGCTGCCACGGGAGTTGTGTACGGCCTCACCAATCTCAATGGGCAGTGGTGCCGGGCTCTGGGACGCTTGCTGGTGCAGGAATCGGTCAAAGACGTGCTGCTGGATAAGGTGCTGAGCCTGCTGTCCACTATCCACCTAGGCCACTCGCTGGACGAGGAAAGCGATATGGGGCCACTGGTGCACCGCGGTCACTACGATCAGGTACTGTCGGATCTCGAGCGCCTGCAAAACCGTGGCGGGCATCTGCTCTCGTCCACCCCACTGCCGGACCTGGCCGGTAACTTTGTCGCACCGACCCTGGTCGATGGTTGCGACCCGGCAGACACGCGGGAGGAGATATTTGGTCCGGTAGCCGCTGTGCACAGTTTCCGCAACGATGACGAAGCACTGGCACTCGCCAATGGCACAGACCTCGGTCTGGCGGGCTATGTCTACAGCAGTGACGAGACAAAGGCGTTTGCCTTTGCCAGGAAAATGCGTACCGGTGGAGTCAAAATCAACGGCTATAGCCTGCTCAGCATTGGCGAGGGCACACCGCGGGGCGCCTGGGGGCTGTCAGGACTGGGGGAAGAAGGCCACGCTCAGTCGATAGAGTTCTTCACCGGCGCCCGAGTGATCGGCATATCACCCCAGGATGCCCTGGGAGGGCGCTAAGGCGCCCAGCTCAATCCACCAGGGCAATCTGCTCTTCTTGAAGCGGCTGTGAAATCTCGATGACGGCCTTGGAGAATTTAGGCGGCCCGAATCGCGGAACATGACCATTGGAGAGCCCCACGGGCTCCTTGGGAATGCCGATAAAATTACTGTCCATCTTGCCGTTGGCATTGTTGTCATGGTGAACACTGATCGCGTAGGACCCGTAGGGCAGCTTCAGCTCGATCGCCAAGGTGCCCTCTTCCATCCCTTCAAGCCCGACTACCTGTTCAATCACCTTGGTGTCGCCAAGGAAAGTGTCTTTGGAGTCGTAGACTGAGACGTACAGCTTGCCGACCTGTGACTGGATATTGGAAACCCTGAGCTTTACTGTCGCGGAGTTCTCATCCGCAAGAGCAGTGCAACTGAAGAGTGTAAATAGCAGGATTTGGAACAGCCGAACGTATGGATTAGTCATCGGTGAGATCCCCATTGGCACCGGCAGCCTGCCGGTGATCTTTTAGTTACGTCGCCAGGCAGACTTCAGATGAGCGGCGCACTTTTTTCGAGCTGCAACCGGCGCCAGGTATCCGCACGTCCCCCTGTGACAGTATGCAGCATCCCACCGACCAACGTCCCTGCATCCATCAGGGCCTCCAGGTCGATACCGGTATCAAAGCCCATTTGCTCCAGCAACATCACCACATCTTCACTGGCAGCATTACCCGTCGCGCCCGGCGCGAAAGGACATCCGCCAATCCCACCCACGGCGCTATCAAATTTTCGTACGCCCGATTCCAGTGCGGCATAGAGATTAGCCAGCGCCAGTGCCCGGGTATCATGGAAATGGCACGCAAGCCGTGCTGCACCGTACTCCCGCGCGAGTGCCCCCATCAGGCGGTTAACTGACTGCGGGTTGGCAGCGCCAATAGTATCGGCGATATTCACGTCAGCTGCCCCGAGGTCGAAGAGCTGGCCAGCGAGATCAAGCACCTTGCCCGGGTCAGTCTTTCCCTCAAACGGGCACTGCCACGCGACCGCAATACAACCCACCACCCGGATGCCATCCTTTTGAGCCACCCGGCAGATTTCCCCTGCCTGCTGCAGGGATGTCTCAATGGACATCCGCACATTACGCTGATTCATGGTTTCACTGGCACAGACAACCAGCACTACTGTATCGGCACCTGCGTTACATGCCAGCTGGTAGCCCTTAAGATTGGGAATCAATACCTGGCAATCAACCCCGGAATCCCTGGGCAACCCGGCGAGAACCTGATCGGTATTGGCCATCGCCGGCACGGCCTTGGGGGATACAAAAGCCCCCGCCTCCACCGACCGGACACCCGCTGCGATCAACGCCCGGATCAACTGAACCCGCTGCTCTACGGTCAATACCCGCGGCTGATTCTGCAATCCGTCTCGCGGACCCACATCATTGAGTAAAATCTTTTCACGCATCCTGTGCTCCGCCCCAAAAATCAGCCTGCATCACCGTCCTCTTTCAGAGCATCGATATCGGCCTGCGTATAACCACACAACTCAGCGAGGATTTGGTCCGTGTGTTCCCCGATATGGGGAGCCGGAGAGAAGGAGTCTTCGTGGGTTCGTGAGAGCTTGATCGGATTGCCGGGCGCTTTGGTCTTCTTGCCATTGGGGTGAGAGAGTTCAACCACCATATTGCGGTGCAGCACTTGCGGATCGCTGAGTGCGCGTTCAAGGTTATTGATCGGCGCACAGGGGATACGCTGCTTCTCCAGCTTTGCCAGCCACGCATCGGTGGTGTCAGTGGCGAATACTTCAGCGAGTCGCCCATCGATAAAGGCCTTATCCGCAAACCGTCCGGGCTGCCCGTCGTACTTCGGGTCGTCGAATTCCGGCACCATCACTACTTCCTTCAGATTCTGCCAGAAGTTGTCCGTGATCACGGCGATAATAATGAAACCATCGGCCGTGGAATAGCTGTTGTAAGGTACATGCACGAAATGTGCATTACCGATCGGGTATGGGTTCTTCCCACTGAGGAAGTGCATGGTGGCCATGTAGTTCAGCATGGAAATCTGGCAGTCCACCATGGAAATATCGACATGCTGGCCACGGTCACTGGTCGCGCGCTCTGCGATGGCAGCGAGAATCCCCATCACCGCAAACATGCCGCCTCCAAGATCGCCAATGGGAATGCCCGCACGCACAGGGTTTGCCGGGTCGTCTCCGGTAATGGACATTCCACCACCGTAGGCCTGGGCCACCTGGTCAAACGCCGGGCGTTTTGCTCCGGGACCATCTGAGCCAAATCCAGAGACACAACAGGTAATGATGCGCGGGTTGATTTCGCTCAGGCGCTCATAGTCGATACCCAGCCGCTCCGGCACGCCGGGACCAAAATTGCTGATGACCACGTCCGCCTCTTTGACCAGGTCATAAAAAACCTGACGGCCACGCTCACTCTTCAGGTTCAGCGCCACACTGCGCTTGTTGCGATTCAGGGTCAGGTAGTATGCGCCGAAACCATCGATAGAGTTTTCCGGGTCATTGGCGAGAAGTTTGCGGGTACCCTCCCCTGCCAGAGGTTCTACCTTGATCATGTCTGCACCGAGATCGGCAAGGATCATCGCGCCGTATGGTCCGGAGAGCATATGGGTCAAATCGAGAACACGAATACCCTTCAGTGCCTTATTCATCGGAAACACACCCCTGTACTTGCTAATTTTCTCAGGACACTATCGCTTTCAAATGGACTTTCCAGTTTGCGGATTGACCGGAACTTTCCAGAACAGGTACATCAGGCCGAAGTAACCCAGCAAGATTCCTGCAGTGGTGAGCGGGAAATCGGTGTAGTAAACCCATGGCTCTCGGAACAGCTCCCACAAGACGGCCTGCTCTGGCAGATACCAGAAGACACCACCTACTGCAATCGCGTAGCGAATCGCCAGACCGGCCTCTTTTTGTTTCATCTGCTTGGTAATGATAATCGCGGACCAGACCGCCACCAGGGCAAATGCCGCATAATTGACCGGATGATGCAGGCCCAGAATCCGTTCGTCATTGACCGCGAGCATTAATGTGTACATGAACCAGTTGACGAAGAACAATTCAGTAGCAGCCACCCGTGCATACTGCGGCTTATAGCCGGAGGTGGGCTTGCCCGGACGCAGGCCAAAAAGTTTGCGTACCCATAGAATCAGCCGGCAGCGAATGTCCTTGCTGAGCCCCATGTAAATCATCAGCATGAAGCAGAACAGAGTACTGCTCTGAAGAAAAAGGTGTGCGCCCATGAAGTACGGTCGCGGGACACTTGTATCACCTGAGAACAGTGCTGCGAGATCATCCTTCATCAGGTACGCGGGCCCGGACTCTGTCATTGCCAGGGCAAAGTTATTCTCTGTACCGATAAAATGCAGGTACATTTCAAACCAGAATACCCAGATCAGAGATCCACCGACAAAGCCCATCCAGGTGCCGCGCACCTCGTTCTGTTCCAGTCCTTTCCAAACCAGGACAAGTCCGAACAGGCCGATAACAAAGGCAACCGAGTAGGCGATAACCGAAGGAATGCCGGCATAGATCAGTGTCACGAGGTAGATATGCGCAACCATCTTTTCCAGTACCACCCAGGCGAGAGCGAGTAGGCCCAGATAGGGCGCACTGAGATAGCGGGATTTGGTTGCGGAGTTAGATTGAAGTACGGCGGTGGTCATTGCAGTTACCTCTTGTTATCACTGCATTTATTATTCTTTCTTGGCAACCTCTTTTACCGGCAACCCGCCCGCGACACAAGGTCGCGGGCGGACTTCCCGGAATCAGAAGTTGTAGCTGAGACGCAGACCCGTGGTTCGCGGTTCCGGCAATAGCAACTCTATCCCCTGGGGCGTAAAGGCTGCCCCCGGAAGATGTCCGTAATCCACATTATTGAGTCCGACTTTAACCTTGTCGTCATCCAGAAGATTATTGACATAGAGCACGAGATCGAGACTATCGAAGCTAAGGCCACCCTGGAAATCTACCAGCCAGTATTCCGGTAACCAGGCATTGTTGCCACGGTCGAGATAGCGCTTGGACTCATAGTTACCCAACAGCTCGGTGAAATACCCGACACCATTGGCAAACTCGCCGTCATACCGCATGGACAACATGGATGCGTGTTTGGCGGAATTCAGAAACTGCATGCCGGAGTAGTCGCCTTCGGCGGTGCCGGTCCACAGTTTGTCCAGCGTACCCGGCCTTCCCACATCGGCAATGGTGTAATCTTTCACTTCCGTGTCGCTCAGCACATAGCTGGCGAGGAAGGTCCAGTTCACCGTCGGGCGATAAATGGCACTCAGCTCGAGGCCCTGCAATTCACTTTTACCCGCATTGGTTACGACAGCATTCTGGGTGCCGGTATTTGGGTCGAATACGAAGTGAGAAATCTGCTGGTTGGTATAGTCATACAGGTAAATGGCGCCATTGACCTGCAGTCGGTTATCCAGCACATTGCTCTTGAAACCCGCCTCATAGACGGACAGCTCTTCGGGCTTGTACTCCCCGGTGGTGATAATGCCGTCACCGTCTGCCGTGGACATTCCGCCGGGCTTGAACCCTTCCGAGTAGGAGGTGTAAAGCATCAGGTTATCCAGTGCCTGCCAGTCCAAACTCACCCGTGGAACAAACGCGCGGTCAGTGCGGGAATAGGTCTGCTCACCGGGATCGGCCGGCATGAAGGTCACCGGATCCAGAACCGGAATGCCCATCAAGCCATTGAACTGTGTGCTCAGCGGCACACTGCGGTAGTCGATATCTTCCTCGAGATAGCGGCCTTCCGCAGTCACACGCCAGTCCTCGGCGAGGTTGTAGTTCAGCGAGAAAGCCACAGACACGTGATCGGTATCGCGCTTCATGGGAATCGGAAGCGGCACCGGTGACGTGCGATGATCCACCAGTCCAAAGCCGCCCATCCACTGATCCAGG
Source organism: Microbulbifer aggregans (assembly GCF_001750105.1). NCBI lineage: Bacteria > Pseudomonadati > Pseudomonadota > Gammaproteobacteria > Cellvibrionales > Microbulbiferaceae > Microbulbifer > Microbulbifer aggregans. The sequence continues at coordinate 3,318,424 of NZ_CP014143.1, forward strand.
TAAGCATCCCAGAATGTCTTGTCCACGCCCTCACGCAGCCACCACTGCTGGTTCATCACCGTATCCATGGTTTCGGACCAGTAGAGCGCGCTGGTTTGCCAGTCGAGTTTACCTGCGCTACCTGTCAGCCGGAATTCCTGACTGAACTGCGCGGATTCGAAAGTGGTGTCACTATTCGCATTTACCCCGTACTGGGTGTACTCACCGGGGAAGCCCGGCGGAATGAACATGCCGGATCCGGGACCCAGAGACTGGAGCGTAAAGTTCGTGCGGTCAAAGTCAGACTGTGTGCGGGAATCGTTGTAGTTGACCCCGGTGAGGGACAGGAACTCATAATTGTCCATCTCCAGCTTCAGCTCCAGCGAGGAGCGCGCACCGCGTACAGAGGTACCGGCAAAGTCGCGACCGGTCAGTGGATCGGGAGACAAGTCAATTTCGCTTTCTGAGGCACTGCTCAGTTCACCCACGATGACCGTGCCACATGCAGCCGGGCCCCCAACGAGATGGGCATAAGGGGAAGACATGGCACAGTCGGCGTCGGTGGTGCCGGTGCCGGCAATCGGCCGTATTTCCGCGTAAGGGCCAACGGAACCAAGGAGCGCAAAATCAAACGGAGAGGAACCGGTATGCACGACTGACTGGCGCTGCACGATGGGGCGCTGGGAATACTTGGCCTCACTGTATTCTGCTCGCCAGTAGGTGGAGAACTTCTCATCCGGGGTCCAGTTCACCGCTGCGGCAATGCCATCAGACTCTACGGTGCCGAGGTTACCCCCCGTATTGGGGTTGTCGTAGTAGCCATCGAATTCGGTTTTTGCCACATTGAGTGACGCAGCCAGAACACCGGGCACGATGGGCAGATTACCGCTCGCCTGCATCTTGCCATAGCCGTGCTCGGTGGCATCCACCGCAAAACGGGCTTCCGGCGCCTCGCCCGGGCGCTTGGTGATGTAATTGACTGCGCCGGAGAATGCAGAGCGGCCGTACACCGCGCTTTGCGGCCCCTTGACGACCTCCACCCGCTCCAGATCGAACAGGTCCAGGTTGGGCCCATTGCCACTGCCGCCAGTGGTCATGGATTCAGAGGAAACATCCACACCATCCACCAGCAACGCCACATTGGATCGACCACGGGAATTGGACAGCCCGCGCAGGGAAATTCGGGTGTCGTTGGGCAGCAGTCCGGTTTCGAAATCCAGTCCAGCCGTATAACGGGCAACCCCCTCCAGCGCAGAAATGCCTTTTTCCTGCATCTGCGCTCCGGTGAGCACGTCCACTGCTACCGGTACCGTTTGCAAAGATTCTTCCCGCTTCCGCGCGGTTACCACCACTTCCTCAATGGCAAAGTCGTCCCCGCGTGCGGCTTTTACTTCCCGAGTATGTTCTGTTTGCGCCATTGCACCCTGCACCGCGATGCAGGTGGCAATAGCGAGAGAGAGTTGGTTCCTGTTAAACATGGCCCCTCCATTATTCTTGTTTAGTTACAGCTCTGCGTTGGCAAATAAACCTACTGCTGTATATCGGCCACACTTTGGAATCGCCTGCCGACGAAACCTATTGTTATTATGTTATACTTTTATATCTTTTCAAAACTTTTTTCTGGTCAGGAAATCCAACTTTCATCTCCGGCGTACACACTGCCGCACACCCTGAGTTTACCTGGATAAGTAGCCAGGGGAAGACTGATCAAAATTCTTCGAGTAAGCGCCCCTTCCCCGTAATCCGATCCTCGATGCCACAGGCACGCAGCGCGTGCCATACAGTCGCAACGTTAATTGGGATCAAGGGTTTCTGAAGCCAGTGCTCCAGTATCGGGAATACATCCATCGTTGACAGGTTGGTGCCGCACTGGATGATTGCATCGACATCATCCCCATCGACCTCCCGAATGGCCTGCATGACCTCCTGAATGGAAGTTTCGGCAATGGCCGTGGCTGATGGCCTGTTCATGCCCTTGACCTTGACCACTTCAAAGCCGATATCGGAGAAGAAGCGCCTTACGTTGTCATCACCGACCGGCGGATAGGGAGTAATCACCGAAATCCGCTTGGCTCCAAAACAATTGAGTGCGTCTTTGGTGGCCCCGGCACCGGTGGTGAGTCCAAGCTCCCCGATCTGGTCACGGATTTCCCGCTCGAAGGCGATATTGCCCTCCAGCCCGCCCCAGAAAGTCTCGGCAGACATCCCCAACATGATGTGGGACACCTTGGCGGACAGGATATTGCGAATCGATACCGGGATTTCCCCGCGCATGATGTCAAGGAAACGCTCAAACACCGTATTTTCGTCATCGCCGGTGCGGGAAACCTCATCGGACCAGTTGCGCAGCTCGATCCAGAATCGGGATGGGTGCCAGGTAACACCGTCCAACCTGATCTGCTGCAGGTCGTATTCGACCCCGGTGTTGGTGGAAGGAATGATGACGCCGATCTGGGCGCGTCGAGCGATCTGATAATTGTCCATAGCAACTCCCGGAAATACTCAGGAAGTTATACCGGCCACCCTCGATGGCCGGGATGACAATTATCAAGAATTCCCGGTGGCGACTTCTGCGGCAACCGGGTCCACGAGCTGTGGCGTACGGAGGGTGAGTGCCAGTAACAGCAAGAGGGCCATCAACCCGGCACCAACATAGTAGGGAGCGTGAACGCCGACACCGGCAAAGACGGACCCCGTCAGGCCGGTACCCAGTGCCCTGCCCAGGGTACCGAGCGCGTTATAGATTCCCATTACGGCCCCGCGACTATGGGCTTCTGCTTCCTTGGAAGTCAGCGATTGCATGGATGTCAGCACCAGCGCGGCACCAATTGCCTGGCCCATCAGAGCCCCGGCTACCGCTGGCACACTGGCTGCAGAACCGGCGACCGAAACCAGCAGGGCCGAGATACCGAATATCACTGCACCGGCCCGCATCAGCCGCCGTTCCCCAAACCTTCTCGAAAGTGGCCCAATCAAGCCGCCCTGTACAATCACCATGGCAATCCCTGCGGCAAGCAGCACCGGAACCAGATCTTTGGGACCATGGGCGATATTGGTGGCGTCCGCCCAGATCGGAAACACTGACTCGACAAATCCTGCAGCCAGGTTGTAGACCGCCACAGCCGCCAACAACAGACACAGCGTCTGGCGGCCGGCGATCCAGGTCAGCATCTGCCTCGCTGACGGTGAGGCCCCTCCTGATTTCGCCGTATCCGGCAGACTTTCCTTGAGAAAGAAAACCACCACCATCAGAGCAGATAAAGTCAGCCCCGCAGACACCATCGCCGGCAACTGCAGGTTGGCATCGGCAAAACTGTCACCTGCGAGATACCCGCCCAGAGCCGGCCCGAGGATAAAGCTGATACCGAAAGCCGCACCCAGCATGCCCATCGCCTTGGCACGATCCTGATTGGTGGTGACATCAGCCACATAGGCCTGGGCCACCGAGAGATTCCCGGCCATGAGCCCGCTGAACAGGCGCGATAGCGCCACCATCCATACCTCGGTAGCAAAACCGAGCAGAACATATCCGCAGATGGCCCCCGCCAGGCTCAGCACCAGGATTGGCTTGCGTCCAAAGCGATCACTCAGCTTTCCCCAAATCGGGGTCGCAAAAAACATACCGACGACATACAACGCCATGCAGAAAGTCGCCATACCCGGGGTCGCCCCCAGCTGCAGCGCATAGTAGGCGAGGATAGGCAGCATGATCGCAAAACCAATCATATCCAGCAGGACGATAAACACGGCAATATACATGGTCGCTTCGCCTCCGGGCGATCAGTGAATTGCTCAGTGCTCTTCCAGCAGCCAGCCCATATTGTCAAATTGATCGCGAACACCACAGCTGCGCAGCGCATGCCAACAGGTTGCCACATTGATGGGCAGCACAGGCTTCTGCAGCATTTTTTCCATGGCCGGAAAAACGCCCAGAGTCGAGAGATTGGTGCCCACCTGGACGATCGCATCCACATCGTCTCCATCGATTTCGCGTACGATATCAAGCACTTGTGGCTCAGGTACGAGTGCGATCGCATCGTGGGCATTTGCACACCGCAGGCCCACCAGATGCTTGATGTTGTAACCGGCGTCCTCAAAGAAGAGACGCACATTTTTGTCCCCCACCGGCTGATATGGGGTGAGAATCGAGAGTGTCTTACCAGAGCCTTCCGGTACTCCCAGCGCCTCGAGGGCAGCGATCACCGCATTGGCACCGGTAGTCAGGCCGGTATCTTCCCCCACCATCTGCTGGATCCGATCCACAAAACCGTCGTTACCCTGGATTCCACCCCAGAAGGTCTCGGCTGACATGCCCATCATCACGTGGTCGGGTTTGCAGGTCATCAGACTCTCGATCGAACCGCCGATAGTTTCACGCAGTCTCTCCAGGAATCGCATGAAATTTGCATCATCGCTGAGATCCGGGTGATCGATCATGAAGCGAGTGGTGTGCCAGGTAACGCCTCGCGGTAGTATGCGCTGGCAGTCATATTCCACCGAGGTATTGGTCGAGGGGATCACGACACCGATCTTTGCACGGTGCCCGATATAGTTGTCTCGGTGACCATTGGTAACCTGTGAACGTTCACGGGTTTTGGAAAGGTCGATCTCAGTAGGAAAAGTCATTGGTGTCTCTCCGGGCACGGCAGCATGACCGCGCAACTATTAATTCCATTTTCAACCAGAAGCTATCAGTAGCTACGGCACAGTCAGGCTCTCGCGCACACAGTTGATCATCGACCTCTCGAGCAGGAAGGCTCTTGCCAGCTCTGGATCCGCTGCAGTTTCCATCAACATCTGCTGCCGCTTGCGCTGCACATCCGGATCGCGCGCCTCCATCAGCTTCTTGTTCTCTATTGTGTGGCGTTGGACAAATTGCACAGCAAGTTCACGACGCTGGCGATCGTAGAGGGAAAATGAGGCCTCTGGATCTGCGCCTGCAAGAAGCACTCGCTGTAATTTTTCCGCGAGATTGAAGGCATCATGCAGACCACCATTCATTCCCATGCCCCCCAGGGGGTTGTTGATGTGGCAGGCATCCCCTACCAACAGTACCCGTCCGCGGTAATAGGTCTCTGCGACACGCTGGTTGACGGCATAAATACTGCGGTGATGGATGTCGTAGTCGGTGTCACGTGGATAAAGACGCTTCAACCGCGACTGCACGAATTCGTCTGACAGGTAAAAAGCTTCCTCTTCCTCACTGGTGGGGAATACAGGAACCAGAACCCGCCAGAGTTTGTCGGTACGCAGGATCACGCACCACTCTTCGGGGTCTGACACATAATTCACATAGGAGAAGTCTTCGAATACTTCTTCGAAGGGAAAGCTGGTGCTGACCACCAGGAATTTCTCATCGTAGGTGAAACCCATGTAGCCGATATCGGATTGTTTTCGCACCACGCTACGGGCACCTTCGGCGCCAACAAGATAAGATCCCTGCAGGCGCTCCGTGCCGGAATCGCTCCCAACAATCGCGGTAACGCCAGTCTCGCCCTGCTCATAGGAGAGCAGCTCGCAACCGAAGCGCACCTCCGCACAATCGTATTTACTCAGGGCTTCACAGATAAAGTGGGTGAGCTCGTACTGCTCCAGCTGCAAACGGAAAGGAAAACGTGTTTGGTCCGCGATCAACGACATGTCGAAGGTAGCCACTTCCCCTGTGCCGCGGTCACGGTATTGATAGCGATCCGCCCGCAGGCCCCGCTCGAGCATTCTTGCAATAACGCCCTCATCCAGGTTTGCGATCATTTCCAGCGACGGCGGATGAAAAGTGGACGCACGCAGATCAATAGGGAGACTGTCACATTTTTCTAGCAGTCGCACAGGAATTCCCTGCTTTGCCAGGGACAATGCCAACACACAGCCGCTGGGGCCTGCACCGGCAATAATTACGGGATGCTCAATAGACATAACCACTCGCCAATCTTTATTGTTTGTTTTCTAGCACCGGGCTCAACAGCCAGACATGGCCCTGATCATGCCGTCTGGCATGAGGGCAAAAGGTCCATTGTTTCTGTCAACGACATAACATCGGCATACTTCGCATGCATATCGAACAAGTTGGCCTTGTGCGCCTCAGGGTTGCGATCACCCACAGCTTCCCGAGGTACAACTACCGGATAGTCGTACTGCAGGCCGTCGACCACAGTTGCCCGAACACAGCCACTGGTCGTCAGTCCGGTGACGACGAGCGAATCCACACCCTGCTCTTTCAGCCAGTCATCCAGGTTCGTCCGATGAAAACTGCTCGCCCACTGTTTGCCGATCACTGGTTCGCCCTGTCGCGGCGATAACCGCGGGTCCACCTGTACCCATTCAGAGTCTGGCGTGAGCAGGTTCAGGTGCTTGATGCGGTTGCGGAACACCGGGGCTTCACTTTCGTGGTGATACACCACTGTGGTAAACACCACTGGCAGGGCCAGAGAACGAAAGCGATCGAGTAACACGCGATTGGCTTTCACAACATCGGGGCAGTCGGTACCGAGTGGGCAGCGGCTGCTGGTAAAGCCAACGATCATATCCACCAGTAGCAACGCGGGCCGATTGCCGAGTCCCAGGCTGTTCCTCTGCAGATCCACGGATTAATCCCCCTTTTGAGAGTTCGGACAATGTCCAGATCGACTGATCAGCCAGCCTCGACAATTTCGAGAAAAAATTGCCGCAGAAGATCGGCTACCGCATCGGGCTGACGATCGCATACGTAGGTTCCCGCCTCTTCCGGCAACGCCGCCTCCCGGCCCTGCGGGAGCAAGCGCACAGAGGGAACCACAGCCGATCGCAATAAATCCCGACCGCCGGCAAATACCAACGTCGGACACTGGATGGTCGCCATCTGCCGGGCAACATCCTGCTCCGCCACCGCCCGGTAGGAGGCCTCGTAATAGTCACCGCAGGTAAATGCCAGCAGTGTCTCTCGCAGGGTCAGCGCCAGGTCCGCCTCCGGATCTTTGGCTCTCAAGCGCTGCCACATCTCCTGCCAGTGTGACCCTTTCTCATCGAGGCTTACTGCCTGCGCAGCGGATGGCAGAGCCTCCTTTTGGGCCTCAGTCAGCAGCGTAGGGCCGCTCAGCGCCAGGGCACGCACAAACTCCGGTTGGTCAAACGCCAACTGGACTGCGATAGCAGCTCCGGTGTGATGACCAAACACCAGCACAGGGCGATCGAACGTTCGGCTTACCGCCTTGAAAATAACCTCGGCGAAGGTGGCAATAGAGACATCCGCTGGTAGCGGATCACTGTTGCCAAATCCAGGTGTGTCCACCGCCAACACAAAAAAGTGTGGCGCCAGTAATGGCATCAGGCGCAGATACATGGCGGAGGAACTGGGGGTCTGATGTAACAAGATCAGCAACGGCAGGCTCTCGTCTCCACAACAGCGGTAATGCAGTTGACCGCTGTCGTGGGTCAGGTAACCCTTGCGGATAACTCCCGGCTTACCGTCCGTCAACGTGGCAAGCTCCCCACATCGACACTGATCCATTTCACCTCAGTGAATTCCTCAGTGCTGTAATGCCCTCCGCTGCGCCCCATTCCCGAGAGCCCTACGCCACCAATGGGGGCCAGCGCATTGCTCTGGAAGGTATGCATACCGATATGCACCGCGCCGGAGGCGATCCTGCGTGCGGCATGCAGACCCCACTGGATATTATTGGTCATGACTGCCGCTGATAGTCCGTAATCACTGTCGTTGGCAACAGCGATTGCCTCTTCGAGGTCATCTACAGCGACCACGCTGGCGACCGGACCAAAACTCTCCTCTCGCCAGGCGAGGCTATCGCGAGGCGGATCCAGCAAAATGGTCGGCTTGACGACCAATCCGTTCAGGACTTCACCCCCAGTCAGAATTTCCGCACCGGCCGCGACAGCCTCGCGAACATGCTCGAGCACTTTCTCTACTGCGCGGCTGTTGATCAGGGGGCCATATACGGTTCGCTCATCCCGCAGATCTCCAAGATAAAGGCCCTCAGCCTCTGCCTTGAGCGCATCGATAAACGATGGATAAATATCCCGCTCTACCACGATGCGGGAATTGGCCATACAGATTTGCCCGCTGTGGGTGAATATTCCCTGCGCTGCGATTTTGGCAGCCTGCTTGGGATCTGCATCCTTCAGGACCAGCAGTGCACTCTTGCCGCCGAGCTCCAACTGCATGCGCCGCATCCTGCTCAGACCAGCCTGCCCTACTGCGATTCCGGTATTGGTAGAGCCGGTCAGTGCAATGCAGCGTACAGCGGGGTGATTGATCAATTCCGCACCACATTCGGAGCCATACCCCGTCACTACATTGATCGCCTCTGACGGGACGCCCGCGTCCAGCAACAGGCGGCCGAAAGCCAGTGCCGTCAGGGGAGTTTCCTCTGACGGCTTGATCACCAGGCTGTTGCCCGCGGCCAACGGGAAAGCACACATCTTGGTCAGCAAGGACAGAGGCGCGTTATAGGGTGATACCACGCCCACCACACCCAGTGGTTCACGGATGACCATGGACATACGGTGGGGATCGTCGTTCGGGAATGTCTCACCATATAGCCGTCGCGCTTCGCCGGCGGCGGTGCGCAGCAGGTCTACGGTGTAAGCAATTTCTCCCCGTGCCTTGGTGATTGTGGAGCCGCTCTCGTCAATCAGCGTATCCAGAAAGCGCGTCTGTCCCTCGTTAGCCACAAGCTCCGCAGCGCGTAACAGCACAGCTTCACGCTCGGCGGGACGCAAACGGTACCAGGCGTCGAAGCCAATGGAAGCTGCCCGCACCGCATGATCAACGTCTGTGGCGCCAGCGCGGGGGACTTGCGCCAGAAGACTACCGGTGGCCGGAGCCGTTACTTCGAAGTAGCTCCCACTGGCTGCGGGCACAGCCTCTCCACCGATGAGCATATTGCGGTTCTGCATTCCAGTCTCACTCAGGTCTGTTGTTCCGCTGCCTTTTCCCCGACACCGAACAGGCTCTGCTCGGCGCCCTCAACCTCCATCTGCGCAGCCATTAACCGACCGCGCTCGGCCGGGAAGGCCTGAACGATGCCCATGGTCAGCTCACGCAGATAGCGCGCCGGATCACCCATGGTGCCTGAGGTGCCGCTGGCCTTGAGGGCATTGGCGGCAATACTGAAACCACACTCGGCCACAACGCCCTTGCACAACCGCCACTGTTTGACCACTTCGTGCTTGGAGGCAATCGGAGGCTCACTGGTTTCCAGCTGCAGCTGCCTCCGCAGCCACAAAATCGACGTCTGCAAGTCGACCATCATCTTGCCGATGAGCTCCTGCTGATAAGGAGCTGTGCCAATGGGTTTCCCGGTGTCCGCAAACTTTTTCTCTGTGAGGTGTTTCAGGACATTCTGGTAGGCAGTGTGTGCGGCACCGGCGTAGCCACATACTGCAGCCATCTGATTGCCGACAAAGCTGCCTCGGCTCATCTGCATGCAACGGGTGAACGCGCCAGGGATCGCGAGGGACATTTCGTCCGGAACAAAGTAATTCTCCAGCACGATGCCACCGGAGCTGGTACCGCGCATACCGATGGCATCCCACGGTGCCCGCGGGCGCACGCCATCGCCATCGCGATCGACGAAGAAGGTGCATAGCCCTTCCGCAGTGTCATATCCATCGAGGCTGGCGGTCACCAAATACTTGTCCGCAACCCCTGTGCCAGTGCCGAACGACTTGACGCCATTCAGAAGGTAACCGCCATCGACCTTGCGAGCCTCGGTACTGATGGTGACGGCGGCTTTTTCCGATTTCACCGATTCACTGGCAAAGTTCGCGAACCAGAAACCATCACGTCCCATGCCGTAAAGCACCCGCTCGGCAAATTGCCGCACTTGCCGGGCCTCCTCCTCAGAAAAGAGTCCTGCCTCAAGCGCCTCCATCGCCAGCAACCCGCGCGAGGCGGCACTGCAATGGAAAAAGAACGCGAGCGAGGTCGAGGGACAGGCGGAGCCCAAAGCGAAGCAGGCCGCCGCCAGATCTCTGAGACCACCACCGAGACCACCGTATTCCGTGGGTATGATCAGCCCGAGCAAGCCGGCCTCACTGAACTGGCGCACATGGGGCATATGAAACTGGGCGCTGGCATCCACCTCGCGCGCAGCTTCCCGCACCGCCGGCAGAACCGACTCCACAACTTCCGCGCGGGCGCGCTCGGCCTGGTTCATATCCTCGAGCAGTATTTCACCGGTGAGCTTCATTTTTATTCCCTACCCGTTTTCATCCTGTTTAATCAATCTGGCAAAGCCAGAAATTTCTTAGGTATTGTTTTTCAGCAGGGCACGCAGTGCTTCACTACTCTCGCTACCAATCAGCCCACCGATCTGATTCCAGACCTTGTCGACATCCGGGTCAAAAATAATCTCGCGATTGCGGCGATCTCGCTCTGCCAGCGCAGCACTGTCGACCGCCTCAAGTGCCTTGTCACTTACCCCTTTTTCCAGCACGGAAAACCAGTGTTCCAGGTATGCGTTGACAGTCCCATCGAGTGCCTTGAACGCATCCATGGTGGTGCGATGTACAAGCATCCATGGCGACATCACCGCCAACTGGCGAATATCCAGTTGTGCCTCGCTTAATCCTTCCATTGCACGTCCAGCTTTGCAGGCGTCTGTCAGGGGCGTATAGACCTCATCCATGTAGGCCAGGTTGGCCCCGAGGTCGAGACGGGGAACCAGATCGAGGTGGAATGCGCAGTGGCCGCCGGCACCAACCGAATCCAACGTGAAGTGTGGCACTGCGCTCTCGTCAGGAGTGAACGCAAATAACATATGGGAATCGAGGCCAATCTGCGGCACCACGATCGCACAGGTGACCAGCTGCTGCAGTGCCCCACCGGAAAAGACACGAACTTCACCAACTTTCCCCTGCGCCATCGGCACATGACTTTCGAGCGTCATGTACGGACCGCCATCGTCACCGGGGATTTCCGTGAGCCCGAGAGTTGCAATGATTCGGTCGCGGGTTTTCTGTGCCAGGGCCTCAGGAAGTGAAGCTGCGCTCATAGGTGACTCCGGGCTTCTTTTCGATGTTGTTGGTTAAGGATTGTGGGCAAGTCACCGCGGTGCCACATTGATAATTCTCAATAAGGCACCGCGCATTTTACCCCGCACTTATTGGCTGGTAATTGCGCCACACAACTTCCAGGGGCGACTGGCAACCAGGTCGGTGTTTCGGGAGACTTCCTTATTTCCGGCAGCCGCCGGGTGAATGGTGACGGCGAGCGATTGTGTGCCTGCCACCAGTCGATAAAGCTCGGGCTGACTGAGGAGGCCGTCGAAGGGGCGCTCTTTCCATGGTGTCATTACGGTGAAATCCCGCTGCAGGGCGGTCGCAAAACCCTGCCCCAGTGGCGAACTGATAGCGGCTGCCAGCAGGTTAATGCGGTTTTCCGCCGAGCGCTCCAGAAGCCCGGTTCGCAGCTCCCAGGCCTCCTGCGGCTCCAGAGGTACCACCGCGGTATCCACACCAGCCAGCGCCAGCAAACGGAAAGTTTCCGGATAGATACTGTCATCCGACGTGATCGCCGCGATACGGCCGAAGGGCAATTCCAGGGACTCGAACCCCACTGCCGGTATCGACCAGGCAAAGCGCTCACTGGGGTGCACCTGTCCCTGGCAGAACAAGACACCGGTCTCCCCCACCACCACCGCGCAATAGCGGAGCTGCCCGTCATCGCAGCGCATTGGCAGCGCCGTGGTAACGACTCCATCGCCGGCACAACACTGACGCAGTGACTCCACTATCTCACCCGAGAAGTCGAGTGCTGCGGGCAGATCCGCAGCAATGGCTTCTGCACTGAGAAGCGGCGGCACGGCTACCAGCTGGGCGCCAGCGACTACTGCTTCCCGCACCAGAGAAACCGCAGCGCGCAACCCATCCCGACCGTGCGTCAACGGATCGACAACAGTGGCAGCCACACTTTCAGCACCACACCATTGCGGATATGACTGTGTCGCCGGATCTGCGGCTATTGGCTGGTAAAGTTCCGGGCGGCGACTGGCAAAGATATCGGTACCATCGCCGCGGCGCTTGTCGTTCGCCAGCCCTGGCTGGATGTCGGCGTAGACTACCTCCTCTCGATCGGTAGACGCGCAGGCCAGCACAGTGCCATCCGGTGCAACGACCTGGCTCTCGCCCGCCCCACAGAGGAATTTCTGCGGTATGCCAGTGGCTTCACTCACAGGTACCAGCAGGGCTTCCGGCACCAGGGGCCCGACCTTATTGGCGGCAACAATAAACACATGATTTTCAGGCGCACGCACCGGCACATGAAGCGATCCTTCATCGCCAGCAAAAGAGTTGAGACTGTTGCATAGCAGCTCGGCGCCACGAAGTGCCAAAGTGCGCGGCGGCTCGTTGATCACACCGTCCATACAGGCATAGAGCCCGATGCGGCCCAGAGGTGTGTCCACTACCGGCCCCGGCTCTCGCGCCGACTCGAGAAAGTCATTTTCGTGACCGATATAGATCTGCTTGGTGTTGTCGGCAATCAGCTGCCCCTCGGGCGAGTACATCAAGCTTGAGCCGGTGATGGTGCCGTCATCTCGACGCACCGTGCAATTGACGACAACATGGATTCCCAGCGCACGTGCTTTCTCTGCTACTGCCTGCAGGAAGGCGCCATCGAGGGTGACTGATACCTCGGCGCAGTGCTCCTGGCTGTCGTACCAGGACAGGTGATTACAGAACTCCGGCAGCACCACCAGATCAGGCCGCACCTCGGCGGCCTGGTCCAGCATGCGCAACACCGTGCCCAGATTTTCCTCCACGTCGGTGCCCACATGGAATTGTGCCGCCGCCACTCGGATGGTTTTATTGTTCATGGGTGATCTGCCTCCCGGACAGCAAGGTCCCCGCCGGTCGGGGGAAAGCCAGTGAAAGCCACAGTTACGACTGGGCCACTACGATTTGTTATAAACTACTATCATTATATCTTTTTAACAATAATCCAAATATGATGCTGGGGCGTAAGGGGAAATAGGACCCCGACAGTACAAGTCAGCCACCTTTATACCCCATCAGAGAGGCGTCACTATGGCCAATCAACAGGCACGCCGGATTCTCGGCCTGCGTCTTGCGGATGACGTATCCGGCACCAACGTTCTGACCTTCTATTTCGCCTGTCTGGCGACCATCATGTTCGCCTCCTTCATTCCTCAGAGCCAACCCTTCCTGCTTACAGAATTTCTCGGCATCGCCCCGGAGCGGCATGGGATGGTCAGCGGACTGCTGAACTTCTGGGCGGAAATCGCCATCATCATCGCCGTGGCCATATTTGGCCCACTCTCGGATCGTTTTGGCCGCCGCCCTATTACCGGCTTCGGCTTCCTGGTGATGTCTGCCGGGATCGCGCTCTACCCCCATGCCCGGGACATCACGGAATTACTGATGGTGCGTCTTGCCTATGCTGTTGGCCTCGCGGCGGTTACCACCACCATCGTGGCGCTGATTGCCGACTATGTGCAGGATGAGAGCCGCGGGCGTGCCACCGGGCTGCAGGGCGTGATGAACGGCATCGGCGCCATGATCTGTGTTTTCCTGCTACTGCAACTTCCAGCCATCCTGCAAAAGGGCGGCGCCACAGCCCACGAAGCCGGCATCCAGACCTACAGTCTCGTCGCCGCCATCTCCTTCATCACCGGCGTTCTGATGCTGATTGGGCTGAAGCCCGGTGCGCGTACAAAAGGGGAACACAGCGAAAGCCTGCTGAGCATCACTAGAAATGGCCTTCACGCAGCGCGGGACCCCCTCATAGCGCTGGCCTATGGAGCCTCCTTTGTGGCACGCGGCAACCTGATGATTGTGGGGACCTTCTTTACCCTCTGGGTAACCAATTACGGCACCACGGAAATGGGGATGAGCCGTGCGGACGCACTGGCGCGGGCCGGCATGATCGTCGGTATCGCGCAGGGTTGCGCACTGCTAGCCGCACCGCTGTTTGGCATCCTGGCTGACAAAATCACCCGTGTGCGCGCCCTCAGCATCGCCCTGCTCGTCTCAGCGGTCGGCTACGGTTCGACGTTTTTTATTCATGACCCGTTCGCTACCGGGATGATCATTTGCGCAGCGCTGATTGGTCTCGGTGAGATCGGCTGTATCATCACCAGCGGTGTACTGGTCGCCCAGCAAGCTCCGCCATCTCATCGCGGTGCCGTCATCGGCTTCTTCACCCTGTCCGGTGCGGTCGGCATTCTGGTGGCCAGTGTGATCGGGGGATATCTATTCGATGCATGGCGGGCCTCCGGACCGTTTGTATTCTTCAGTGGAGTCGCGCTGTTAGTGCTGATTTGGGCCATCGTCCTTGAAAGACGTACAACACGAACCAGTTCGCAGAGCCAGTTGGTTGGTGACGTAGCGGCGTAAGAGAGACCTGCTCAGCAAAATAAAAAAAGCCCGCTGAAGCGGGCTTTTTTTGTAGCCTAAATTGAATCCAGAACTGCCCTGCTTACAGTCACCGGACCTTAGGACAATTGAAAAGCAGCCCGCTCCCCGGCCAGTGCGGCATTCCTCGCCTGGATGGCAGCTCTAAGGGTAGCGAAGAGGCTGATCACAAAGAGAAGCTCCGCTGTATTACCCGCAATGAAGCTCCAGTCGCGGCCGGCAGTAGCGCCATTGACTAAAAATATCTGCAAGGCACCAGCAAAAAGCCAGGGCCAGTTTGCCCTGCGCCACAACCAACCGCCGGCAACCACCACAACCAGGTTGACCAGGATAGTGGCAATAGGAGGCTGGCTGTCCGCAGCCACAAGGCGGGGGTAGTAATCTGCCGCTACCAGCTCCAGGGTAGCCAGGTCATAGAGGTAACCGTAGACCACAGCGAGCAACGCAAGAATCCATGCCGTGCCGAATAACCACGAGCGCGTCTGCGCACGCCTAATATAAAGACCCAGAACACTGGCAACAAAGACCAGTAAAAAAGGTAATAACATGGCATGCACCCAGAAACGCAGTGTGCTCATTGGCCAATAGATCGCGGATGTGTGCAGTGATGGACCCAGAGCAACCACCAGGTTGTCAAAAGCCAATGCCAGTACCAGGCAACGCAAGAACAGGAGAGGAAAGCCGGACGGCGGCAGCCGCAGGCTCCACAGGAACAGTCCGAGATGACAAAGTGCCAGCGCGGCAAAAATAGGGCTGAGCATGTGCTTGCCTCATAAAAAATAAGCGCCCTGCGACCCGATCAGAGTCCGCAAGGCGCCGATATGGCAGTGATCTCAGTTGAGCAGCACCCCGATTTCCTGCTCAACAATAGCCTGTTGCTGATCCCGGGAAATCTGTGCCGGGTTGTCACCATCCTGCAGGGTGTCCGTGTAGTAAAACTGAGTGTGGTTACCACCCTCGATACGGACGTATTTTGTATGGGACGGTAGTCGCGCCTTGCTGTCCTCAATATCCTGCTCGGTGGTTAAACCATCGACACCTCCCCAGATGGAGACCACAGGAATATCAAGCGTCGTCAGGTACGTCAGGTCATTGGAATAGGCTGCCAGAAGGAAGAGTGCATCGACCCGATCCCAGGAAGCGCGGTTGACGTTGACATAGTCAGCCGCAACGACACCACCCAATGAGTGGCCACCAATCACCCAGCCGTTTACCTCATCCCTCCAGTAGTGCTTCACATAATCAGCGTAGTGAGTGCCGAGGATTCCCAGATTAAAGGGCGGCGTTACCACAGCGGCATAGTACCCGAGATCGGCAAAGTGACGGGCGAGCGGGGCATAAGCGCGAGGATCCACAAATCCGCCCGGATAAATAATCAGCCCCCGGGAAGAGACCGGCTGGGCTGGCTCGAAACCGAAAAACAGGGAAACCCCGGTCCAGTCGCGCTTCTGGAACACTTTGACCGTGGATGAAGAGGTCATTGCGGCGTCCACTTCGGACTGGGCATCGGCAAAAGCGAGCGCGTGGAAACAAAAGATGAAAGCGAGAAGGCCTATATTCCGCGCAAAGTTGGTTTTGAACATGTCTCTCTCCCTGGTGAGTTTTTGTAGACAAAGCCTATGACTTTAAAAGCCCTAAACGCACAGCAATTTCGCCCCACAAACAGACCCCGGGACACAAACAGCCTGAAGGGACCATTCAGGCAGTACGGGATTCATAGTTCGAAAATAAATCCCGTTTGTTGAAGCCGGCCGTAAGGAAGCGCCAAAAGGCCTTGCGCCCGGTAAGCCATGCCACCCTGGTGCCTGATTTTTTTGCACTCAGCATTCCCTGCACCAGATATGGGGTGACCGTCTCGACGGTGTCGCCGAGGATATTGAGAATTTTTCGGGTTTTCTGCCATTCAGGCGATGAAAAATCGTAGTCGCCCACCAGCAGGTCCGTCACCACGATCCCGGGGCTCAGCGTATTGACCTGCACAGCGGTCCCTTTCACTTCCTTCTGTAACGCGGCGGTTAGGTAATTGAGCGCACGCTTGGTCGCGCCATAGGCGGCCATGCCGGCATTGGTCTGGCCGGTGCTGCCAAACCCCTCCATGTTCCAGATTTGCCCAGCCCCCTGTTTTTGCATGCCGGCCAACGCGACCTTGCAGGCCAAAAGCAGGCCGGTGAGATTGGTATCCACGATACGGCGCAGGTCTGCGGCGAATTGCTCGGCAAGGGGCTTGCGGACAATGCTCATGCCGGCGTTGTTGATCCAGATATCCACCGGACCGGCACTGCTAGCAAATGCCCACAGGCCCTCGAGGTCCTGCTCAGATGTGATGTCGCAGGCAATCCCTGCCACCGCATTGTCGCCGTGAATTGATCGCAGCTCCCGAACCGCCTCATCAACCTTGCTTTGGGACCGGGCACTGATAATCACCCGACACCCGCTCGCCAGGAAGTTTTCCGCAAGTCCTCGCCCTATACCGCGCGTACTGCCTGTTATCACTACCGTCTTCATGGATCCACCCCCGCTTTTTACACGCACCCTGTTTCAACGCACCGGTAACAGCTCTGGTCGCCGCCAACATTTTGAGCTATTGTTATATCAATAACATATTTAATTCAAGATCGTCACGATATGTCAAAGAGTTTGCCCGACATCAACACTCCCGCAGAAACCAGCTACCCCACCTTCCCGATCGGCTCGGTGGGTTACAACCTGATGCTGATGCGCGGTACCTGGCACGATCAGGTGGAGCTGTTTCACCTGGACGGCCGGCCGCTGGAAGACGATACCGCCGCAGGCAGTGGAACGCCTGGCCCCAGCCCTTTTGACAACCTGGTCTATCTGGACTTTGACGGCCACAGGCTGCAACTCACCAACGTCCACTTTCGCGGCCGCACACCAACCGCCAAAACCTTTACCGGCCAGTTGCGCGATAATCTGCTGGTGTTTGACCCGCTGGGCCCTGGGGCCTATGAAAATATCGGTGTGTCTGGAGGGGTAGGCATTCTGACTTTCAACGCCCTGCGCCTGAATACGGCCTGCAAGGTGTATATGGAGCCCGACTTCATCATGCTGACAGCACCCGGGCAGCGGGTGCGGCATACGGTTCTCTACCGGGATGGGGTCGCCACCCGTACGCTGACCGCTCGCGGCGTGCGCCTCTCCCCGACCTGTGACCGGCGCCACGAACTCGATCCACGTGGCAGCGACGGGCCTGTTCACGAAACCCCGTTCCGTTCCTCTATCTGGGCTCACCTCGGGTAACCATCAGGTTACCCGCCCCCTCTCTTCGCCAGCTTTTCCTTCATCGCTTGACAATTATCATCCACTGAGGAAAAACACCTTCTTATGCTGCGGACATAGTCCGTGGCGGTAGGCCTCTGTTGGCCGACAAAAACAATAACGATTGGGAAGTTACGAATGCAGGAGTATCGAGTCTGGGAGTGCCTGGTTTGCGGCTGGGTGTACGACGAATCCAAGGGTGCACCCGAAGACGGCATTGCCCCAGGGACTCGCTGGGAAGATATTCCCAGTGACTGGCAGTGCCCGGAATGCGGTGTGGGCAAAGAAGATTTCGAGATGATCCGGGTTTGCCATGCTGCGGCGGATGCAGCGGGCTCGGGCGAGCAGGAGAAAATTGCAAGCAGCCCCACCCCTGAAGCTCCTGCCGAAGCGGAAGCCGCTTTCGAGCACATCGACCACACTCGCGACCCGGTGGTGATTGTCGGTACCGGCCTGGCCGGCTACCACCTGGCAAAAGAACTGCGCAAGCTCGACCAGCGCACCCCGCTGGTGATCATCTCTGCCGACAATGGCGATAGTTACCACAAACCCCAGCTTAGTATGGCGTTTCACAAGGTACGGACCCCCGAGCAGCTCGTCAGTAACAGTGCGCGGGAAATGGCATTGAGTCTCCGGGCACAGATACTGACCTTTACCCAGGTCACGGCCATCGATTCAGCAAGCCGTTGCCTGACCCTCAAGGCCGGCCTACAGAGCCAGCGCCTGCATTACGACAAGCTGGTACTGGCACTGGGCGCGGAACCAGTGGAAGTGGCAGTTGGGGGCGATGCTGCGGGATGCGCTTTCCGTATCAATGATCTTCAGGACTTTCAGCGATTTTACACGGCCGCCGCCGGGACCAAGTCTGTACTGGTGATTGGCGGAGGACTGATCGGCTGCGAGTATGCCAATGACCTGATTCAGTCTGGATTCCAGGTGCATGTAATAGACCCCCAGACACACGCACTGGGCAGTCTCCTGCCGGACAATGCCTCCAGACTGGTCGAGAAATCGCTCAGCGAAGCCGGCGTGCAGTTCCATCTTGGTACGACGGTCATCTCCCTCGATTACTGTAGCGGCGGTATTCAGGCCGTTCTGGACAACGGCACACAACTTCAGGTTGACCGGGTAATCAGCGCTATCGGGGTGCGTCCACGGATCACGCTTGCACAGACGAACGGAATCCCGGTAAACCGGGGGATAGTCACCGATCGCTATCTTGCCACCGGAAGCGAGCACATCTACGCCCTGGGAGACTGCGCTGAAGTCGACGGCCACAATCTGTGCTATGTCGCACCCCTGCTGGCCGGCGCCCGCGCCCTGGCGCTTACCCTCACCGGAACACCGACACAGGTGACTTACGACAATATGCCTGTCAGCATCAAAACAACACTGTGCCCGGTCACCGTATCCGCACCGCCGCCCGGCACGGAAGGGCAATGGCAATATGATCGCGATGACGACAAAGGTGTGGCGGCCCGTTTTACTGACGGCGACCGGCAGTTGCTTGGCTTCGCTCTGGTCGGTGATGCCTGCAGCCAGTCGGCTGAGCTCAGCGAACAGGCGCCACCAATCATGCAGAATTGATTTTTGCCAAGGCGCAACCCCACACGTAGATTAGGATGACCCGAAGAGTGACCGAACCAGGCCCGAACCCGGCCATGGTGCGTCGCAGTCACGCAGAACCGGTAGCAGAAATATGAGCAACGACAAGAAACCCAGTAACTGGCAACAAGCCATCGAAGGTGAGTGGCACGGCCTGCCCTCACTGTTCGAAGCCGATGGCACGCACGTGGGCTACAACAAAGTCAGCCGCGCCAGCGAGTTTGAAAACGGTCGCACCACTTACTGGATGAATACCCGCTTTGATGCGACAGGTCCACTGAATGATCGCTTCGAAATTGGCTCGCCCTTCCGCTTTGGTGTAATCGACTCCGACATGGACCGGATTTATACCGGCCCTGACTTTTTCGGCAGTGGCCGCCCATATGGCCTGCTGGTGGATTCCAACTACTTTTCTCCCGGCTGGAACGTCAACCTGCGGACCATGAACCATGTGGTGCCCGAACTGGGAATCCAGGTCTACTCGTCTCAGCTATTTGAGGCCGATACGCTGGTGGGGGTTTTCAATGGGCTCTACGTCGTCACCCATGACCACCAAACCAATTCCACCACCCAGAAGCGCGTTGATGCATTTCTGGAGAAAGAAAAATCAGATGGTAAACGCCCGTTCAACCTACCGGTAAAACATGCTGGCAGATTCTCCGGGCGCTTTGAGGTGTATAACGACCAGCAGGAACTGGTGGGCCATAACGATGTTGTCATTCACCACAACCCCCTCAACCTGCTGCACTCGGAACAGACCATCGAAGTGAGCGGCGTAGTGAATGCCAGCTGGAAAGCCATGCGTACCCGCAATGGCAACCACCATCAATACCATGGCCCGGATATGTACGGCAATGGCATGTCATACGGACGCTATCTCTATTCCGTACGACATGTATACGGCGAGGCTTTCAAGCTGTGGTCGCGGGAAACGCAGGTGGATGAGGACTACACCCTGGTCTGCGCCTGGCAGTTTATGCAGTCACAGAAAGAAAAATATACCACCTTCGGCGTACTGCGCTGGGAACAGGGTGACCTGAAACTGGGAGCAAACCATGTCGATTGAAGCAGGACTACTGGCTCCGGCCATTCCCCATATTGCAGAACACCAGCATACTGTCGAACCCCTGCAATTGCGTCAGGTGTTCGGTCAATTCGCAACCGGAGTCACCATTGTCACCACCGGCAGTGAGACCGGTGAGGCTGTGGGGATGACAGTAAGCAGCTTTAACACCGTTTCTCTTGAACCACCCCTGATTCTCTGGTGTATCGACAAGAAAACGGGTTGCTTCGAGGCATTCAACCACTGCGAACATTTCGCCATTCATGTGCTGAGCCAGGAACAGGAGGCGCTCTCCAGCCTGTTCGCCCGCCGCGGTGTAGAAAAGTTTTCCAGCCTGGATCATCACTTCAGTGAACATGGGGTGCCGCTGCTGCATGAATACTGTGCCCGCCTCCAGTGCACACTGACAGCCCGCCATGAGGGTGGTGATCACCTCATCATGGTCGGCCGCGTAGACACCATGCACACCCAGGATCGCTCACCATTGATATTCCACCGCGGTCATTACGCCCGTATTGCCTGAATTCCACATCCCAACTCTGTCATACTTCGCCGGCAGTGATCCTGCCGGCCTTTTTATTACCCGCATACAAAAAAGGGAGCCCTTGTCAGGCTCCCTTGCGAAACAGTTTTCTCGCTCAGGCCAGTGCCCGGCGTTCGCTCGTCGCGTACTGGAACCCTTTCGGTAGCCCAGCATCGGGTATAAAACCGTAAAGCGGTTCCTCAGGCAGTGCATTGGAAAGGATTTCACGGGCTTGCATCAGCCGAGGGAAATTTATACCGGTTGGATATCCCATCGCCTCGAGCAGGAAGACCAGGTCCTCGGTGACGATATTGCCACTCGCCCCGGGAGCAAAAGGACAACCACCAATCCCGCCCATGGACGAGTCTACGGTAGTAATCCCCTCTTCTATCGCGGCGAGCACATTCGCCAATCCCTGGCCACGAGTGTTGTGTAAATGGACTCCGTGTAGCGCATCGCGTCCCAGATTTTCCCAGACACGACGAATCAGCCTGCGGACCTGTACCGGGTTCGCATAACCAGTGGTATCAGACAGTCCCACTTCATCACACCCTGCCGCAAGCAGGGCTTCCCCCAGACGCAATACAGCGTCTTCAGAGACCGGGCCCTCGAGTGTGCACCCGAAACATGTCGAGAGGCTCCCCTCGAAGCTTGGCCGCTGATCTGCGGGCATTTGTTCCAGCAAGGCGCGGATCCCGCGCACTTCTTCCAGAACCTGCGGGTGTGTCCTGCGCAGGTTCTTCAGGCTATGGGTCTCACTCACCGAGAGAGGAATGGTCAGCTTGTGCGCGCCCGCGGCCAATGCATCCTGTGCACCGCGCAGGTTGGGCACCAGCACCGCCACAGTCAGCCCCGGTATCGTTCTGGCATAGCGAACGATCTCGGCAGTATCGGCCAGTTGCGGCAAAATTTTGGCCGGGACAAAGGAGCCGACCTCGATTTCCCGGATACCCGCTGCAGCCAAAGCTGCAATCCAGCGCTTCTTGTCCTCTGTCGCCATGATGCTGGCAATACTCTGAAGGCCGTCACGCGGCCCTACTTCACTGATTTCAATTTGCTTATCGCTCAATGTCTTGTCGCCCCCCAATTACACTTACCGCAACGCCACCTGCCATTTCCGGACAGACTCTTGATCTATTGTTATATTATTATATCATATTCTTCAGCAGCGACGTAAACCTACGCTGGAAACTGGAGAGCCTCCATGGCGCATCAGGAAGTCTTGCCGCTAGCCGGTATCAAAGTGGTCGAATTTACCCACATGGTGATGGGGCCTGCAGCTGGGGGGATCCTCGCCGACCTGGGCGCGGACGTCACCAAGGTTGAGCCCTGCCAGGGTGACAACACCCGGCGTCTGCAGGGCTCCGGCGCGGGTTACTTTGCCATGTATAACCGCAACAAGCGCAGTCTGGCGCTGGACCTTAAATCTACCGAGGGCAAGGATGTCGCCCTGCGCCTGGTGGACGACGCGGATGTGGTCATCGAGAATTTCCGCCACGGGGCAATGGATCGACTGGGGCTCGGTTATGGAGAGCTGAGCGCTCGCAACCCTCGTCTGATCTACTGCTCACTAAAAGGGTTTCTCAGCGGTCCTTACGAGCATCGCACGGCGTTGGACGAAGTCACCCAAATGATGGGGGGACTTGCCTATATGACCGGCCTCCCCGATCGCCCCTTGCGCGCAGGAACTTCAGTGGTGGACATCACCGGCGGCATGTTCGGCGTCATCGCCATTCTCGCCGCCCTGCAGCAGCGCCACTCCACTGGGCACGGCCAGCAAGTGACCAGTTCCCTGTTTGAAACCACGGCCTACCTGGTGGGACAGCATATGGCGCAGCAGGCGGTTTCCGGCGAGGAGCCGCCCCCCATGTCGGTACGACGCAGCGCCTGGTCGGTATACGATATCTTCCATAGTGCCGAGGGTGAGCGGGTTTTTGTTGGTGTTGTGAGTGATACCCTCTGGCGCGCCTTCTGCAGCGAATTTAATCTCGATGATCTGGCCGCAGACCCCGCTTTGGCCAGTAACGCCGGGCGAGTGGCCGCTCGGGACCGCCTGTTGCCGCGTATCAAAGCACTGTTTGCCAGCTTGCCGAAAGCCGAGATGATGGCGCGGCTCGACCGTGCCGGCATCCCCTTTGCCCCCATCAACAAGCCCGCCGACCTCTTCGATGATCCACACCTGAACGCCGCTGGTGGTTTGGTGAAGGTCACCCTTGAAGATGGCCAGCGCATCAGCCTGCCTGCATTGCCTGTGGAATTCGATGGCCAGCGTCCCGGTGTTCGCCGCGATCTGCCCGCAGCAGGTGAGCATAGCGTGGAAGTGGCGCAGTCACTGGGATTGAGTGAGGCGCGGATCGATGCCCTCATTGAGCACGGGGTACTGAAGGGCAGCCGGCAGCCGGAGTCCACTAGCTGACTTTCCGCAACGTAGACAGGACAGAACTTTGCGTTTAGGCTGCTGGAAGATCAATTCTGAGGGCAGAGGACTGTGAACAGCCCCGTGCTGAAACCACCGGAGACATTTTTCCACTCCAAGCTATTTCGCGGCCTTGGCAATGAGGAACTGGCGGAACTGACGGCCATTTGTCAGCGCAAACGCTTGTCCGCAGGCGACAAACTGATCGAGCAGCATAGTGCTGCGCAAAATGTGTACGTGGTCGTTTCCGGAACCCTGATGATTGAGCGGCTGTCCCGCTCAGGCCGCCGCCAGGTTATCGCGTTCTCTTATTCCGGTGACTACATCGGATTTACCAACACCGAAGAATATGAATACAGCGTCGTGGCCCTGCGTGAGACTGAACTGCAGGTTTTCCCCCGTCGCGATTTCCTCACCCTGGTGGACCGCTTCTCCACGCTGAAGACGAATGCTCGTCAGATCGGCGGCAATGTACTGGCACAGACTCTCGACCAACTCTTCGCACTGGGACAGAAAAAGGCCCACGAGCGCCTGTGCTTCCTGCTCGCCCAGATCAGCCGCCGTCAATGCGGCACGCAAAATGCCGATATTGAACTGATTATGAGCCGTCAGGATATTGCCGATTATCTGGGCCTCACGATCGAAACTGTCAGCCGCGCCTTTGCCCGCCTTAAAACCATGCAGCTGATCGAAATCGTAAGCGCTCACCGCATTCGCGTTCTCGACCGCAGTGTGCTGGAAGAGCTGGCCAGCGTGAACTGACACCGGAATTCCTCCCGGCCAAGCTGCCATCTGCAGAGCTGGCCATGCGACCCGCCCAAGTTGACAATTGTCATGGGCAACCTCAAGCACATCGCTAGACTACGGGAAAATCCTCGCAAGTTGCGGAGTTTCCCATGGCAGATGCAGATCGGCAGGTGCCGCCCTCCTGGAACGTAGTCGGGCGTCACGGCGTCTTTCCAGAAGCCCGCCATGACGACGTGGCACGTTTCAACTTCCTGACCAATCTCAATATTCACCTGGCTTCCCAGGTGCTACCCGGTGTGCGCAAGGCTTATGATTATCGTGTTGAACGCGGTGCTACGCCAACAAACCGGCGCGAAGTGGGTGAATTACTCAAGCGCGAACCCATGTATCAGTTTTGGAGTAGCATGCGCCGCAACACCATGGAGATGCGACAGCAAAATAGTCGCGCCATGGTCTTCCGGCAACTACCCGAACTGGTAGAAAAAGCCCGCCAACTGAATCAGGACAGTGAGACTTTGCAGCTGGATAGCGCTGTGGAAATTCCCCGCTATATCAGCGCTGTGGATATTCACTGTATGCCCGGGGGCTATCACACCGAATACTGTGAAGACGATATCGCGGCGGGAGCCAATTACGACAGCGGGATTTTTGTCACCACTGCCGGCATGCTTGGCCGCTACAGTGATGGTGGCGGCCAGGCACTTGCCAAGTGGCTGCGTGACGAGGCGGAATCCGGTTTCCGGCCACGCCGCATTCTCGACATCGGCTGTACCGTTGGGCACAACATCGTGCCGCTGGCACAGGCTTTCCCCGATACCGAAATCCTTGCCATTGACGTCGCCCCGCCAGTGCTGCGTTATGCCAATGCCCGAGCAAAATCACTGGGCGTGGATAACATCACTTTCCGACAGGAAAACGCTGAGTCTATTAATGCCGAGGACGGCAGTTTTGATTTGATCATTACCTGTATGTTTCTGCACGAAACATCCAGTCGCGCCCTGCCGCGCATCCTTGCGGAAACCCACCGCTTGCTGGCTGATGGTGGCAAGGTGGTGCATATCGAACAGCCACAATTCAGCCCTGACATGCCGCTCTACGAACAATTCATGCGTGACTGGGATACCCGCAACAACAACGAACCCTTCTGGGGCACCCTGCACGACCTGGATCTGTTCGAGGCCATGGAGCAGGCCGGCTTCGAGCGGGAAAAAATCACTACCCAGGGGCTGTTTGCCGTGGTCGATGAGACGCTGTTTCCCAGCGCCGCCAAAGCGGCGACAGACAATGAGGACTACGGGCGTAAACCGGCCTGGCACGCTTATATTGCCAGCAAGTGACCTGAAACCGCGATCAACCAGTTATTCGGAGCGAGATCATGACGCTGGACCCGATCACCATGGCGGGCAACAAAGCCCGCGGCAAGCGCCCCTCCTATTTCAAGGAGGCTGACACAGACCGCCTGATGGCGATTCTAATGGCCTTGGCCGGAGAACTGGCTGTCACCCGCGAGCGGGTAGACACTCTCGAGCGATTATTGGCGGCGCGAGGCCTGCTAGAGCGGGAAGCAATAGAAAACTACGAACCGGACAGCGATGCGGCCCGGGAACGGGGACTCTGGCATCAGGACTTTATCGCCCGGATTCTGCGCGTTGTCCAACAGGAGATCGAACAGTTTGATGAAGACCGCCAGGCACGGCGGCAAGCGCGGGAAGAAAATGTCAGCGCCACGACTGAGCTCGAAGAGCTTATTGACGAGCTGGCAAGCACTTGACCTGAAAAAGGCGGGGCCATACTGCCCTCTTCTTTCCCTTCACAGCAACTTCCGCCAGTCTAGTCTTCTCCATCCTCAGGCCAGCGGAAGAAAGGCTTGCGGCGCTCACGGAAGGCCGAGCTGCCTTCGCGAAAATCACGCCCATCGAACGCTTCGTCGAACGCTTGCAGCAGTGCATTTTCCGCTGCCTTTCCATCCTCTCCTGTTGCACATTCAACGCCAGCAAGGAATTCCACAGTCGCTTTGCTCCAGCGCAGAGAGTACTGGGAGTTGTTCACCAGGCTCTCGACCAACTCTTGCTCCTTCTGCTGCAGTAGCGGCGTATCTGCCAGATGTTGAATCAATCCGATCTGCTGCGCGCGAGCTGCGGTCACGGGCAGCCCGGTCAACAACATATCTCTCGCATTGGCCGCCCCAACCGCATTTATCAACCGTTTGGTATCGGGCAGGCTGTACAGAATGCCCAGCTTTGCCGGGGTGATGGCAAAAGTCGCCGAAGTTTCCGCCAGCCGGATATCACAGGCCAGTGCCAGACCGCAACCGCCGCCATAACAGGCACCGCGAACGACAGCCAGTGTCGGGCGCGGCAACCGTTGCAGCTTCATTTGAACATCGCGTATCAGGGCGTTCTGTCGACGCATCTCCGCCGGATCATCCATTGCCACAGTCAGGTCATCGATA
Organism: Microbulbifer aggregans; assembly: GCF_001750105.1. Taxonomy (NCBI): domain Bacteria; kingdom Pseudomonadati; phylum Pseudomonadota; class Gammaproteobacteria; order Cellvibrionales; family Microbulbiferaceae; genus Microbulbifer; species Microbulbifer aggregans. The sequence goes on from NZ_CP014143.1 coordinate 3,344,852, forward strand.
CTTGCCCCTGCGCAGAACGCCCGATCGCCAGCACCCGTGACTACCAACGCCCTGATATCGCTATCAGCCGCAATACGATCGAGGAGCTCGGACAAGCTCTCCCACATGCTCACTGTCATGGCATTACGTTGAGAGGGATTATCGATGGTGACACGTGCCAGCGGCCCATCAGTTTGCAAGCGCACGGCCGCATCGTCAGAACCAGAGCCAGACTGTTCTTTCACAGGTTTTTTCTCGCGTAGCTCGGTTGTCACACCCAGTCTCCACCAATTAGTGAATTGATCACACCGTCACAAGAGCAACATTACTGTGAATCCATTCCTCGAGCGCGACACAGGTACTCAGCAGTCGCTCTTCGTCACCGGCCCGGGCGATGATCTGCAGTCCAAATGGCAGGCCATCATCCGCGACTCCAAGCGGAATACTGGCGGCAGCCAGCCCTGCCATATTGACACAACTGGTCAAGTTGGCCTGGTTGACAGGCACCTTGTCAGCGAAAGGAAACGCCGTTTGCAATGTGGTGGGCGTGAGCAGGAAGTCGACATCCTCAAGCTGAAGCTTCAACCAGGATCCGGCCTGCTCCACAATGTCCATTGCGCGTACCAGATCCGGTGCAGTGCGCTCAGCCCCCCACTGCAGCAAACGGCGTAGCTCGGGTGAAAACAGATCCGGCTGTGCCCGCAGCTCGCTCACGAAGGTGACATTGGCCTCGGCCTCACAAAGAAGCAGGCCGGCCCGACGCACCGTAGAAAAATCAACAATGGAGAAATCCCGACGCGCCTTGATTGCCCCAGGCAGGGACTCGGTAAAGTTCCGGAAAAAAAACGCAATTTCCTGATCAGCACCGACTTCATCGCAGCGATCAATCAGCCCCCAACGAATGGACGCCAATGACGGTGCGGGCATATTGCACTCAGTAAGAGGCTCTGTAGTTTCGGTCACCTCGTTGCCGCGAAGCATTGGCCACAGATCCCTGAGATCCCGGCTCGAACGCGCCAGTGGGCCCACAGTGTCGAGCTGTCGGCACAGGCGGGTGACGCCTGCAGCGTTGACTTGGTTTCGGCCCGGTTTCAGTCCGGAGACACCGCAATAGCTGGCAGGAATTCGCACGGAACCCATCGTGTCGGTGCCAAGAGCCAGTGCGCAGAGCCCGGCCGCCACGGCCGCAGCGGATCCTCCGCTGGAGCCTCCTGGCGTATAGCCCACACGCAATGGGTTCTCGCAACGCCCCCAGTGGGGATTATCATTGGTCGCCCCAAGAGCAATCTCATGCATATTCAGTTTGCCCAGAATAACCAGGCCGGCACTGCGCAACCTGGCGACAACAGGCGCATCCGCATCAGGGGTGGGAATGTCATCGTGGTACCCGAGTCCATTAGAGGTCGGCATGGCAGCGACATCGATATTGTCTTTTACCGCGATGGTCAGCCCATCCAGTTTTGACAGCGGCCGCCCTTCCCGGCGGCGCCTGTCCGAGGCGCGGGCCGCCGCCAGAGCTCCTGCCACATCGACAAAGGTATAGGCATTGATTGTGCTATTGGTGTCCTCGATTGCCGCCAGGGTTGTCGCCGTCAGTTTTTCACTGGTCAATTCCCCCCGCCGAAGTCGCGCTGCTAACGCATTAGCATCTTCCTGTAAAAGTGCACTGGGTAGTGATTTATGCAGCATTGTCAGCTCCCTGGCCCGGTCCGGGACTTCCGCAGTCTTAGCCGAAACGCCGATCGATCAGACGCAATGGCTTCTGGCGCCGTTCCAGCTCCGTCCACTGAGCGGTTTCGCCGGGCCAGACAAGTTCCACTCCCACCTCCAGCCCCAGCTTGCGTTTCAGTAGAGCACAGCTCTGCGCTGTGATCTGCGGATGTTCCGCCACCGGAGCGGTCACCTCGACCATGATCGTGAGCGTCTCTCGGCCAGTGTCATCGCGCTCGGCAATACAGACATATTCGCCGGTAAAACAGTCCATTTCTGCCAGCATCCCGCCTATCCCATGGGGATAAACGTTGATGCCGCGCAGCTTGACCATATTATCCGAGCGCCCCAGAAAGCCGCGAATACGCCGGAACGGTAAATGGAATGGATTTGCTCCCGGAATCTCCGCAGTGATATCACAGGTATTGAAGCGGATTACCGGATAAATGTCGTCCTTGTACAGGCAGGTGACGACCATATTGCCCGTCTCTCCGCTACTCACCGGCTTGCCGCTGTCCACGTCCAGCAACTCCAGGTAGTGAGCGTCCTCCCACACATAGAGCCCTTCCTGATCCGGCCCCTCGGCAGCTATGCAGCCGGTATCCGCGACGCCATACCAGTCGTACAGGGCGGCGCCGCCCCAGGCATCACTGAGTGCCGCGCGCGTTTCCTGCCCCAGATGGCCGATGATCATGTCGACCCGTAAATCCTCTCCCGGGACCAAACCACATTCTTCAGCCACACTGGCAAGTTTTTTAATGTAATCGGCAAACCCCACCAGGACATTGACGCCAAAGTCGTGCATCAGCTGCACTTGCTGGGCAGATCGTGTCTCGAGCCCTGTGCCTGCCGACAGAAACATTGCATTGGTATAACGAGTCACTGCCTCGCGAATGTAATGTCCTCCATTGATCATGCCATGCCCATAGGTGGACTGGACCGTCGCCCCGGGTTTGAGTCCCATAAAGCGGTAAGCCCGCGCCACCAGCATGGCCTGGATCTCTCGCCCGCGCGGTCCGAAGATGATTGGCTGTGGTCTGCCCGTAGTACCGCTCGTAGTGTGAAAGACCACCGGAGGCCGCTCTTCAGGGGCGAGCCCCTCCAGTCCGCTGAAGTCACCAATCGGTGGACATTGCTCCACACTCTCCATGATGTCGGACTTGGAAAACACCGGTAGTTTCTCGATGTCATCCAGACTCCTGATATCCCCGGGCTCGATTCCCGCTGCGCCCCACAGGCGCTGGTAAAACGGGATTTGCCAGCCGCGGACCATCAACTTGAGAAAGCGCTGATTTTGCAGCTCGCGCAATGCATCCCGGGACATGCCCGCATAAGCCTCCAGAAAACCATCGCCAAGCGGGTAGTCCGCCAGGGCCTGGTGCACATCAAAACTCTCGAAATAGCTTGGGTATGGCATGGAAACCGCACTCTTATTCAGCAGGTGGCATGGACGGACCGCGGCTCGGGCATGAGCAACTCAGTCAATTGGGTAACGGATGCCAGCTGATCCAGCTGGTCTATCTGCGTAATGATCTCGTGCGCCGCATCCGAGCCTATCGGCATGCGCGCCGACGCGAGACAACGGTAAAACTTTTCAAGCTGGCGTTCGCGGCACAAAGGGCTATCGGGGTGACCCAAAATCGATTTCAGCTCCTTGCGGTACTCAGCACCGCTGGCCAACTGTACGGTCACCACCTGGGGCGCCAGGGCATTGGGATCCTCGCAGTCCGAGGGGTGCATACTGATTCTGCGCGCTAGCGCCCCGCGCGCTGGGTCGGACAGAGCCGCGGCATCAAAGTCTGTCACCCCCACGTCGCCGGTTAATAACAGCGTCGCGGCTACGTAGCCAATACACAGCTTGGCATAGTTCGCACTCATCTCCTGTGTAGCCGGCCTATCCACCAGGCGTCGCACCAATGGCGGTGCCTCGATGCGGATACTCTCGATTTCCCGAACGCTAAACCCGTGCTCCACGCGTAGTTGCATCAGGGCATCCAGGGTGCCATGGGCAGCGCGTCCCGTTGGAAAAGGCTTATGGCTGACCCTGCTGATCTGCCATTCCCGTCCCAGCAGAGCGAAAGCCTCAGGCGCATTGCCGCAGGACTCCATAATGGAAAAATATCCGAAGTCGCCACTCAGGAACTGCTTGGGCCCCTCGAGTCCGAACCCTGCCATATCCACGGCGGTAACTGCATTGCGCGCATTGAATGCCACCTGCATTGGCAACACCGGTACACCCTCGCTATGCGCCTGCATGGTGCCGCCGGTCTGGCTGTAGGCAATCGACATGGCCTGTAAGATTTTTTCACGGCTGTAGCCGCGCAGATGCGCAAGACCCGCGGCTGCGCCGATACAGCCTGCGGTGCCCGGGCGGAAAAAGCGCATGGGACTGCTGGCACTCATCCCGAGCACAGTGGCGACATCCACTGCGAGAGCGACGGCCAGAAGCAACGCGCGACCGTCCACCTCGCGAGCCTCCGCATCGGCCAGTATTGCTGACAGGATGACGGCCATGGGGTGCACGACGGCCCGTTCATGCACGCAGTCGAATTCCTGGTTGTGGATCTGGTAGGCATTCACCATCGCCGCATTGGCCACGGGAAGCGAAACACCCGTGCCCCAGACGCTCGCCACGGAACCCTTTACTGCAGCACCCCAGCTATGTGCGGTCACCAGTAATTGGGCCGCCAGTGGTAAACGTGAGCCGCTAATGCCGACACCGATGGAGTCGAGAATAAAGGTCTTACAAGCGTCGACTGCGACTCTATCAAGGTCCTGGAATTGAGCCCCTGCCACATGATCCAGTAGCTTTTGCTCATAGCCGCCCACGATGATCTCCCAGAGTACGCACCAGGCTGAAGAGGCCGCTAAGATCGTCCTGTCGACATAGATTCAGCACTACTTCGACCACATCCCCGGCGGGTTTCTCTGGGATCGCTGCCGCGGCGAAAAGTGTCTGCGCCTTGTGGATGATGTCGCTCATTGAAAGGGGCCACTCCGGGTCACCCCATGCATCATTCAGGACGGTTTCCCGCGTACTGCCATCCCTAAGTGTCACCCGGGCCCTGGCCCCAAAGTGACCGGGGTAAGCCAGCTCGAACTCTTCACCGACCCGCAGCTCCACCCTGGACCTGAGCGCAATGACCTCTTCCCGCTGTAGATAATCCCGCTCAAAGTGACCGATGCCCGGCTCTCCATACAGCAAAGCCACCGCAGCGCAGTGCTGCAAACTGAAACGGGCCTCTGCGGGCGAAAGTGGCTGCAGACGATCGCAAAACTGCAGGGCGTCTGCATAAGTGCAGATTTGCAGCAGACTAACTTCGTCACTCGGCAAATCACCCAGTGCCCTCACTGCATCGATGGCCGGGTGGGTATGGCGACAGGCCGGCCAAGGCTTGAAGCTGCACTGGAAGAGCAACCAGTTATCGCTTGCGTTTTCGATGACGGCCAGAGGTAATGCCCGCGAAGAAGTCGCGGCAAAGAATCCCTGTGTCCCCTCCAGCAGGCTTGCGGGACCGCGCAACTGTTCGGAAGCCAGCAAAGCGGCCTGCACCCCTGCATGTGCCGCGGCAGCATTGTGCAGGTGCTTGGTCTCCACTGCTTCATGGCGCATTTGCCAGAAACCACCGGTACGGCTACCGGCATTGGCCAGCGCCCAGACGGTTTCCTCTGGACCGAGCGCAAGCATGTATGCCGCTGCTGCCGCCGCACCAAAACTGCCGCAAGTCGATGTGCTGTGGTACAGAGCATAGTGATCCCGGCCCAGGGCCCGACCGATGCGGATCATCGCCTCGTAGCCCACGACTATCGCTCCAAGTAACTTGCTGGGCTTCGCCCTGACCATCTCTGCGACCGCAAGGGCCGCGGGAATGATCACCGGCCCCGGGTGCAGGGTGGAGTTTCGATGGAGATCATCCATTTCGGATACACTGCCAAGAGCACCGTGGTACTGAAGCGCATCCTGCCAGCCCGTATCCTTCCCGCCCAGATTCCAGTTCTCACCGGCTGTCCCCCACTGTGCGAGATAACTTTGCAGTTTTCCAGCCATCTCACTGGTCGTCCCGTACACAGCACAGCCAAGCCAATCCAGCAGATGCAGCTGGGCCCTGGCCAGGGTCGACTCATCTATTTCACGAGAAAGTAGCGGAACCAGCTGTTGCAGAAGGGTTTCTGGTAACTTCATGACAGCATCCCCTCCACACAATCCTCCAACGGCGCATAAGCCCAGCGATGCGCCCTGCGACGCGCTTGTTCGAAACTATCGATCTTTATGTGGTGCTGCTGTGTCAAGGCTATGGGGTCGAGACCATTTAACAGCATGTGGCGAGCGGCCTCGTCGAGCACGAAATGCCACTCCCTTTCACCGCACCGGATCAAACACTGTTGGAGGTCGATGGTCACCAGATTCCCTTGTGGATCCCCACCCACCTGCTCTGCCAATTCATTGATGGTCCTTTCTTGCAGGCATACGGGCAACAGACCATTGCGAATGCAGTTGGTATGGAAAATCGCACCAAAACCACTGGCAAGCACCACGCGGATACCGTATTCCATTAACGCCCAGACAGCGTGCTCCCGGGATGAGCCACAACCGAAATTGTCGCCAGCAAGAATAATGGAAGCCCCCTCATATTCAGTTCGATTCAGCACGAATGACGGGTTGACCTCGCGGCTGCCTGGCAAGGTGTAGCGCCAGCCAGCGAACAACCCTTCACCCAGCCCGCGCTTGGAGACCTGCTTCATCTCCCGTGAGGGGATGATGGCGTCCGTATCGATATTCCGCTGCAGCAGAGGCACTGCGACGCCGGTATGAGAAAGAAACGGTTTCATGCAATCAATGACTCGCTATTTGCCAGCATCTCCGCTGAAGTGAATGACCCGGCAATCGCCGTCGCGGCCACCGTTTCGGGGCTGGCAAGGTGGGTGCGCGTATTGGGCCCCTGACGCCCCTCGAAATTGCGGTTGGTTGTGGAAATTACACGCTGGAATTCACCAAAAGTTTCACCCCCAGCGTAAAAGCACATCGAACATCCGGAGTCGCGCCACTCAAAGCCCGCTTCGGTAAAAATGCGGTCCAGCCCCTCCTGTTCCGCTGCCCTCTTCACCCGCCGGGATCCAGGCACGACAACGCCGCGTACACCGGGAGCGATGCGACGCCCGTTCACGATGGCTGCCGCCGCGCGCAGGTCGCTCAGGCGGCTGTTGGTACAGGAGCCGATAAAAGCCGCGTTGACTGCGATATCCACCATCGTCTGTCCGGCCTGCAAGCCCTGGTACTGCAACGCCTTAGCGGCCGCCTCCCGACGGTGAGGCTCAAGATGCTCGTCGGGGCCGGGAATGCGAGCGCTAATGCCAACAGCCTGCTCGGGGCTGGTCCCCCAGGTCACCACGGGCTCGATTTCCCCTGCATCGACAACCAACTCACGTTCAAAGGCCGCATTGTCATCGCTGCGCAAGGTTCGCCAGTATTCAACCGCATCGCGCCAGTGTTCACCCTTGGGAGCGAAATCCCGTCCGTCGAGGTAGGCCTCAACTTTTTCATCGGGCGCAATCAATGCGGTAAACGCGGAGAACTCCACTGCCATGTTGCACAGGGTGAAGCGGGCCTCCACTTCCAGCTGTCGTATCGCTGAGCCGGAAAACTCCACTGCATAGCCGGCAGCGCCATTCGCTCCAAAGCGTGCAATGAGGTGCAGTATCAAGTCCTTGGCGGTCACACCGGGGCGCAACGCCCCGTCCACGATCACCCGCATATTTTTTGGTTTGCGTACCCGCAAGGTACCGGTTGCCAGTGCGTGCTCTGCCTCACTTGAACCGATCCCCCACGCCAGAGCACCAATGGCTCCCTGAGTACACGTATGACTATCGGGGCAAACCAGGGTCAGGCCTGGCAATACCAGACCCTGTTCCGGGGATATCACGTGTACGATCCCCTGGTCAGCGTCATCGACATCGAAAAGCCGGATATTGGCTGTGCGGGTTTCACTGCGTGTCGCCCTGATAAAGTCAGCACCCGAGGGCATCAGTGTTTTATCACCGCGACCGGGGAAGGTATCGACAATATGGTCCATGGTGCAGAAGACGCGGCGGGCATCTCGCACGTCATAACCCGCTGAACGCAGACTCTGCAGCGCAACCGCCCCCGTGCGCTCATGGAGAAATACCCGATCCACGTACAGCAGAGTCTCCCCGTTTTCCAGATCGCAGACGGCGTGATCCGACCACAACTTGTCGAACAGGGTGCTCGCTCCCGATATCGCCATATTTAGCGCCCTCCTGTACCCTCAGAATCAGGTCAGATCTTTTATCTCATAATTTGATATATTATTATAACATTATAGCTTTGAGAACCGTAATTTATCCCGATGAGCACAAGCGAATCCCGCCCCGCCCTCGGCCCCTGCTCGGTGGCCACCCTCGCAAGCCCGGACGCACCGCGGCTGGTCGATGACTATTGCAGCCACCTGCACTGCCAGGTCCTTACCTGTGAAACTCTCACGGCGTCCATGACCCGCCAGTGGGGCTGCCCTGGACTCACTGGCAACCAGTATTGGCTGCTTGGAAATGCTCTCGGGCGCCCCTGGTTGCGCATCGTCGAAGATGCCTCTGCTGAGCCTGTCACCCCCCTATCTCGTGCGGGTTGGATGGCACTGGAAATACTGGTTGAGGACGTCGATGACCTCGCCGCCACACTGGAGGCCTCTCCGTTTCAGCTATTGCGACCCGCCGCCAACCTGGAACTCAGCGATAAGATCCGTGCCGCACAGGTTCAGGGCCCTGCGGGCGAGCTGTTGTACCTCACCCGCATCGCCGGTGAAGTCCCGCCTTTCCAGCTTCCCAAGGCTCGCTGCGCCGTCGACCACCTTTTTATTCCGGTGCTGGCCAGCACGGGTCGCGCAGCATCCCTGGCGCAATATGAAGCCTTGGCTCAGTACGATGGCTTGAGTTTTGACACCAGAGTTACAGTCATTAACCAGTTGCGCGGGCTACCAATGGAACAGCGACATCCGCTCGCGACTCTGCAGTTGGCAGACAATTCCCTGATAGAGATCGATCAGCTCGAAAATCTTGACGTTGCCCAGCAGCAAGGTGGCACTCTCGGCGGCGGCGTTGCCATGGTGACCTTTTTCATCGACTGCCTGCCTGCTGGCGTGGAGGCCTATCACCACAGCGCTGCTCCGTATGAAGGGCGCCGAAGTTGTACGCTCTACGGAAACGATGGCGAACGGATCGAGCTGATAGAGCGATAGCAATCGATATCAATACGCTCATCACTTCAGGAAGAACCAAAAAGCAATAACAAAGGAAAACCCATGCCTTACCGCAGTATTCGAGGACACATCCGTTACACCAGCCGCAAGCCTGACCGGCTCGGCCACGAGCGGGGTCGGGAGTTTTTCAGCATTTCCCAGCAAACGGATGGCGTCGACGTATTGCAGGCACATTGTGAAATCGATGATGCCCCCAGTGTTACCCGGGACATTGTGCAGGCCATGCGCCACTCTGACTCGGCACCGCTGGATTGCTCCGTGCGCCTGACTGTGGGAGACGAATTTGAAGGCAGCGGCTGGTTTCGCTTTACCGACAAACTGGCCGAATGCGAAACCTTCAACCAGCGCGACGGTCGCATCAGCCAGTGCATTGAGCTGGCCGCACCTGTGCAGTGGATGCAGTGCCACCCGATCGCGGGCGACGGCCTGCTGATGCGGCTTTATGACCTTTCCAAAGGCCCCGGTAAACAACACTTCCCCCACATGATGCTGTCCTCACCAGATCATCGCGGTGCAACCGGTCCCCTGCTGTTTAAAATGGGCTTCTCACTGGTTTACCTTGGGGAAACGGATATTACCGTTGAGGCTGGAACCTTCCGTGCACGACACTTCCAGGTGACCGACACCGCCGCAGACCTGCCCGAAGAGCACCCGCCCTACAATGTCTGGTGCACGGCTGACGATGACTATCTGCTCCTGCGAGCCGAAGTGGAGGGGTATATGCAAACCCGTTACGAGCTGGCAGAACTGCAATACTTTGAAACCACAGCCGGCATCACCAAGGCCCGGCAACCAGTGGCAGAACCGCTGGTTTAACCCGCTTCTTTTCATTCCATTTCAGTCCTCGGGTGGCGACTCTACGCGACCCGAGTTCTGCACTCGCATCCTCCCCCAATCCTGCAGCTCACTCTGCTTCTCTGCCTCACCGAATAAATTGACAATCATCAATGCAGCCCGACCCTGCCGCAAAATAACAATAGAGGGTTAAACAACATACTGCGGAGACAAGAATGAAAATACTGATACTGGGAATGGGGCATGTGGGGAAGGCCCTGGGCAGCAGGCTCCGCAGCAAGGGTCACCAGGTGGTCGGGAGCACGACCACCCCAGAAAAGGCACAGGGTCTGAGAGCGTTTGCAGACGAAGTAGTGGTACTCAAGGGGCACGAATCCGAGAAGGTCGCTGCGGCAGCCAGCGGCGTGGACCTGATCATCGTTACCGTTGCGCCAAACGTAAAAAATACCCGCACCCCGGAAGAGCGGCACCGGCACTACCGCCAGACTCTGGTTGAAACCTGCTCCAGCGCAGCTGCGAGTTGCGACCGCCTGATATTCCTGTCCTCGTTCTCCGTGTACGGCGACGGCGGTGAAGGTAGCAGTGCCATTACCGAGGAAACGCCTACCAGTAACCACGAGGAACCCTCCTCGCTGTATTACCAGAAGGCAGAACAGAAAATCCTCTCCCAGGCAGGGGGATGTGTCCTGCGCTTCCCGGATATGTATGGTGCGCCCGGGGATATGAGCTTCCCTGAACGGGTGAAGCTGGCACATTCCTATTTCGGTGGTAAAGCCTTGTTTGGTGCCGACGCCCTGCTGTACGCGATTCATTTTGAAGATGTGGTCAGCGCGGTCGTTCATGCCATCGACCACAAACTGCAAGGTATCTTCAATGTATGTGATAACGAGCGTATACCCGCCACGAACGCCAGGGTATTCGATGCCATCTGTGATCACGAAGGATTGTCACGACTCGAATTTCTGAATCAGATCAAGGCACCGAATCGAAGGATTTCGGCTGCCAAAATCTACCAAACAGGCTATCGCGTAGCGCACGGGGACCCGAATGCAAGCTACCTGACGGAAGCTGAGACCCACTGAGGTCTATCCCGGGACACATGGTTATGAGTAGCGCCTAGTGCCCGCCTAAACACTTTTCACCAATTGAGTACTCAATGAGGCAAGTTATGCATTCGGATACAAAAACCATCGACCAGTTCCTGGCAGAAAGCCCAGACGTGGATGTAAGCAAAGCCTGGGAACGTTGCTGGGGCATCCTAACCGACATCAAGGGAACCATTGCCAGCCGTTTTACCGGTCTACAGCTGGACCCGAACTGCAAAGACAGGGAGTACTACACCTCCCCCAACGGCGAGTTCGAAGGATCATTTCAGGCCTGGAGTGGCGGCGACTGCGAGTGGCTGGTGAATTCCTGGCTTGGCAACCGCAAAGCCAGCATTCTCGACATGAATGCCACTGCCTACCTGGGACAGAACACCGATGTACCCCACTTCGTCATGGTATTCGGCACCATCCCTAAACTCTTCTTCTACTTTGATTTTATGCCGCGGCGGAATCTATTAGTGGACAGTGACTATCTCGACAAGTACTACGCTCCCATCAACGAGGAGTACCTGGCCCTGCGTGGACACAGCAATTTCCAGTGGTCGGTCAGCCATGGCCCCTATATGAGAGCGCTGATCAATCCCTCCACCCAGAGCCTGATGGCAGACCTGAACAACGAGAACATCGACATTCTGGAAGCCTATGCCCGCAAGATGCTCGATCACTGGCTGGGCTGGTATGACAATGCAGAGCCATTACCAGAGAGCGAACGCACAGCATTGCGCCATGACGATCATCAATTGCGGCGCTTGTGCTACGAGCGCGACCCGATGAACAAGCTGGCCACCCGGGTGTTCGGAGAAGAGGGGGTTCAGGAGATGTTAACGCTGCGGATGGGCGCGGAGCAGATGCGCCGCGCTGTCAGTGCCTGAAGCAGAACCTCAGTCCATCAGGGGTGGGGCCTCGACCTCACCCCGCAATAGCTGCGCCAGGTATTCTGGTGCAATCATTGTGCAGTAGTGGGTACCCATGAAACTATTCGGCACTGGCATCAGGCGCCGGTATTCCACATGCAGGGCCTTGCTGCGTAAATTCAGGGTATCCCCCTCGCGATAGGCAACCTGGTACAGCTCCGGACGCAACCAGAAAGGTCCGATATACACATTGTTCTCGTCATCCAACGAGACTCGCTCCCGGGGCAGCAAGTCAGTATCGCCCTGCTCTTCCAGCGCCCGGTAGATATCTGTCAGCATCACGTCCAGCCATTGCTGGCACTGTCGATCCTGATCAGCGACTGTCAGCTCACCTGCCGATCCATGGGCGGTGCGAATACGCTCCGCGGTTTTCATCTTGCAGGCGACAGTGACCGGAAACTCCACGCGCTGGCCATCGGAAAATTGATAGCCCACATACTGGTGGCTCGTCAGCGGCTTAGCTGTGGGCTTCGACTCCTTGAAGCTGGTCCAGTAACTGCCCCGCTCGTAAAGTACATTGTCCACGGCCAGATCGGTACCGGCGATGAACTGCTGCACCCGAGCACAGAAAGCATCGTCTGACGAAAGCGGGTACGCGACGGTAGGCGCAGCAAGGAAACTGCCGGTCAATCCCAACAGGATAGGGAGAGCAGCAAGGCAACGGGATATCTTCACTTTATCAACCTCACGGGTTTGAATTTGAATTGATGCTACGAACCGATTACGCCAGAACCAGTAACACAGTTCATGGATACCCCACTTGATGTCGGCGCAAATTGACAATTATCAATCTGTGACAATAGATAGCTACCTAAGCTCACCTTCAGGGACCAAGAGAGACTTTTAATGTACCTGACACGCTGTATTTTCGATGCATTCAAAGTGGAAGCTCTCGCCCCTCCATACGATACGGGCATTGCCAGGATTTACTATCCGGCACGATACGGGGACTCTTTTGAAGAGCGGAATACTGGCGCCGTGCCCGTAGATGAGACACTGGCCCCCTGTCCGGTCCTCATTCTATTCCATGGTATCAATATCGATCCCAGTGGTTATCGCTGGCTGGCAGAAACGCTGGCCGCCGAGGGTATTGTTACCGTGTCTTACCAGCTCGTTGCAGAAGAAATGCCTGGACAGTTAGCCGCAACGCCGGGTATCGACCTGCAGGCGCTGACGCCCGAGCACTTTGGCAAACGCACGTCCGCCCTCGCCATGCCGGCACTCCTGTCCATGCTCGAGCGCCTGAACAACAGGAGCGTGTTGGCGGGGAAACTCGATCTGAAGCGGCTGGCCTTCGGTGGCCACAGTGCCGGCGGGACGCTGGCCCTGCTCAACGCCAACCGTGACTGGTTCCCAGCACTGCGTGCCGTCTTTGCCTACGGCGCACATACCGGCGGCTCCACCGCCCTGGGGTGGCCAGAGGAAACGCTGCTTCCGATCAGCAATGGCGTGCCACTTCTCATGATTGGCGGCGAGCAGGACGGCTGCATTGCCAACAGTGCACACCGCTATGAGTCCAATTCAGCCAGCACAACCGCGCGTATCGAACAGACCTTCGACATGGCCGTCCCAGACAATGGCGGCGACAATGTCCTGCTCCTGCTCAGGGACGCCAACCATTTTTCCGTGTGCACCCCTGCGGATGAAACCTGTGGCCGTGGCTTCATCGACCTTCCAGTAGAAACAGATGAGGCCCGTAACGTCGCCGGCCAGGCTGTCCGCCTGTTCTTGCGGGGATTCCTTTGCGACGACCCGGCAGCGCTCGGCGCGTACCGGGAAATGCAGGGCGTCGATCACAATATGATCAGCAAGCTGCTGCAAAAGTGAGCCTTCTTTGATCAACACACTCTGGAACCAGGCTAACCCTCTGATTCTCATAGAAAATCCAATTGCTCTCTTGACCTGAGCGGGCAACACCTCTATTGTTCGCCCCGCTGCGCGCTCGTAGCTCAGCTGGATAGAGTACCTGGCTACGAACCAGGCGGTCGGAGGTTCGAATCCTCCCGAGCGCGCCACTTACGAAGGGCCCGATCCGCAAGGATTGGGCCCTTTTTGTTTGTGGCTTGGACAGGAAGCCCCCGGACACAGTCAGCTCGCAATAGAGGGTGCTGCCCCCCATCTCCGGCAATCTACCCTCATGGCCCTCCCAGCAGAAGTAGCACCGAAGCACTTGGCGAGAGCCTTCCGAGAGCACCTGGCCCCTCCCTCATCATTCGGCATTTTCATCCTGACCGATTCCGGCCCGACTACCTCAGACGGCTTGTCCCGGCATGACAGTTCGAGGATCAAGAGGTGCCAATGCTTGCCCCGGCCTTTCATTACTCGGACTGATGGCGCAATATAAAACCGAGAGCATTCACAATCGTAGATTAGACTTCTATGTCACCTGAACAGTGCAACCTGTTCCATAGAAGCTTCCAGCACCACGCGAGGGTTGTATGTCCAATGATCTCGTCGATGCACAAGTCTCACCCACCGGGCAGTTCGATATTCTGTCCAAGTACGAAATCCACAAACTCAGCGACGAAAGCCGAGGCCCCCAGTACCAGATTTTTCGTAACTGCTCCCTGGCCGTACTGAACAGCGGTGGCTATCTGGATGACGGCAAGGAGCTTCTGGAAAAATATTCTGACTTCAATATTTCCGTTATCCCCACCGAACGCAGTGTAAAGCTCCAGGTCAGAAACGCTCCCGCCAGCGCATTTGTCGATGGCAAAATGATCCGCGGTGTCGCCGAGCACCTGTTTTCTGTGCTCCGCGATATTATCTATGTGAATAGTGAAATTACCGGCGATCCTCGCTACGACCTGGTTTCCGCTCGGGGCGTCACCGATGCGGTATTTCATATCCTGCGTAATGCCGACACTTTTGACCGGTCCCGCTCACCAAGACTGGTGGTGTGCTGGGGGGGACACTCCATTTCATCGGAGGAGTACGATTACACCAAAAAGGTGGGGTATGAGTTGGCGTTGCGCCACCTTGATATCTGCACCGGCTGCGGCCCGGGCGCCATGAAAGGCCCAATGAAAGGTGCAACCATAGGCCATGCCAAGCAGAGGGACCGGCGCGGGCAATACATCGGCATTTCCGAGCCGGGTATCATCGCGGCAGAGGCACCGAATCCGATCGTCAACCAGCTTGTCATCATGCCGGATATCGAGAAACGCCTGGAGGCATTTGTACGCACAGGGCATGGAATCATCGTATTCCCAGGTGGTGCCGGCACCGCCGAAGAAATCCTCTACCTGTTGGGCATTCTGCTGCACGAGGAAAACCGGCAGCAGCCGTTTCCGGTGATTTTTACTGGCCCTGCCAGCGCTTCAGACTACTTCATCCGTATTGACCAGTTCATTGGCTCAACCCTGGGAGAGGCGGCCAGATCCCGATACCAGATCATTATCGACGACCCTGCGGAGGTGGCACGGCAAATGGCGGCCGGCATTGAGGCCGTGCGGCAATACCGCAAAGAATCCGGCGATGCTTATTACTTCAACTGGCAGCTAAAGGTATCGACCGAGTTCCAACGGCCATTTGTCCCCACCCACGCCAACATGCGCAGCCTCGCATTGCACAAGAACCAGGAGCCCTATTTGCTCGCCGCCAATCTTCGCCGGGCGTTTTCCGGCATTGTCTCCGGCAACGTAAAGGACGAGGGAATTCGCAACGTAGAGAAAAACGGTCCCTATGAGCTGCATGGCGACCCCACACTGATGCGTAGCATGGATACCCTGCTGGAGTCGTTCGCAAAGCAGCAGCGTATGAAACTGCCCGGCAAGCAGTACATCCCCTGCTACCGGATCAATGCTGAATAAAGGCTTCCGCCGGCTCGAACAAGTGACAGCGACATGCGCCATGGGTTGTCTTCCACCGGCTTCCATGCACAGCTGGCATTGTTAGATGGGAAGCCTGATGAGGCTGTGAGGATCCTCTTTTTCTCTGACACTCGGAATCACTCGAAGGGGCTACAATTCTTCTGGGTAAGAAGCTTCGCCTGAAGAGAGTGCTATGGAAATCGTCACGTCGCCGACCAATAAAGCAGCTCGGAAATCACCCAAAGAGGCGAAATAACAACCACCCTTTACTTGCCACTAACGACGTGGATTACACGCTCCGCAGAGGAATTCCGTCGCTCGTATTCTAGAGTTTGTGGACATTCTTTCTATTTCGCGCCGGTCACTGTCGACTGACCGGTCAATAGCCAGAGCGGGTCATACAACCGTCCAAGAACTGGTATAGTGACGTAAGTCTCACTAGCCGGGTAAAGGTAACAATAAGAAGGAGAGCCTCCCGTTGATCAACAAGGCCAAAGGCACTTTGCGGCGCACCGCCAGCGGTCTAAGGGTGCGCCTGATCCAGCTATTACCCCGCCGCATCCCAATCGCATTCAAACTGGCACTGGTCATGACCCTGCTGCTGGTGCTGGGGATGACGAGCCTGGGCTTGTTTATCAGCGATAACCAGAACCGCCTGATTCGGACTCAACTGCATGAGTTCGGTAACACCATGGCGTTGCAGCTGGCTAAACTGGCCGGTGAACCGATTTTGTCGGAAAACAGCCTGAACCTGCGGATGCTTACCACCAACCTTGGCCAGGATGAGAAAATCCTCGGCGCAGGTATCTACTCGCGCGACGGCGAACTGCTGTCGGCGACCGGTATCCAGCCAGACCTGACCGGTTCCCCTTTCCAGACTGGCGGAGTTATCTCCCGCCCCTGGTTCCGAAACGCGGCTGATGGTTCCCAGGAACGGTTGCTCAGCTTTATCGCCCCGGCCACTTACCTCGACGTGCAGGTCGGCTCGGTAATAGTCACCCTGTCGGCATCGCAAATGGACCAGGCAGCAACCAGCGCCCGCGATGCCATTATCTACGCCACCCTGGCCATGACGGTACTCGCTTCCCTTCTGGCCTATTGGTTGAGCCGGCGCCTGTCACTACCGATCCACCATTTGATGAAAGCCACCCAGGCCATCGACCGTGGCGACCTGGCCACCCGGATCGACCAGCAGCGCAATGACGAAATCGGCTATCTGTTCGAAGGGTTCAACAATATGGCGGCGGGGCTGCTGAGGAAATCACAGGTCGAGCAGGTGTTCTCCCGCTATGTATCAAAAAACGTCGCCGACAAGGTACTGGCCAACCTGGACGAGGTCCGGCTGGTCGACCGCCCGATCGAGGCAACGGTGCTGTTCGCTGATATCACCGGCTTTACCGCGATGTCAGAAAAGCTGCAGCCCAGCCAGGTTTCCGAGCTGTTAAATGAATATTTCTCGTATATCTCACAAGCCTGCTCAATGTATGGTGGGGTCGTCGACAAGTTTATCGGCGACTGCGCGATGCTGGCGTTTGGGGTACTGGAGGACGATACCGACCACGCGTTCCACGCAGTCAGCTGTGCGGTGCTGATCCAGCAACTTGCGGCGCGCTTAAACGAGCAACGCCGTGCCAACGGCCGGCCCGAAGTACATTTCCGCATCGGCATCAATTGCGGTGCGATGCTGGCCGGCAACCTGGGCTCCGACGAGCGGATGGAATACACGGTGGTCGGTGATGCCGTCAACCTGGCATCCCGCTTGTGCAGCGAGGCTCAGTCGAATCAAATCATCATTCAAAAGAAAATGTTCACCATGCTCGAGCCCCGCATCATCGCCCGGTCCGAGCGGACACTGGCGGTCCGCGGCAAGTCAGCGCCGGTGGGGATCTATTCAGTGCAGGATATCCATCGCAATGATCAGGCACAGCTGCGTGCTAACCTGCAGAAAGTGCTCAACAGCCGGCCCCACCAACAGCGCCGGCAGGCAGTCGCCCATGTCTAGACACCGGTTAGCACTTTTATGGGTTTTGTTGGTATCACTGCTGCCGGCCTGCAGCCTGATGCCGACACAGCAGCAGGCGCTGGAGGGGTTCCCATCGGATGCAGTAGAGAATGCTCGCCAACAGTCCGAGCAACTCGAACATCTGCAGACCTTGGGTGGTGCGACAACAGCCCAGCAACAACAGATCCGGCAATTGCAGAACAGCCTGCGACAGTTTGAACGCAACGCAATTCACACGGCGAGCCGTCTGGAAAAACAGGACGACTGGCACGGCGCCGAGCGCGTTTTACAGGTTGCCACAGACGTACTGCCAGGCAGCCGGGCACTCAACACTGCACGGCAGCAGTTTTCAGAGCGGCGCCAGTTGCGTGAGGAACGGGTGCGTATGGAGCTGGCAATCCAGCGTGGCGAACAGCTGCTGAACGAGGCCGAGGCCTACCAGCGCCTGCAGCAGCTTAAAGGCCCCGACATGCTGACCTGGCTCGAGCTGAAGAACTTTCACCGCAAATGCCGTGGGACGGCACAGGCGCTGGAGGACCACGCACGACGGGCGCTGCAACGGGAAGACTATGCACTGGCTACCCGCGGACTGAAGGTGGCACGGCAACTGTACGGCAACGACCTTCTCCACGAAGCTGACCAGCGCGAAAAGATCGATCAGCAGCTGGCCCTGGCCAACCGCCACCTTGGCCAGCCGAAGCGCCAAGTGGCCAGCAGCTCCCCGAAAAAAGATCACAGGGTTCCCGTGCAGGAACTACAACAGGCACTGGACGCTGGCGACCTCCTCAGCGCGCGGCAGCACCTGAACCAGCTACAGCAAAAATCCCCGCAAGATCCGCAACTGTTACCCCTGCAATCGCAGTTTCGGACACAGCTCAACGCCCGCGTCGAAGCTGCCATCAAGCGGGGCAACGACCTGTACAGCGAGGGCAAAATCGAGCGAGCGGTGGAAATCTGGCGTGAAGCCAAAGTCCTGGATCCGGACAACAGCGAATTACTGACCAATATCGCCAGGGCCGAAAAAGTACTGGAGAACCTCAAGGCTCTGTCGGCATCGCCCGAAGGAGACCGTTAAGGCGCATTCAGATTTCTGTGCCCCCTCTCGCAGAGCGAGAAGTGCAGGCCCATGAACCAACCTGCACATCCGCAAACTCAAAAAGACTTTGAATCGCATTGATGGTCTTGGTTTTAAGTTTCGGACATAAAAAAGCCCGCTTTTAAGCGGGCTTTTTTAATGAATAATGGTCGGAGTGGCCGGATTTGAACCGACGACCACCACACCCCCAGTGTGGTGCGCTACCAGGCTGCGCTACACTCCGACGAAGGGGAATCAAGCGCCTAAAACATTGCTAAGTGCTTGATTTTTAAGGCATCGCATTGCGATGAGGCGCAAATCATACATCAGTGGGCGGGGAATGCAAGCCCGGATTTGTGCCGTTCTGAAACTTTAGTTGGGGGTCTCCAGCAGGGCCAGTACACCTTCCAGCTCGGCGATCATCTGTGGCAGAACCTGCTGCAACTGCACGCCCTGGACCTTCTCAGTACTGGACTCCATCTGCAGGCGGGCGCCACCGATGGTGTAGCCCTCCTCGTACAGGAGTGCGCGGATCTGGCGGATAAGGATGACATCCTGGTGCTGGTAGTAGCGGCGATTGCCGCGGCGCTTGACCGGACTTAGCTGGGGAAACTCCTGCTCCCAGTACCGCAGTACATGGGGCTTCACCGCACAGAGCTCGCTGACCTCGCCAATGGTGAAGTAGCGCTTGCCGGGGATCGTTGGCAGTTCGCTGTTATTGCTCGCTTCCAGCATGCTCTTCTACTCGCGCCTTGAGTTTTTGTCCCGGTTTGAACGTCACTACGCGCCGGGCGGAGATCGGGATCTCTTCGCCGGTTTTGGGATTGCGGCCAGGCCTCTGGCTCTTATCCCTCAGGTCGAAATTGCCGAAACCGGAAAGCTTTACCTGCTCGTTGTTTTCCAACGCGTTGCGGATTTCCTCGAAGAAAAATTCGACGATTTCCTTAGCTTCACGCTTGTTGAAGCCCAGCTCTTCGTACAGCTTTTCGGCGAGCCCGGCCTTGGTCAGTGCCTCTGTCATTGGTTCCTACCAATAAATTCAGAGGCGTCGACTCCAGATCGGAAGCGGCCCAAACCGCGGCGGCTTTCAACCCGGTAGCAGACGCTCTCGGGGTGCCATGCAACCTGCACCCCGGAGCGTTATTGCCGGATCAGCGCAAGCTGGCGTTGTATTTTTGTTCTAGTTGTTTGACTACCGCATCAACGGCGGCATTGATTTCGTCGTCGTTAAGGGTGCGCGACGGATGCTGAAAGGTCAAGCCCATCGCAACACTTTTTCTATTGAAATCAATGCCTTTGCCCTGATAGACGTCAAAAATCTTGAGGTCCGTCAAAGTTTCGCCGGCGGCCTCGGCCGCAGTTTCCACCATACTGGCGGCCGGTACGTCGGCGTCGATCAGCAGGGCCAGGTCACGTCGCACTTCCGGGAAGCGTGATAACGGCTCGAATGCCGGCAGTGCGGCCTCGCCGAGGGCTTCCAGGCTGAGTTCGAACAGGTAAGCGGTCTTGGGCAGTTCCAACTTCTTCTGCAGCTGCGGGTGCAGCGCACCGACCACACCCAGGTCACGCCCATCGCGGGTGATACGCGCAGTCTGGCCCGGGTGGAGGGCGCTGTGCTCACCGGCCTGGAACTGGAATTCCACCTCGCCGAAGTGGGCCAACAGAGCCTCAACGTCACCCTTGATGTCGTAGAAGTCGACAACGTCCTTGCCGCCGGTCCAGCTTTCGCCCTGGCGGCCGCCATAGATCAGGCCGGCAATCATGGGCTCCTGGCGGAGCTCTTCGCCGGGAACGAATCGCAGGCCGGTTTCGAACAAGCGCACGCGGCTCTGCTGACGGTTGAGGTTGTACTGCAGGGCCTTGCACAAGCCAGGCATCAGGCTGGTACGCATCACCGCCAGATCGGCGCTGATGGGATTCTGCAGGGCTACTGGCTCTGCCTTCGGGTCGAAGAGTGCGGCGGAATCGCGGTCGATAAAGCTGAAGGTGATCGCTTCATGGTAACCGCGGGCCAGCAGCGTCTGCTCCAGGGCCTCCTGGTCTACCAGGGACTCCTTTTGCGGCACGATATCGAGCGCCGCTGTGAAGCTCACACTGGGAATGCGGTTGTAGCCGTATACGCGGGCCAGCTCCTCCAGCAGGTCAGCCTCGATGGCCAGGTCGAAACGGAAGCTGGGGACCAGGAAAGTCCAGCTTTCACCGTCTTCACCTATTTTCTGCAGACCGAGGCGGGTCAGGATATCGACGATCTCGTCATCGGCGATCTGTACGCCGAGGCCAGAGGCAACGCGGGCACTGCGCAACGTGATATGGCGCTCGGCCGGCATGGCCTCCTCCAGCTCACGCAGGTGCACCGGACCCGGTTCACCACCGACGATATCCAGCAGCAGCTGGGTAGCGCGCTCTACCGCCTGCTCCTGCAGGCGATAGTCGACACCGCGCTCGAAACGGTGAGAGGAATCGGTGTGCAGGCCATAGGAGCGCGCCTTACCGGCAATTGCCAGCGGATTGAAGAAAGCGCTCTCAAGGAAAATGTCACGGGTCTGATCTGAGACCGCAGACTCTTCACCGCCCATGATGCCCGCCATGGCGAGGGGCTTTTTCTCATCGGCGATCAGCAGGGTGCCCTCTTTCAGCTCCACTTCCTGGCCATCCAGGAGGGTCAGCTTTTCGCCGTTTTCAGCAAAGCGCACCTTGATGCCGCCGTCCAGCTTGGCCAGATCGAAAGCATGCATGGGCTGGCCCAGTTCCAGCAGAACATAGTTGGTGACGTCTACTACCGGATCAATACTGCGCAGACCACTGCGACGCAGACGCTCCTGCATCCACAGGGGAGTTTCGGCCTTCACATCGATATTACGAATCACCCGGCCGACATAGCGCGGGCAGGCTTCGCCAGCCATCAGGGAGACCGGCACGCTGTCATCCAGCTTGGCCGCCACCGGCGCCATGTCCGGGCCCTGTACCGCACAGCGGTTCAGCACACCCACTTCCCGTGCGATGCCGGCAATGCCCAGGCAGTCGGAACGGTTGGGGGTCAGGTCAACCTCGATGGCCTCGTCTTCGAGCCCCAGGTATTCCCTCAGATCCTGGCCGGTGGACGCATCGCTGGGCAGCTCCCAGATGCCATCGCTGTCTTCACCCAGTTCCAACTCGGTCTGGGCGCAGAGCATGCCGAAACTCTCGACACCGCGGAGCTTGGCTTTCTTGATCTTGAAGTCGCCGGGCAGCTTGGCACCGACCAGGGCAAACGGGATCTTGATACCGGCGCGGGCATTGGGCGCACCGCACACCACCTGCATTTCGCCTTCCGGGTGGCCGGCAACCGTGCAGACGCGCAGCTTGTCAGCATCCGGGTGCTGCTCGCAGGCGAGGATCTCACCCACTACCACGCCGGAGAAATCGCCGGCGACCTTTTCGATACCATCCACTTCCAGTCCGGCCATGGTGATCTGGTCGGCCAGTTCCTGTGCGGTCAGTTGCGGGCTGACCCATTCCCGCAGCCAGGCATTGCTGAATTTCATAGTCTGTCTCTTTCTCTTCTTTCCTTGTGCGCCAGGGATTCAGTCTTCCGGCGCCGCGCGGCCTGCTTAGTTGGGGCTGCGCTTCAGCGTTCGTTTTGGTTTCCGGGTGTTAAAACTGCTTGAGGAAACGCAGGTCGTTATCGAAGAACAGGCGCAGGTCGTTGACGCCGTAGCGAAGCATCGCCAGGCGCTCTACCCCCATGCCGAATGCAAAGCCAGAGTAGGTATCGCTGTCGATATCGCAGGAGGCGAACACATTCGGATGCACCATGCCGCAGCCCATGACTTCCAACCAGCCGGTGCCGGAGCACACACGGCAGCCCTCGCCACCGCAGGCGGTGCACTGGATGTCCACCTCGGCAGAGGGCTCAGTGAACGGAAAGTAGGACGGACGGAAACGTACCGGTACGTCGGCTTCGAAGAAGGCCTTGAGGAACTGATCCACACAGCCTTTCAGGTGCGCGAAGCTCACGCCCTTGTCCACCACCAGCCCTTCCACCTGGTGGAACATCGGCGAGTGGGTCACGTCGGAGTCGCAGCGGTAAACGCGGCCCGGGCAGATAATCCGGATCGGCGGCGCCGTCTTCTCCATGGTGCGGATCTGTACCGGAGAGGTATGGGTGCGCAAGACAGTGGACGGATCGATGTAGAAGGTATCGTGCATGGCCCGCGCCGGGTGGTGGGCGGGAATATTGAGCGCCTCGAAGTTGTGGTAGTCGTCTTCGATCTCTGGCCCCTCTTCAACGGAGAAGCCGAGGCGCACGAACAGCTTTTCGATACGGCGCAGGGTGCGGGTCACCGGATGGGCACTGCCCTGCTCCTCACCACGCCCCGGCAGGGTTACGTCGATGGTTTCCTCGGCCAGCTTGGCGGCAATGGCAGCCTCCTCCATCGCCACGCGACGGGCGTTGATCTTCTCCTGCACCTGCTGCTTGGCTTCATTAATCTTGGCACCGGCAGCGGGGCGCTCTTCCGGGGAAAGCTTGCCCAGGCCTTTCAGCAGTGCAGTGAGATGGCCTTTCTTGCCCAGGTAGTCCACGCGCACCTGGTCCAGTGCCTGCAGGCCGTCCGCCTGTTCCACTTGCTCCAGTGCCTGTTCGGTGAGGGACTGCAATTCTTGCATGGAGTCGTTTCCGTCTGAATAAATGCGTTCTTTTTAGTGAGTTGCGCCGGCTTCAGTGCCGGCAGCCTCGGGTACTGCTCATCACGAGCGGCACCGGGAATCCTATAAAAAAATAGGGAAGGACTTTGCAGCCCTTCCCTATCTTTAATAGCGCTCAGTCTTTCAACTGAAAGACGACTTAAGCTGCCAGGGCTGCCTTGGCTTTTTCCACTACGGCAGCAAAAGCGGCTTTGTCGTATACAGCCAGATCGGCCAGGACACGACGGTCCAGAGCGATGTCGGCTTTCTTCAGACCGGCGATCAGGCGGCTGTAGCTCAGGCCTTCAGCGCGGGACTGTGCGTTGATGCGGGTGATCCACAGCGCACGGAAGTTACGCTTCTTGACACGACGGTCGCGGTAAGCGTACTGACCAGCCTTGATAACAGCTTGCTTGGCAACGCGGAATACGCGCGAACGCGCACCGTAGTAGCCTTTGGCCTGCTTCAGAATCTTCTTGTGACGACGACGCGCCTCTACACCACGTTTTACACGGGCCATAACTCTATCCTCTTAACTCTTTGCGAATGGAGCCAATTACTTGGCGCGCAACATACGATCGACCAGGGTGGCATCAGACTTGTTCATGGTCTGTGTGCCGCGCAGCTGACGCTTACGCTTGGTGGTCATCTTGGTGAGGATGTGGCTCTTGTTAGCGTGCTTGTGCTTGTAGCCCGCAGCCGTCTTCTTGAAGCGCTTGGCGGCGCCACTGTGAGTCTTTGCTTTAGTCGGCATTTTGTACTCCAGTTTTAATTAAGGTCACCTGTTGACAGGTGCCCGGTCGGTATTGGCCACTGGACAATCCGGCGGCATTGCGGGAGTGAGGAGGCAGCCGTCGCCCAATCACTTCCCAGGCAGGTTGCCGGCACTGGGCCGGCCCCTGCGAAACGAGTCCCCGCGGTTACCCGCCGGAACTCACTTCTTCTTCTTCGACGGCGCGATGACCATGATCATCTGGCGGCCTTCCATCTTCGGCCGCTGTTCCACCGTACCCAGCTCTTCGAGGTCTTTCTCGATGCGCTGCATCATTTCCATGCCCAGCTCCTGGTGGGCCATCTCGCGTCCGCGGAAGCGCAGGGAAATCTTGGCTTTGTCGCCCGCCTCCAGGAAGCGGGTCAGGTTGCGCAGCTTGATCTGATAGTCCCCGATATCGGTACCGGGACGGAACTTCATTTCCTTGATCTGCTGCTGCTTCTGCTTCTTCTTGGCAGCATTTTTGGCCTTCTTGGCTTCAAAAATGTGCTTTCCGTAGTCCATGATCTTACAGACTATCGGATCTGAATCCGGCGCGATTTCAACGAGATCCAGACTGGCCTGCTGAGCTAGCTCCAGCGCTTCATCCAGGGAAACAATCCCTACCTGTTCGCCGTCGGCGCCGATCAGGCGTACCTGCGATGCCTCAATCTGATCATTAATGCGGGCCTTCTTGGACCGTCCCTTGCTGTCTCGTTTAATAGCTATCGTCTCCAGTTACCAATAATCAATTGCGAGAATCTTCAATAGCAGTACGGCCGCGGCGGCTCACATCCTGCTCGAGGATCTCCAGGAACGACTCGAAAGTCATGGTTCCGAGGTCCTCTCCGCTGCGTGTCCGCACGGCGACCGTCTGGTTCTCGACTTCCTTATCGCCGATGACCAGCAGATAAGGGACACGCTGAAGCGTGTGCTCGCGGATTTTAAAGCCGATCTTCTCGTTTCTCAAGTCGGCTGCAGCCCGATAGTTCAGGGCCCCCAGATGCTGTTCCAGATCGCGGCAGTAATCGGCCTGGCGATCAGTGATGTTCAGCACCGCCACCTGCTGGGGCGCCAGCCAGGTGGGGAAGGCCCCCTCGTAGTTCTCAATCAGGATGCCAATGAAGCGCTCGAAGGAACCCAGCGCCGCACGGTGTAGCATAACCGGGGTCTGGCGGGAGCCATCTTCCGCCACATACTGGGCATCCAGCCGGCCCGGCATGGAGAAGTCCACCTGGATAGTGCCGCACTGCCAGACACGACCCAGGCAGTCCTTCAGGGAGAACTCGATCTTGGGCCCGTAGAAGGCACCCTCGCCCGGCAGCTCTTCCCACGGCAGGCCAGCGGCATCCAGCGCATCGGCCAGGGCCTTCTCTGCCTTGTCCCAGCTCTCATCGGAGCCCACCCGCTGCTCCGGACGGGTGGAGAGGCGGTAGATCACCTCCTCAAAGCCGAAATCCTTGTAGACCGCGTGCAGCAGGTCCATGAAGTCGGATACTTCCGACTGGATCTGGTCCTCGGTACAGAAGATGTGGCCATCGTCCTGCACAAAACCACGCACGCGCATCAAGCCGTGCAGGGAGCCGGAGGGCTCACTGCGGTGGCAGGAACCGAACTCCGCCAGGCGTAGCGGCAGATCGCGGTAGCTTCGCAGCCCCTGATTGAACACCTGCACATGGCAGGGACAGTTCATGGGCTTGATGGCGAACTGACGCTCCTCACTGGTGAGCGAGAACATGTCGTCACCAAACTTGTCCGCGTGTCCAGACTTCTCCCACAGGGTGAAATCCACCAGCTGCGGCGTCTTGATCTCTTTGTAGCCGGCCTTGCGCTGGCGCTCGCGCATGTACTGCTCGATGGTGCTGTAAATGGTCCAACCATTGGGGTGCCAGAACACCATGCCCGGCGCCTCTTCCTGAATATGGAACAGGTCGAACTTCTTGGCCAGCTTGCGGTGATCCCGCTTTTCCGCCTCTTCGATGCGGTGCAGGTAGGCCTTGAGGTCTTTCTTGTTGCCCCAGGCAGTTCCGTAGACACGGGTCAGCATTTCGTTGCTGGCATCACCGCGCCAGTAGGCACCGGCCACCTTGGTCAGCTTGAACGCCTTCAGGCGGCCGGTAGACGGTACGTGCGGGCCACGACAGAGATCCTCGAAGTCGCCCTGGCGGTAGAGGGAGATATCTTCGTCAGTGGGGATATCGGCAATAATCTGCGCCTTGTACTCCTCACCCATATCACGGAAGTACTGCACCGCTTCCTTACGCGGCATCAGGCGACGACTGACCGGGATATCCTCCTTGGCCAGCTCCTCCATGCGCTTCTCGATCTTCTCCAGGTCTTCCGGCGTAAACTGGCGCTCATAGGCGAAATCGTAATAGAAGCCATCTTCGATCACGGGGCCGATGGTGACCTGAGCACCGGGGTACAGCTGCTTGACCGCCTGGGCCAGCAGGTGTGCAGTCGAGTGACGGATAATTTCCAGGCCTTCCGGCTGGCGATCGGTGATGATCGCCAGCTGCGCGTCCTTTTCAATCAGGAAGCTGGTGTCCACTTCTTTGCCATCCACAACACCGCCGAGGGCAGCCTTGGCCAGACCTGGACCGATATCAGCAGCCACATCATGAACGGTAACGGATTCAGAGAAGACGCGATGGGAACCATCAGGGAGAGTAACAACGGGCATTGCCTGTCCTTTATCAGTGGCGATCCCTACGAAAGACCGCGTGACTGCTGCCCGAAGAAATGTCTGCCTTGCGGGCAGTGGCCCAGCCTATGGGCCAGAAAAAACCCGGCGCGATGCGCCGGGCGAGAATCTGGTAGACCCGAGCAGATTTGAACTGCTGACCTCCACGATGTCAACGTGGCGCTCTAACCAACTGAGCTACGGGTCTAGAGGTTTGCAGCGGGAGCACCCTGCTGCAGAGGACGCGAACTTTAGCACCCGTTTTCAGTGTTTTCAACAACTTAGTGGACCCTGACGGCAAAAATTTTCCCGCCAGCAGAACCGAGCTGGCAGAGCGTGGCCATGCCTATTGAGGCCCCTCTTTCAGCCGCGTGATCTCATCGCGCAGCTTCGCCGCCTCTTCAAATTCCAGATTCTTGGCGTGGTTGTACATCTGCTCTTCCAGGGCCTCCACTTTTGCCCAACGCTCTTTATCAGACAGAGGCTCAGGTTGAACCTTGTAGGCACCCTGTCCTTCCGCCACCTTGCGTCGCCCCCTGGCCGGCACACCAGGCGCGATGGCGCCCTCCATGATGTCCGCCACACTTTTACGGATGCCCTTGGGTGTGATGCCGTGCTCTTCATTATGAGCGATCTGCTTGTCGCGACGGCGCTGGGTCTCATCCAGGGCGCGGCGCATGGAGTCGGTCTCCTTGTCGGCATACAGAATCGCGCGCCCCTCCAGATTCCGGGCTGCGCGGCCGATGGTCTGAATAAGGGAACGGTCAGAGCGCAGGAAGCCCTCTTTATCTGCATCAAAGATGGCCACGAGCGCCACCTCGGGCATATCCAGGCCCTCACGCAGCAGGTTGATCCCCACCAGCACATCAAACTCACCGATGCGCAGATCACGGATAATTTCTACGCGCTCCACGGTATCGATATCCGAGTGCAGATAGCGAACCCGTACACCATTCTCACTCAGGTATTCAGTGAGATCCTCGGCCATGCGCTTGGTGAGCACGGTGATCAGCACACGCTGTTCGGCCTCAACACACTGATGGATCTCCGACAGGCAATCATCCACCTGGGTAGAAGCCGGGCGCACCTCCACCACCGGATCCACCAGCCCGGTCGGTCGCACCACCTGCTCGACCACAGCTCCAGCGTGCTCCTTCTCGTAGGGACCCGGGGTGGCGGAGACAAAGATGGTCTGGGGCGCAAGTTTCTCCCACTCTTCGAACTTCAGCGGCCGGTTGTCCAAGGCCGACGGTAGGCGGAAACCGTATTCCACCAGAGTCTCTTTGCGGGAGCGGTCGCCGCGGTACATGCCACCGATTTGCGGCACCGTGACGTGACTCTCGTCAATAAACAGCAGCGAATCATGGGGAAAGTAATCAAACAGGGTGGGCGGCGGCTGCCCCGCATCTCGCCCGGACAGGTAGCGGGAATAGTTCTCCACACCATTGCAGTAACCGAGCTCCTGCATCATCTCCAGATCGTACTTGGTGCGCTGCTCCAGGCGCTGGGCCTCGACCAGCCTGTCGTTATCACGCAACTGCTTCAGGCGTTCGCGCAACTCTTCTTTGATCTGGTCAATGGCGCTCACTACGGTCTCTCGTGGCGTCACATAGTGAGACTTGGGGAAGATGGTGATGCGGGGCACCTTCCGCAGCACCTCACCGGTCAGTGGATCGAACAGGGTCAACTCCTCGATTTCCTCATCGAAGAGGGATACCCGCACCGCCTCCAGATCCGAGTCCGCCGGGTAGATATCGATCACATCACCACGCACCCGGTAAGTGGCACGGCGGAAATCGGTATCGTTGCGGGTGTACTGCAACTCAGCCAGGCGACGCAGGATAGTCCGCTGATCCACCAGATCACCGCGATCCAGGTGCAGGACCATTTTGAGATACTTGTCCGGATCACCCAGGCCGTAGATGGCAGAGACCGTAGCCACTACGATGACATCACGGCGCTCAATCAGGGCCTTGGTGGCCGAGAGACGCATCTGCTCGATGTGCTCGTTTACCGAGGCGTCCTTTTCGATAAACGTGTCCGACGACGGGACGTAAGCCTCCGGCTGGTAGTAGTCGTAATAGGAGACGAAGTACTCGACCGCGTTCTTGGGGAAGAACTCCTTGAACTCACCGTAGAGCTGGGCGGCCAGGGTCTTGTTGTGGGCCATCACGATCGCCGGGCGCTGCACGCGCTCGACAATGTTGGCCATGGTGAAAGTCTTACCGGATCCGGTCACACCCAGCAGGGTCTGGTGACTGAGACCATCCTCCACTCCCTCTACCAGCGCTGCAATTGCGGCTGGCTGGTCTCCTGCCGGTTCGTACTTGCTGGCCACCTTGAACGGGCGTGACTCCATAAACTTTCACCCTTGTAGTCCTTAAAGCAATCGGGGATTGTAGGCCCTCCCCAAGGACGCCACAAATCAACCCCGCCAATTTGACCGAGCGTCCAACGTTGATTTTGGCGCCTTTTTGGGCAAGTCGCTCAAAAAAAGTAAAGCCTGACAAATCAATAAGTTAAAGTGCAAAAAAGGGGTTGACGCTCCCGGGGGGCGCCTATAATATACGCGCCATCTGAACGGCACGGCACACAAGCCAGCCGCTAAGAAATTCCGCCTTAGCTCAGTTGGTAGAGCAAATGACTGTTAATCATTGGGTCGCTGGTTCGAGCCCAGCAGGCGGAGCCAAATAAAGAAAAGCCCCTTAGCGAAAGCTGAGGGGCTTTTTTGTTTCAGCCCTAAAACTGCCGCGCCGCCGCCACAAAGCCAGAATAAGCCAGCAAAGGTGGCCCCGCACCTTGAGCGCCCGCCCCGTTAGCAACGCCAACACAAAAAAGGCCCACCGTATCAACCGGCAGGCCTTTTTGTGCCAGGAAAATTCGAGGGCTTATCCGACTTCACTCTCCCGGGTGATCGGCAGTCGTTCGACCTGCCCCGTTCGAGGCAGAGTTAGCGGCTGCTGCTGCTGCGCCCAGACTGCATCCACCAGCTGCTGCTTGGGCGCATAGTCCTGCACTGCCTCCCGCAGAATCCGATGCACGCCTTCACAATCGTGCCGGGCACAGGCATCGCGCAGATCACCGATCAACACCTGCAGGCGCTCAGTGGTAAGGCGCTCCTCTTCGGCCCGCATAATCATCGGGTGCTCGGTGCCAGCAACATTGTCACCAAGGAGCAGCTCCTCGTAGAGCTTCTCTCCGGGACGAAGCCCGGTAACCTGAATCTCGATATCTCCGTCGGGATTCTCTTCATCCCGGACAGTGTGCCCCATAATCTGGATCAAGCGACGGGCCAGGTCATAAATCCGCACCGGTTCACCCATATCGAGTACGAACACCTCCCCGTTGCGGCCCATACTCCCCGCCTGCAGTACCAGCTGAGCTGCCTCGGGAATGGTCATAAAGTAACGGGTGACCTTGGGATGCGTCACGGTAACCGGGCCACCGGCATTGATCTGGTCAGTAAACAGCGGAATCACCGAACCAGAAGAGCCCAGAACATTGCCGAATCGCACCATGCAGACCTTGGTCCGCCCAAAACGGCGCCCGAAGTCCTGGCAAATCAGCTCGGCAAACCGCTTGGTAGCCCCCATCACATTGGTTGGCCTGACAGCCTTGTCAGTGGAGATCAGCACAAATTGTTCCACCCCGAGGGCCTCTGCGGCCTCGAGTACCGAGAGCGTTCCAAGAACATTATTCTCCGCACCCAGCACCACATTCTGCTCAACGAGAGGGACATGCTTGTATGCGGCGGCGTGGTAGATTGTCTGAACGGCAAAGCTCTGGATGATCTCCGCCATCCGGGCGCGGTCGCGAACGTCACCCAAAAGCGTCGAGACAGGAATCTGCAACCCCTCATCCTGCTGGATCTGGTATAGCTCCCGCTCAATCTGGTAGATGGCGTACTCCGAGGACTCCACCAAAATGAGCTGAGCCGGCCCCCAATGGACAATCTGACGGCACAACTCGGCACCAATGGAACCGCCGGCCCCGGTGACCAGAACGGCCTTGCCGCTGATAGAGGAGGCGATCAGCGATTTCTCCGGCTCAACCGGCGCACGACCAAGCACGTTTTCGTAGATCTGCGACACATCAGCGGATCCACGCCCTGCGCCATCAACCAGCTCCTCCAGACCCGGGATCACCTTGACCACCAAACCGCGATCACGCAGTCCCCGGGTGATCTCCCGACGCCGCCGCTTGGGAACACCAGGCATGGCCAGCAAGACCTCAGAAATATCCCGCTCCGCCACTACATCCAGAATATCGCTGGGGTTGTAGACGAGAACGCCATCGATGAGGGTATTCTGTTTTGAGGCATTGTCATCGAAGAAAGCCACCGGCTTATAAAGCTCACCGTGCACCAGCGCCTTGTAGAGCTGCAGTCCAGCGGTGCCAGCACCGTAAATCGCGACCCGAGTCTTGTGGATCTCGAGGGCCATCTGATAGTAGAGGCGCACCAGCCAGCGCGAGCCGCCAACCGCGATCAGGGCGAAGCACCAGTAAATGACGGGTACCGAGCGGGGCACGCCGGCATAGGTAAGATAGGAGGCCACCGCCAAGACCACCGCAGAAGCGGTCACCCCTTGCAGTACTGCCACCAGAGCCTGTTGGCCCATATAGCGAATGACAGTGCGATAAAGGCCAAGGCGGAGAAATATGAAACTACTCGATGCCAGAGTGAAGCCGAGACAGAGCAACGTCTCCCTCTCGAACAACTGGGAAACCCCATTCCAACGAATGGTCATCGCAGCAGCGAACGCAACCGTCAGCATCAGCAGGTCATACCCCACCATCAGCGTCGGCTTGTAGTTTTTCTGTACAGTGCGCATCACTCGCTTCACTGCAGTCCCCCGTTAGGTGTCCCTAACTTCGCCCCCAGTAGCGAAGTCACTCCATATTAAAAGCGCATTTAAGCTACGCCGATTAGCGCAAGCAACAGCGCCATAGCCGATGCCAGCACCATTATGGCCAGCTCTGTCAGCAGCGCGCAACGAACTCCGACGAGTAGTGCTCGCCGCTGATACCAGTGCTCCCGGTGTGCCTCCCACCAGCGCTTCCCTGCCAACATCCTTTTCATCAGTGTCAGAGTCGCATCGAGCCAGAAAGGGGCAAAGACGACGAGCGGCAACAACAAACTGAAAGCGCCCTGCCGCCAACCGAACAAGCTGATGGCAACTGCCGCCAAGCCCAATACGGTGGACCCCACATCTCCAAGAAAAATCCGCGCGGGGGGCCAATTGTAACGCAGGAATACCAGAGTGCTGACCACCAGTAACCCGCAAATCCCCGCCAATTCACCATAGCCCCGCCAGAAACTGACCAGGCCGAGCGTGGCAAAACCAAAAACGGTCATGCTCCCGGCAAAGCCATCCATCCCATCCATAAAATTGTATAGATTTATCACCCAAACACCGCCAATTAGCAGGATGGGATACGACCACCAGGGCAACGTATCAGGGAGGGCCAGCAGAAGCAGCGATACCGAACCCATATGAACGGCAAAGCGCAGGCGAGCCGAAAGATCCCGCAGATCATCCAGGGCTGAAACCGCGATCAGCAGCAGAAAGGCCACTGAGACCATTGGCTGAACAGCCAGTGGGCTGATCGCCAAGGCCCCCGCCATACCGGCGACCAGCGCCCAGCCTCCCGTCCGGGGCACGGGAGCCGAATGAAGAGAACGGTGATTGGGCACATCCAGGGCAAACTCAAACAGATTGGACAGGAGCAGCCACATCACGCCAAGACTGATTGATGCCGCCAATATCAGTGGCAGGCCCCACTCCCCCATCAGAAACAGCCCTGTATCGCTCACACCTCACCCCGCAAATAATCCCCATATCGACTACGGGCCCGCCAATTCAGCGCGGCGCGCAGACGCGCGGCACTATAGAGCTCACAGCGCTCCACCTCAAGAAACCGACGCACCGAAGCCAAGCGAGCCAGGGGGCGTAACGGCGACAGCAACCAGCTCGTCAGGTGCCGATTGCTGCGCACTCTGCGGCCGCTGACCACTGAAGCGATTCCAGCCAGATCGTAAAAACATGGCTCTGCAGCAATGAAGGTCTGGCGATCGCAACCCGATTCACAGGCCACACCCTCAATCGCGGACACCAGGTCTTTGATGTGCACTGTTGAGCGCCGACCACTGGCAGGCAGCAGGGGACAAATCCGACCAAGCAGTCGCAAAACGGACCGCAACTTCGTCGCGGCACTGCCCGACTGACGCGGGGCACCCAGCTCCCCGTAGACCGCCGCAGGCCGGATCACATTCACCCGGCAAGAGCCCCGTGTCGAGAGCAGACGCTGCTCGGCAAGCCACTTACTGTGTCCATAACTATCAGTTGCAGGTTGCCCGGTATTTTCGCAGGCAAGGTGATCGGGCGGGGGGATCATCGCTTTCACACTGGAAAGATAAGTGAAAGACTCAGCGCCAGCAGACTCCGCAGCGCGCAGTACAGCCAGGGGACACTCGCAATTGAGAATTTTGGCCTGGTCAGGATTGCGCTCGCAGGCCTTGCGACTGGCAAGCCCCGCCGCGTAGACCACGCGATCACCGGGACGAAATAATTGTTCAAAGTCAGTGTCTTTGGTCAGATCAAGGGCAAGATGCTCACAACCATCAGGGCCATTGTCGGAACTAGAGATTGAAATGACCTCGCTACCTCGAGCGACGAGCTGCAGACACAGAGAGGCACCAATATAGCCGGTGCCACCGAAAACAACCCATCTCCCCATTTATTTTTTACACCGTGTTGAACAATTAACCCGGACACTAGCCGACCGCTCCACTGGATACTGTCGACTGTGCCCGGTTTGTAGACTAGAGCTGGATACGGGCGCGATTCTTCTCCAGAGTCGCCATACCGATACCTTTCACCTCCAGCAGCTGCTCCACGGAGGTAAAGGGCCCGTTATCTTCGCGATATTTCACAATCCCCTGCGCGCGGACTTCGCCGACACCATCCAGCTTGTCAGCCAGCTCCTGGGCCGAGGCGCTATTCAGGTTGACCGTGATTGCCGCGATTTGCACATCTTGTTTTGTATCGGCGTCTTCGGCGAGAGCAGTCGCTCCGGACAAGACGAATAAGAGTGCGGCGAAGATTGAAATCAGTGGTGAACGAAAGGCTTTCATAGGCTTTTCCCCTTGACGTTATCGTTATTGAGACGTCGGGACTGCTTTTACTTCCCCAAGCGCGGCCACTTTATCAGCTTAGAAAGGCCTTGGAAGCCATATCTCATTACACGCCATTACACGAACATCAGCCATTCAGCTCCGCCAGTATCTTTTTCAGCGCCTCCACCGGCTCAGGGGCGGCAGTAATCGGCCTGCCGATGACCAGATAGGTAGAGCCCCACTCCAGTGCCTGCACCGGCGTAACGATTCGCCGCTGATCATCCGCCGCCGCCCCTGCCGGGCGGATGCCAGGTGTCACCAGTGCAAAGTCCTCACCGCACTCGCGCCGCAATACCGCCGCTTCCTGGGCCGAACATACGACCCCATCCAGGCCACTCGTCTGGGCCAGGGAGGCCAGGGCCAGCACCTGATCCTGCAGGGGGCGACTCACGCCCACCTCCGCCAACTCCTCCGGTGCGGTGCTGGTCAGCACGGTCACACCAATAAGCAACGGCTTATCTTCCCCGTATGGTTCCAGAGCTTCTGCTGCAGCTTTCATCATCCGGGCGCCGCCAATGGCATGTACGTTCACCATCCAGACACCCAGCTCAGCCGCCGCCCGGACCGCCGCCGCAACGGTGTTCGGAATATCGTGAAACTTGAGATCGAGAAATACTTCGAAGCCTCTCTTCACCAGTTCCCGGACCACCTCAGGGCCAGCGATGGTAAACAGCTCCTTGCCTACCTTCACACGGCAAAGTGCAGGATCCAGCTGGTCCGCCATGGCCAGGGCGGCTTTGGCGTTATCGTAATCAAGAGCGACTACGACCGGAGAAGAAACATTCGATTGCAAAGGGGATACCTCTCTGGGGTGCGAATCACACCAATTGGTTTCTATCTGTGACCGGGACTCCGGGGCTTTGTTACTCGCCTTCAACCCCTTTCACCGAGCGCACCGTGTCCCAGTGCTTGCAGCTGGGACAGAGCCAGTGCAGCTGGTTACCGGAAAATCCGCAATTATTGCAGCGGTAATGGGGACGGCTGGCGATCAACTGGTCGACCAGGGTTTTCAGAAGCGAGAGGTTCTCCCGCGCCCTACCCTGGGTACTGTCGATGTGCAGGTCGAGAAAGTGTCCCAGCCCACGTAGCGATGGACGCAAAGCCAACTGCTTGCCCATGAAGGCGGCGGCCTCAGCCTCGCTGCGCTGTTGTTGAATACGCTCCGTCAGCGCGATCAGCACACTGTTGGACGGATGCTCACGCAGCAATGACTCCAGGTAGCTATCGAGCCCGGTCTCATCGCCCACCGCCTGATAACAGGTAATAAGTAGATCCAGGATCTCAGGAATGTAATCCGGGTTCTGCTTGGGGATACGCTGCAGGACCTTGATCGCCTCCTGCGGCCGCCCCAACTGATACTCCAACCTGCCCCACAACAGATTCGCCCGCACGGAACTGCGATCGTAGCCCAGTGCCGAGTCGATATGCTTTCGGGCACTCAGGTAGTCCTTTGCCGCGATCGCCTCTTCCGCCAGCTCGCAGCAAAAATGGGCCTGTATCGGCGCCCACTCGGAGGAGAGCCGCTTGAAGCGCCGCC
Source organism: Microbulbifer aggregans (assembly GCF_001750105.1). Taxonomy (NCBI): domain Bacteria; kingdom Pseudomonadati; phylum Pseudomonadota; class Gammaproteobacteria; order Cellvibrionales; family Microbulbiferaceae; genus Microbulbifer; species Microbulbifer aggregans. The sequence goes on from NZ_CP014143.1 coordinate 3,380,329, forward strand.
CGTGCAGCAGGTTGACTGCGTGAATAGCCTTGGCCCACTCGCGCTCATCCCGATACACCTCCACCAGGTGCTCCAGGCTGGTACTGCGTAACTCGGAGGATGTCTCCACCAGCTCCTGCAGCAGGCGCTCTGCCCGATCCAGCCATCCAGCGGCGATATAATCCCGCGCCAGCTCCAGCTGGGCTTTTTGCTGACTGTTTCGAGCGAGACTGGGGCGCGCCAGAAGATTCTGATGAACACGAATTGCCTGGTCGTGCTCACCTCGCTTGCGCAACAGGTTACCCAGCGCCAGATGCGTGTCGAAAGTGGCGCTGCTGACCTCTAGTGAATCGATAAACTTGTCAATGGCATCGCCGTGATGCTCGTTCAGGAGGTAGTTGAGCCCCTGAGCGTAAGAGCGGGCCAGCGACTGCTGCTGCTCGCTGCAGTCCGGCTTCTTTTTCTTGACACTCCTGCGCCCGAGCAGCCAGCCGATGGCAATGGCAGCGAGCAGGAAGAAGAAGAAAGTCAGATCGGCCAAGTTAGTCTCCGGACACCTTACGACGCACCGTGTAAAGCTCCTGTTCAGTACGATGCAACTGGCGTTCCAGCCCCCGGGCTCGCCGGCGCTCGGCGTAGAACGGCAACAGGCTGACGATAAAGCCCAGAATGACTCCGGACAGGAGCGCCCCGATCAACCAGAAGCCGACACTGCCTTCCGGCATCGCATGACCGACAAAGCTCGGCGTAATCAACTGCGGATTATCAACCGCAAAATAGACACCAACGGCAATACAGAGAAGGGCCAGTACGCCGTAGAAAAGACGCAATAACCAGCGTAAGAAAGACAAGGTCGACCTCCACCAGCAGGAAGGAGTGATTCTCTCAGAACTTTAGTCTGCCCAAAACCTCTGACAGAGCTCCGGTGAGCGTGTGATCAGGGGTGACGCCCTATACCTCAGATACCGTCTCTTCATGCATGCTCTGGTTTACCCGATCACGCAATTCCTTACCCGGCTTGAAATGCGGCACATATTTGCCCGCTAGCTGCACCGCATCCCCGGTCTTGGGATTGCGCCCGGTGCGCGGTGCCCGATAGTGCAGGGAGAAACTGCCAAAGCCGCGAATCTCGATGCGCTCCCCCTGAGAGAGAACATCGGACATCGAATCCAACATCACCTTGACCGCCAGCTCCACATCTTTCACTGGCAGCTGGTCCAGCCTCAACGCGATCCTTTCGATCAGTTCCGACTTGGTCATGCGCCCCGCAACCTTGTGTAAGTCATTGATTATTCTAGATTAGAGCGGCAATCATCTAATAGAAAGCCGGACTGGGCAACCCAGTCCGGCTTTCGAATTGCCCCAGACAATCAGTCTAGGGCATTTAACAAGCAAAGACTATTAGTCTTTGTTGTTCATCTGGGCCTTGATCAGGTCACCGATAGTCGCCGGCTGAACCTGCTCAGCCTGCTTCTTGCTGTGATCCTTGATGGCCTGCTTCTCGTCGTCCTGATCCTTGGCTTTGATGGACAGGCTGATCACGCGGTTCTTGCGATCCACGCTGGTGATCTTGGTCTCCACCTCTTCGCCTTCTTTCAGGACATTGCGGGCATCTTCCACCTTGTCGCGGCTGATTTCGGAAGCGCGCAGAACGCCTTCTACTTCATCCGCCAGGGTGATTACCGCCTGCTTGGCGTCAACTTCCTTGATGGTACCGGTCACGATGGTACCGCGGTCGTTGGTTGCCACGTAGTCAGTGAACGGATCGGATTCCAGCTGCTTGATACCCAGGGAGATACGCTCACGATCGGAGTCGATACCCAGGATAACGGTCTCGATCTCGTCGCCCTTCTTGAACTTGCGCACAGCTTCTTCGCCGGCTTCGTTCCAGGAGATATCGGACAGGTGAACCAGACCGTCGATGCTGCCGTCCAGACCGATGAAGATACCGAAGTCAGTGATGGACTTGATCTTACCGGAGATCTTGTCGCCCTTAGCGTACTTACGCGCGAAGGCATCCCACGGGTTTTCCTGACACTGCTTGATACCCAGGGAGATACGACGACGCTCTTCGTCGATATCCAGGATCATCACCTCGACCTCGTCGCCAACAGACACGACTTTGGACGGGTGGATGTTCTTGTTGGTCCAGTCCATCTCGGAAACGTGTACCAGACCTTCCACACCCTCTTCCAGCTCGGCGAAGCAGCCGTAGTCGGTCAGGTTGGTGACAGTCGCCTTGACGCGGCTGTTCTCCGGGTAACGCTGCTTGATGGATACCCAGGGATCCTCGCCCAGCTGCTTCAGGCCCAGGGATACGCGGCTGCGCTCGCGATCGAACTTCAGGACTTTTACGTCGATCTCGTCGCCAACATTCACGATCTCGCTCGGGTGCTTGATGCGCTTCCAAGCCATATCGGTGATGTGCAGCAGGCCGTCGATACCGCCCAGGTCTACGAAAGCACCGTAGTCGGTCAGGTTCTTGACGATACCCTTGATGGTCATGCCTTCCTGCAGGCTGGCCAGCAGAGCTTCGCGCTCCTCGCTGGTAGCAGCTTCCATAACGGCACGGCGGGATACCACAACGTTGTTGCGCTTGGCGTCCAGCTTGATGACCTTGAACTCGAGCTCTTTGCCTTCCAGGTGCGCGGTGTCGCGAACCGGACGTACGTCTACCAGGGAGCCCGGCAGGAACGCGCGGATGTTGGCAACGTCGACAGTAAAGCCACCCTTGACCTTGCCACTGATAACACCCTTAACGACTTCGTCAGCAGCGTGAGCTGCGTCGAGGATCTTCCAGGCTTCAGCGCGCTTGGCTTTCTCGCGGGACAGACGGGTTTCACCGAAACCGTCTTCGACTGCTTCCAGGGCTACCTGAACTTCGTCGCCCACTTGCAGGTTTACTTCCCCGTTCTCATCAGCGAACTGGGAAGAAGGGATAACGCCTTCAGACTTCAGGCCCGCGTGAACGGTAACCCAGTCTTTGTCTACGTCGATTACCACGCCGGTCACAATGGAACCGGGGGCCATCTCTACGCTCTTCAGGCTCTCTTCAAATAAATCAGCAAAGCTCTCGCTCATTACATTACCTATATATATGGACCCAAGCCGGTGGCAACGTTGAAGTTTAGTCAACCGCCAGCCCAGGTCCCACCGCGCTGCCAGTACGCGGGTCGGATTACAACAGCGGCCGGGCAATTCTGGCTGATCCCGGCCGCTGTCGTTTTAAAATCTGTTTTCGTCTGCTTTACGACAGATCCGGGTCATCCCGGCCTGGAGATGCCGATCCGCTCGCGCACCAGCTGCAGCACAGTCTGCAGGACACTGTCGATCGCCACCCCGGTACTGTCCAGCTCAACCGCGTCTTTCGCGGGTGCCAGCGGGGAGGTCTCGCGGTTCATATCCCGGGCGTCCCGGGCGCGGATGTCCTCCAGCAGGTCGCGGAGGCTAACAGAAACCCCCTTCTCCCGCAACTGGGCCTCGCGGCGGCGGGCGCGCTCTTCCGCACTCGCGGTCAGAAAGACCTTGACCGGTGCGTCGGGGAAAACGGTCGTGCCCATGTCACGCCCATCAGCCACCAGCCCCGGGGCCTGCCGAAAGTCCCGCTGCCGCTGCAACAAAGCGGCCCGCACGCCGGGCATGGCCGCAACCTTGGAAGCGGCCATACTCACGCGCTCCATACGAATATCGTGACTCACATCCCGCCCCGCCAGCAATGCCGCCACTTCGCCGTCCCGCAGCTCAAAGCGGATATCGAGATTGGCAGCAATCTCGGTCAGAGTCGCCTCATCGGTCAGATCCGCACCCTGCTCCAACGCCGCCAATGCGGTCAGCCGGTAGAGAGCCCCGGAATCCAGCAAGGCAAAGTTCAGCCGGTCGGCCAGTAATCGGGCAATCGTCCCCTTACCGGAGCCGCTGGGGCCATCGATGGTAATCACCGGCGGCAACTCGCTCGTGTCACTCATAGTCAATATCACTGCCTCTATCCAATAACGCGTCGACCCGGGGCACCCCCATCACCGACTCATGCACCCTGCAGTCGCAACCCGGCCCGCCTTGCCAGCTCGGCAAACCCGGGGAAGGACGTCGCCACGTTGGCACAGTTCAGGATGCGAATGGTATCGCCTGCGCGCAGAGATGCCACTGCAAAAGACATGGCGATGCGATGATCGCCGAGGCTATCCACGGTACCACCACCAAATACGGCGCCCTCTCCGCCCCCCTGAATCACAATGCCATCGGGCGTTGGTTCCGCCCTGACACCCAGGATTTCCAGCCCGTCCGCCATCGCCTGGATGCGGTCGCTTTCCTTGACTCGCAGCTCTTCCGCCCCGGTCAACACCGTCTCGCCATCAGCACAGGCCGCCGCTACGAACAGGGCAGGAAACTCATCGATCGCCAGCGGCACCTGGTCTTCCGGGATACGAATCCCTTTCAGGGGCCGGTAGCGAACACGGATATCCGCTACCGGCTCGCCACCCACTTCACGGCGGTTGGCCAGCTCGATATCCGCACCCATCTGACGCAGGATGTTGATGGCCCCGTCCCGGGTTGGATTGATACCGACATGCTCGAGGAGCACGTCAGATCCCGGCGCAATAGCGGCCGCCACCATAAAGAAGGTGGCGGAAGAGATATCGGCGGGTACATCAATTTTTGTTGCAGTCAACTTGCCGCCACTGCGCAGACTCGCGCGGGCGCCATCACGCTGCACCTCATAACCGAACCCGGCCAGCATCCGCTCGGTGTGGTCCCGGGTGGGAGCCGGCTCCAGGGTACTGGTCTCACCCTCGGCATACAGCCCCGCCAGCAGCACACAGGACTTAACCTGCGCACTAGCCATCGGCAACTCATAGTCAATGCCCTTCAGCGGCTGGCCGCCCTTGACCAGCAATGGCGGCCGCCCTTCCGGGCCGGTCTCGATAACCGCTCCCATCTCACGCAGCGGTAGCGCCACCCGATTCATCGGCCGCTTGGTGAGCGACTCGTCGCCGGTCAGTGTTACATCGAAATCCTGACCGGCCAGCAGTCCCGCCAGCAGGCGCATGGAGGTTCCCGAGTTACCCACGTAGAGAGGTCCGGCAGGTGCCTGCAGCCCGTGCAGGCCGACACCGTGGATCACCACACGTCCATCGACAGGCCCTTCGATCACCACCCCCATATCGCGGAAAGCCTGCAAGGTGGCCAGGGCATCCTCCCCCTCAAGGAAGCCTTCCACCTCCGTCACCCCTTCGGCCAGGGAGCCGAGCATGATGGAACGATGGGACATGGACTTGTCTCCGGGAACCCGCAAGGTTCCACTGACAACACCCCCCGGTTGCGCGATAAAGGTCACTTCCTGAGCTTGCATGGTTTCTGTATACGCTTTTTTTGCCAACATTCTTGTAAAGTGATCCCGCGCCGCCTTGGCCCGGGTAAAGACACCCATCAGGTAATCGCTATCACCACGGTCGATCGCACCGCGAAGGGCATCGAGATTGCCACGGTAGAGGTCGATGGCGTCAAGGATGGCCGCCCGGTTTGCCACCATAATGTCCCGCCACATCACCGGATCACTGGAGGCAATCCGGGTAAAGTCCCGGAAACCGCCAGCGGCATAGCGAAAGATATTTTCGTTTTCCGCGTCGTGCGCCAGGGTATCAACCAGCCCGTAGGCAATGACGTGAGGCAGGTGACTGGTAGCCGCCAGCACCTCATCGTGCTCCCCCACCGGCATATTCAGCACCTCGGCACCCACGGCCTGCCACATGGCACGAATCCGACGCAGGGACTCCTCTGCCGTATTGTCCAGCGGAGTGAGGATTATCCGGTGAGCACGGTACAGATCCTCGCGGGCGGCGGTGACACCGCTCTTCTCCGAGCCGGCAATGGGGTGCCCTGGCACGAGGAACTCGGGCACCTTCCCCCACACAGAGCGCGCCGCCTCGATCACGCTGCCCTTGACACTTGCACCATCCGTCACCGTTACGCCGGCAGGCAGCCGTTCTTTCATCTCGGCAAACACGGCTTCAACGGCGAGGGTCGGCACCGCGACGAAGATCACGTCGCCGGACTCCAGCTGCGGCAGAATGTCTCCCAGATCAGTGACCGCGCGATCGCAGATGCCGAGCTCTACGGCCTGCTGACCGGTTCGCTCACGGCGGGCTACACCGATGACTTCACGGCAGGCACCTGCCGCCTTCAGTGCCAGCGCCAGACTGCCGCCAATCAGCCCCAGACCGACAACGACGAGCCGCCCAACCAATGGCTCAGTCACTCAGAGCACCCCCCGCGGGTAGGAACCCAGCACCTTCATATCTGAAGCGCAGGCACCGACCTCCTTGAGCGCCTCGGCAATATCCGGAGTATCCCGATGGCCGACGAAGTCGATAAAGAAGACATAGGTCCAATTGCCGGACTGCGAGGGGCGCGTCTCCACCCGGGTCAGATCAACGCTGTGGCGACGGAAGGGCTCCAGCAGATCATGCAGGGCACCCGGCTCGTTGCGCATGGAAACCATCAGTGAGGTCTTGTCGTCGCCGCTCGGCGGTACGGCCTGGGAGCCGATGATCAGGAAGCGGGTGGAATTATCGGGGCGGTCCTCGATTTTTTCCGCCAGCACCTTGAGGCCATACAGGTCCGCCGCCATGTCACCGGCAATCGCGGCCGCGTTCCACTCTCCTTTGACCCGCTTGGCTGCCTCGGCATTGCTTGCCACGGCCACCCGCTCGACATTTGGATAGTGGGAGTCGAGCCATTTGCGACACTGGGCCAGGCTCTGGGCATGGGAATAGATCCGGGTGATGGCGTCAGGCCGGGTGATCTCGGAGATCATCAGGTGATGGTGAATGCGCAGCTCCACCTCTCCGCAGATGAGGAGATTGGAGGTCAGAAAATTGTCGAGGGTGTGATTGATCACGCCCTCGGTGGAGTTCTCCACCGGTACCACACCGTAGTTGACCGCGCCGGCCTCCACCTCACGGAACACCTCGTCAATCGCCGCCAGCGGACGGCTATGGGCGGAATTGCCAAAATGCTTCAACGCAGCCTGCTGGGTGAAGGTGCCCTCAGGACCGAGGTAAGCCACTTTCACCGGCTCTTCCAGGGCGAGGCAGGCAGACATGATTTCGCGAAACAGCCTGGCCATTTCTTCATCGGTGAGCGGCCCCTGGTTTCGCTCCATTGCCCGCCGCAATACCTGCGCTTCACGCTCGGGACGATAGTAGAGCGCGTTTTGTCCATTCGCCTTTTTGACCTCGGCCACCTTAAGCGCACACTCGGCCCGCTCACTGATCAGCTGGGCGATCTCACCGTCGATCTGGTCAATACGATCCCTCAGCTGCGCCAATTGCTGATCGCTGTTTTCCTTTAGTTCAGACATCCTGCTGCCTTCTACTCCCGCTCGGATAACTATCAAAACGTGTAACGCTGTCGTCAGGCGACGCGCTTTTCAAAGTCCGCCATAAAGGCTACCAGGGCCTCCACCGCCTCCAGGGGTACGGCGTTGTAGAGAGACGCGCGCATGCCTCCAACAGAGCGATGCCCTTTCAGGTTGAGCAGCCCGGTCTCCTCAGCTTCGTTCAGGAAGCGGGCGTCGAGCTGCTCATCGGCAAGCACAAACGGCACATTCATGCGCGAGCGACTGGCCGGATCTACCGGGCTCGAGAAGAAGTCACTGCGGTCGAGGAACTCATACAGCAGACCGGACTTCTTCAGGCTCTGCTCATACATCGCCTCCACGCCACCCTGCGCCTTGAGCCACTGAAACACCAGCCCGGATAAATACCAGGCAAAGGTCGGCGGCGTGTTGTCCATGGAGCCCGCTTCAGCAGCGATCTTCCAGTTCAGGCTGCGCGGGATATCCGACATCGCACGATCCAGAAGGTCTTCGCGGACGATCACCACCGCGATGCCGGATGGACCAATGTTCTTCTGAGCGCCGGCATAGATCATGCCGAATTTCTCTATCGGGATTGCCTTCGAGAGAATATTCGAAGACATATCTGCAACCAGCGGCGCCTTCACCTCCGGAACGTAATTAAACTCCACGCCACCGATGGTCTCGTTCGGCGTGTAGTGGAAATAGGCAGACCTGTCGCTTTCCTGCCAGGCATCTGCAGCGGGCGCATAAGAAAAATTGCGGTCCTCGCTGGAGGCGACGACATTCACCTCGCCGTAGCGACTCGCCTCCTTGATGGCCTTGCCGGCCCACTGTCCCGTATGAATGTAGTCGGCCCGCTTAACACCGCCGCCAAACAGGTTCCAGGGGATAGCACTGAACTGCCCGGTAGCACCGCCCTGAACAAACAGCACTTTGTAGTGCGCGGGTATCGACAGCAGGTCACGAAAATCCTGCTCGGCCCGCTCGGCCACCTCAGTGAACTCCGGGGAGCGGTGACTGACCTCCATCACCGAGCATCCGCGACCACCCCAGTCCAGCAGCTCCTGCTGCGCCTGCAGAAGCACCGGCTCGGGGAGAGCGGCTGGACCCGCACAGAAATTAAACTTACGCATAAACAAGTTCCACAAACAGAAAGATACTTGCCCGGGCACTGGTCAAATTCAGTGGCCTTTGCAGTGATCGAAGGAAGTCGAGATAAAACGACGCACAACCGGGCGATCCCCAAAAGGTCTGTCACACTGCCAGGCAATTTTTAATGCGGCAGAGTCAAAAAAGGCCGCGAATCTTCGCAGCCTTTTCTGTCTTTAGGATGATGGGCTCACTCGCCGGCGCCCTCTTCCTCATCCTCGTCGTCACTCTCCTGGATCCGCGCCAGCCCGACGAGATTCTCGCCCTCCTTGAGCCGGATTACGCGAACGCCCTGAGTGTTGCGTCCGAGAACAGAAACCTCGTCCACCCGTGTGCGCACCAGAGTGCCCTGGTCACTGATCAGCATGATCTCCTCACCCGGATGCACCTGACAGGCACCGACCAGCTCACCGTTACGTTCGCTCTCCGCGATGGCGATCACGCCCTGAGTACCGCGCCCCTTGGTGGGGAAGTCTGCCGTAGTGGTGCGCTTACCATAACCGTTCTCAGTCACCATCATCACCGAGCCACCCTCTTCCGGGATGACCATCGCGATGACATACACGCCATCAGCCATGCGGATACCGCGCACACCGCGGGATACGCGACCCATGGAACGGACATTTTCCTCGGCAAAACGCGCGGCCTTACCGGCGCTGGTCAGCAACAGAACATCGCGGCTGCCATCGGTAATGGCTGTGGCAACCAGACGATCGCCCTCTTCCAGCTCGATTGCGCGCAGACCGACAGAACGCGGGCGCGCGAAAGCCGTGAGCGGAGTCTTCTTGACGGTGCCGTTAGCGGTGGCAAAGAAGATGAAGTGGTCCTCATCATACTCCGACACCGGCATCAGGCTGCTGATACGCTCATCTTCTTCAAGCGGCAGCATGTTGACCATCGGACGACCGCGAGAGGCCCGGCCGGCGGTCGGCACTTCATAAACCTTGAGCCAGTACACCTTACCCTTGTTGGAGAAACACAGGATGGTGTCGTGTGAATTTGCGATCAGCAGGTGTTCGACAAAGTCTTCATCTTTCACCTGGGTGGCAGATTTACCCATACCCCCGCGACGCTGGGCCTGGTAATCGGCCAGGGGCTGGCTTTTCGCATAACCGCCATGGGAAATGGTTACCACCTTGTCTTCCGGGGTAATCAGGTCCTCAACGGTCAGATCCTGGCGAGAGGCCACGATCTCGGTACGGCGCTCATCGCCAAATTCTTTACTGAGCACTTCCAGCTCTTCACGGATCACCTCCATCAGGCGCTCAAAGCTGCCCAGGATATGGAGGTACTCGGCAATCTGCTCCAGACGCTCCTTGTACTCGCCCAGCAGCTTGTCGTGCTCCATGCCGGTGAGGCGGTGCAGACGCAGTTCCAGGATCGCCTGAGCCTGTGCCGGGGAGAGATAGTAGGAGCCATCATCGCGCATGCCGAATTCTTCCGGCAGGTCGTCCGGACGGCAGGCATCGGCTCCGGCCCGCTCGAGGAACTGCTGTACCTCGCCGACTGCCCAGCCCTTGGAGAGCAGGGCCTCACGGGCATCCGCTGGGGTGGCCGAAGCCTTGATCAGCTCGATCACCGGATCGATATTGGCGATGGCAATCGCCAGGCCCTCAAGGATATGACCGCGCTCTCGGGCCTTGCGCAGCAGGTAGACCGTACGGCGCGTCACAACCTCCTGGCGATGACGGATAAAGTGCTCAAGCAGCTCCTTGAGGTTGAGCACCTTGGGCTGGCCGTCGACCAGCGCCACCATATTGATACCGAACACGCTTTCCAGCTGGGTCTGGGAATAGAGGTTGTTCAGGACCACATCACCCAGCTCGCCACGCTTGAGCTCGATCACCACGCGCAGGCCGTCCTTGTCGGACTCGTCGCGCAGCTCGGAGATACCCTCGATCTTCTTCTCTTTGACCAGCTCGGCAATGCGCTCGATCAGGCGGGCCTTGTTCAGCTGGAAGGGAATCTCGTGAATGATGATGACGTCGCGCTTCGACTTTTCATCATGAATCACCTCAGCACGGGCGCGCACATAGATACGTCCGCGACCGGTGCGATAGGCCATCAGGATACCGGCGCGGCCATTGATGATGGCGCCGGTGGGGAAGTCTGGTCCCGGAACGTGCTCCATCAGCTCATCGACGCTGAGCTCAGGGTTCTCGATTAGCGCCAGGCAGGCATTGATCACCTCGCCCATGTTATGGGGCGGAATATTGGTCGCCATACCCACGGCGATACCGGAAGAGCCATTAACCAGCAGGTTCGGCACCCGCGATGGCAGAACTTCCGGCATCTGCTCGGAGCCGTCGTAGTTGTCGATGAAGTTGACGGTTTCCTTGTCGAGATCGGACAGCAGCTCGTGGGCCAGCTTGTCCATGCGGATCTCGGTGTAACGCATCGCCGCGGGGCTGTCGCCGTCGATGGAACCGAAGTTGCCCTGCCCGTCCACCAGGGTGTAGCGCATGGAAAAGGGCTGGGCCATACGCACGATGGTGTCGTAAACCGCAGAATCACCATGCGGGTGGTACTTACCGATCACGTCACCGACCACACGGGCCGATTTCTTGTACGGCTTGTTCCAGTCGTTCTTCAGCTCGTTCATGGCGAAGAGCACACGCCGGTGTACCGGCTTCAAGCCGTCCCGCACATCGGGCAGGGCCCGCCCGACGATTACGCTCATGGCGTAATCCAGGTACGACTGCTTCAGCTCTTCTTCGATATTGATCGGAGAGATTTCTTTGGCTAACTCGGCCATATTTTCCGGCATTCCTTGAGAATCGTTATTACCGCCGCGTCGAACCCCGCTATCGCCTGACAGCCCGTCAGCGGCCATTAAATACCGCCTGCTCAGGCCCTGGACACTGGTGTCCGCTGCCAGCGGACCTCCGGGATTCAATCAAGCGCGCAATGTTACCATACTTGGCGCCGGGGAGGACGCCCGCCGGTCGACTTGTTACCGCAGCGGCCCGCCGCTAAAGTCTACCGCCCGTCCAAGATCACCGAGCAACCCATGGCCGCAGACGAACAAGCTTCTCACGTCGACACACTGATTCACGCCCGCTGGATCATCCCTGTCGTTCCCGGCGGAAAAGTGTATGAAAATTGCGCAATCGCAGTCCGTGACGGCAAGATCCTCGCCATCCATCCCTCAGCAGAGGCGGAGAAACGTTATCGGGCCGATCAGGTCGTCCACCTCGACCGACACGCGCTGATTCCGGGGCTGATCAATACCCACACCCACGCAGCCATGACCCTGCTGCGGGGCTATGCAGACGACAAACCCCTGATGGAGTGGCTGCAGGAGCATATCTGGCCGGCCGAGCAGAAATGGGTAGCGTCGGGCTTTGTCGCCGACGGGACCCGGCTCGCCGTGGCAGAGATGCTTCGCTCGGGAACAACGACATTCTCCGACCAGTATTTCTTCCCCGAGGACACCGCCCAGGTCGCTCGCGAAACCGGCATACGGGCACAGATAGCCTTCCCCGTGATTGACGCCCCCACTCCCTGGAGCCGCAACGGCGAGGACGCCCTGCAGAAAGGGTTGTCACTGCGGGATGACTACCGGGCCCACGACCGCCTCGATGTCGTCTTCGCGCCTCACGCTCCCTATACGGTGGGAGATGAGACTCTGGAGAAAATCGCAGTCTATGCCGCCGAGGCTCAGATCCCGGTGCAGATGCATTTGCATGAAACTGCCACTGAGGTTCAACGGGCCTTAAAGGAAGGGGGCGAACGACCGATCGAACGACTAAACAGGCTGGGGCTGCTCTCACCCCAGACCCTGTGCGTACACATGACGTCGGTAGAACCCAGTGACATTGAGCTTTTACGGGAGAGCGGTGCCCACGTAGCCCACTGCCCGCGCTCCAATCTCAAACTCGCCTCCGGTTTCTGCCCGGCAAGCGAGCTACTGGAAGCAGGTATCAATGTTGCGCTCGGCACCGACGGTGCCGCCAGCAATAACGGGCTCGACCTTTTTGCAGAAGCCAACACGGCGGCCCTGCTGGCCAAGGCCGTCAGCGGACGTGCCGATGCCCTGCCCGCCCGGCAGGTGCTTGCCATGGCCACCATCAATGGCGCTCGCGCCCTGGGACTGGAGGACAAGATTGGCAGCCTGGAGTCGGGCAAGTCTGCAGACCTGACGGCTGTCGACCTGGGTGGACTCGAGCAGCAACCCCTGCACGATCCGATTTCCCAACTGATTTATACCGCCAGCGCGCACAATGTCAGCGACGTCTGGGTCGCCGGCCGGCAGCTGCTGGCCGAGCGCAGGCTCACCACCCTCAATGAGACAGAGCTGGTGCAACGGGCTCAGGACTGGCGTGCTAGAATCGCCGGCTTGTCGATCTAGGGTCTCTTTCCAGAGGAAGGAGGGTCGCCTGATCGAGCCGAGGCTCGGTGTCTTCGCACTTGAGCTTCAGGAAGCCAAGGAAACAATCCATATCGGGGGACAACGACGGATATCCCATGACCAATGTAGATCCGGCAGAAATCGCCAAATTTGAACAGCTGGCCAGCCGCTGGTGGGATCGCCAGGGCGAGTTCAAACCCCTGCACGATATCAATCCACTGCGCGCCAACTATATTGACCGGCACGCCCCGGTAGTGGGCAAGAGGGTGCTGGATGTTGGCTGTGGTGGGGGCATTCTCACTGAAGCCATGGCGCAGAGAGGCGCAGACGTTACCGGTATCGACCTGGGCGAGGCGCCCCTGAATGTGGCCAGGCTCCATGCGCTGGAGAGCGAGCTGCAGATCAATTACCGACAGGTTTCCGTGGAAGAGCTGGCAGAAGAGCAGCCGGCCAGCTTTGACACGGTCACCTGCCTGGAGATGCTGGAGCATGTCCCCGATCCGGCCTCGGTTATCCGCGCCTGTGCCACTCTGGTAAAGCCCGGCGGAAACCTGTTCTTCTCCACCATCAACCGCACCGCCAAAGGATGGCTGTTTGCAGTCGTGGGAGCCGAATATGTCCTGCGCCTGCTGCCGAAGGGCACCCACGAATACAGCAAATTTATCCGCCCCTCGGAGATGGGCGCCTGGATCCGGGCGGCGGGCCTGGAGACAAGGGACATCACCGGAATGACCTACAATCCGCTCACGCGCACCTACAAACTGGATCCCAGGGATGTGGACGTGAACTACCTGGTGCACGCAACCAGGGCGCCCTGATCCAACGGAAGTAGCATGAAAGCAGTTTTATTTGATCTCGACGGCACGCTGTTCGATACCGCGCCCGACTTTATTGTGGTGCTGAACCAGTTGCGCCATCAGGAACAGTTACCGCCGCTCCCCGGGGAGGCGATCCGCGCCGTGGTGTCCAACGGCGCCAGGGCCATGGTCAGACTGGCCTTTGGCCGCGACGAGGGAGACCCGGGTTTTGACTCACTGCGACAGCGGTTTCTGGACCTCTACCTGGCGCACCTGGCCGAGCACACGGTGCCGTTCCCGGGTATCGAAGATCTGCTGAAAAAATTGGCCAACCACGATATCGCCTGGGGAGTCGTCACCAACAAACCCGCAGCCTATACGATCCCGCTCATGCGGGCGTTTTCCCATTTCCCCGAGCCAGGCGCCATTATCTGCCCGGACGATGTGGAGAATCGCAAGCCCCATCCGGAGCCAATCTATCTCGCCTGCTCTCGAATTGGCTGCAAACCGGAGCAGGCGGTCTATGTCGGCGACCACGAGCGCGATATCGAGGCCGGCAAGGCCGCAGGCATGCCGACCATCGCCTGTAGCTACGGCTATATCGATGCCGGAGACAGCGCCGCCAACTGGAATGCAGATCATCTGGTGGATAGTGCGGACCAGATCTGGCCCCTGCTCATGGAGCACTACATGACGAACAGCAACCGCTGACAGCATCCCAGATAGAAAAACAACGCATCCAGCGCACGAAAAGCCGACCAACGCAACAAAAGGATTCCCATGTCTGAGACCATCGGCAACTACACCCCTGCTCCAGACCTTCTCAAGAACAAGATCATCCTGGTGACTGGCGCCGGCGACGGCATTGGCCGGGCCGCGGCCAAGACTTTTGCCGCCCACGGGGCTACCGTGATTCTGCTGGGGCGGACGACTGCAAAGCTGGAAGCCGTATATGACGAGATCGAAGAAGCCGGCGGCCCCCAGCCGGCGATATTCCCCATGGATCTCAACGAGGCAAAGATCGAAAATTTCGAGCACTTTGCCGAAGCCGTGGACCAGGAATTCGGTCGGCTCGACGGCATCCTGCACAGTGCAGGAGTCCTCGGCCAGCGCACTCCCATCCTGAATTACCACTACGCGACCTGGGAACAGGTGATGCGGGTCAACGTCAACGCCGCCTTCGGCCTGACCAAGACACTGCTGCCGCTGCTGGAGAAGTCTGAGGCGGCCTCGGTGGTGTTTACCGGCTCCAGCGTCGGCCTCAAGGGCCGCGCCTTCTGGGGCGCTTACGCGGTTTCGAAGTTTGCCACCGAAGGCCTGATGCAGGTGCTGGCAGACGAGTTGGACGGCGTCTCCAACATTCGCGTTAACAGCCTCAACCCGGGTGCAACACGCACCAATATGCGCGCTGCGGCGTACCCCGCCGAGGACCCCAGAACGGTGACTCGGCCTGAGGACATCATGCCCACCTACCTTTACCTGATGGGAGATGACAGTCGCGGAGTCAGCGGCAAACAGTTCAACGCGCAGGGCTAAGCGCCCTGCCCCATCACGGCTCGCGAATCTCCGTGCGCCACGGCGGGTTGAGGCGGTCCTCTCCCGCCCAGTAGAGCTTCACTTTGTTGCCGCTGGGGTCGAATAGCACCGCCTCCCGCCAGCGCCAGCGCATATCCTGTGGCAGCTGGGCAAATTCCAGACCGCGCTGCTGCAGCGCCTCTACCAGCTCATCCAGTTTCTCGTGCTCAAAATAGATCACAGCACCGTTGCGATATTCCTCCTCACTGAGTTGCAATGAGAAAGTCGCACCTCCCTCTGTACATTCGAAGCGAGCATAGTGGGGTGTATCGACAATCTGGACAAAGCCCAGCCTACGGTAAAAAGCCGCCGCTTCTTCCATGTCGCGGACTGGAAGGGTTACCTGGTTCAGGTTCACAAAAAACTCCTGCTGCCTATCGACAGGCCGGCCAGCGTACAGGCAAAAAAATACCCGGGCACTGCCCGGGTATCGAGATCATCAATGGAGTGTTCACTCCTCGCTGTGATCGATCGCCTCCTCGGCTTCGTCGGCGACCTCTTCGGCCACTTCTTCAGCTTCGTCAGCCACGGTGTCCATGGCCTCTTCGGCGGAGTCCATGACCTCATCAGCCGCCTCTTCAGCGGTTTCCATCATGTGCTCCGGCGCATCGGCGAAAACGTCACCCTCAGAAGGTGCAATACCGGCATCCTTGGCTGCGACTACCGCTTCTTCACCCGTTTCCTCCACCGCGGCACCGGCCTCTTCAACGGCGGACTGGACCTCGCTGGCAATCTCAGCCTCAGCGCCTGCAGGCTCCATGTTCTGGTAGTAGAGATATCCACCGACTGCGGCGATCACGATTGCGGGAATAATGATTTTCTTCATTTTCCACCCCCTGAAAGTGTGAATTTATGGTTATAAGAGTCCAGTATTGTTCCACGGTGATGGGGGGCAAAAACGTGAATACCCGCACGTTTTCATTTGTCCGCAGCGGGGCTCTGAGGCAAAATTATGTGAAATCCACCTGACCAACTGTCAATATGAGAACACCTCTCTTTCTTGCACTTCTTTTGCTGGCATCCAGTGTCAGCGCGGACTCCTTCACCAAACAGATGCGCGGTTGTGCATCCATCGAGTCGGATCAAGAGCGTCTCGCCTGCTATGACGCATTGAGCCAGAGCCTGGACGAGCGGGCAGAGCAGATCTTCGGCCACGAGCAGAAACGGATCGTGGAAGAAGCACCGGAGAAAATCACCGCCCAGATAACGGAAGTCCAGGAAGGCGCTTACGACAAGGCGATTATCACCCTCGACAACGGGCAGATCTGGCGCCAGAACGACAGCGGCCGCGTTTCCTGGAAGAGCGGGGACAAAATCGTCGTGGAACGCGGCCTGTTCGGCTCTTTCTTCATGAAACCTGCCGAAGGCGGTCGCAAGATCCGCGTGAAACGCGAGCGCTGAAGCAACTTACTGTTAACAGAACTCCCTCACTAAGCTGCATAGCGAGCAAAACCCGCTCCCACCCTTAGTGAGGTTCTCGATATGGTATTCAGCCAGCCTTCTTCGAAAGGCATCCCGCGAACTCGCTACGGGCTGACCCTGGCCCTCGCTCTGATCGTAGCCCTGCTTGCCTGCCCTCTGGCGGCGCAGCAGGTGCTCCCCCTCTCCGCCTCTTCCGATATCCACTGGCGCGTGTACCGCAGCGGCCCTATGGCACACCTGGGACATAGCCATGTGATCCGCGCAACTGGCATTCGCGGAACCGTGACTCTGTACGAATCCCCGCGACCCTCAGAATTTGCGCTCGAGATCCCCGTGCAGCGGCTGGAGGTCGATCCACCGGCACTGCGCCAGCGCTACGGCGCCGAGTTCTCGTCGGAACTGAGCGCCAAAGATATCGCTGGCACCCGCGCCAACATGCTGGGGCAGCGTCAGCTGCAAGCCTCTCGCTTCCCGGTCATCCGCCTGTCCGGCAAGGCCAACCTGCCGGACACCCGGGAGCCGCAGCGGGTGCTCATTGCAACACAACTGCAACTGCGCGGCCTGACCATACCACTGACCCTGCCCGCGCTAGTCACTGTGAAGGGAAACAGTGTTCGCGCCAGCGGCAGCTTCACCCTGTCCCACCAGCAGCTGGGGCTGGAGCCATTCAGCGCCGCGCTCGGAGCCCTGCGGGTAGATCAGCGTATCGACTTTACTTTCGATATCCGCACAAAGTGACCACAGCAGCCTGAAAGTTTCCCCCCTGCCAGAACACAACATTCATCAACAGGAAAGCGCTGTCAAAACACCATAAACAGTTTACTTATTGAACTTCCAAGTCACCTTTAGCACGGCGCGAATTTCTACCCTCACCTATAGTCAAAAAGAAAGAGGCGCCAAGCGCAGCAGCTGTGCTGTTGTGCATGGCGATGGTGTACTCAACAGAAGGTGTATTCAGTTGTCCCGAGAAAATATGTACTCAAGGGATGAAGCATGGCTGAAGGACACAGACGAACTGGTTTCCGGTAGTCAGCCCGAAAAGGCAATGGCAAGTAGTGAACCGGAAACTGAACAGGTAAAACAGCAGGCCGAACCGTCCGGGGAATCCGGCAGTACGCCGATGCAGAGCTATCTCAAGCATCTGTACCGGCTCGACCTGCTCACTCCAGAGGAGGAACACACGACCACCTGCCTGTTGCGGGAGCTGGAAGACAAGATCATTGCACTGCTGCAAAAGCGCGGTGTGGAACTGGTCGACCTGCGCAGTGAAGGTGTAGAACAGCGAGGCAGCACCGGGGCCTACGACCACGGCCTGATCATCGCCAAGGCGGAGACACTGATGGAGAAAGGGAAAATCTCCCAGCGTGACCGCACCGCTCTGCGCAGCCTCCTGCGCCGCTTTCAGGAGCAGCGCAAGAAGCTTATTCAATGCAACCTCCGCCTCGTGATCGCGATCGCCAAACGGTTTCGCAATCCCGCGGTGCCATTTATTGATCTGATTCAGGAGGGCAATGTCGGCCTGATGAAGGCCATCGAGCGCTTCAAACCACAGATGGGATACCGCTTTTCCACTTATGCCTATTGGTGGATCCAGCAGGAAATCCAGCTGGCGCTGCGCCGCAATGACGACATCGTGCGACAACCGGCAAACGTTCAGGATGACCTGCGAGCGATTTATCGCGCGATCAGTGAACTTCGGTCCCGTGGCTCCGCCGCCTCCGACGAACACATCGCGACGCAGGCAGGCCTCGATCTGGAACGGGTACAGAGTCTGCTCAAGTTGCCCGGTCCCACCGGATCTCTCGACGATCCGGTAGCCGAGGACCAGAGCAGTACCAAACTGGATTACGCGCCAGCCGATGAGATCTACAACACGGATGAACTGGTCACCAACCAGGAGCTCGCCGAGCGCTTGCGTGAAGCTGTGGAACGTTTGCCCCCGCGCCAGCGTACCGTGCTCAATCTGCGCTACGGATTGATCTCAGACAGGGACTGCTCCTTCCGCGTCATTGGCGAACAGCTGGGGCTCAGTCAGGAGCGTGCCCGTCAGCTGCACTCGGATGCCATCCGGCAACTGCGGCGACAGTGGCGCTAACCCCGCTACCATAAACCGTTCCGCCGTCGGCACTTGCCAAGCGGTTGCAAGCAGCTAGGCTGTTATCTGCTTATTCTCAACAAACAGATAACAGCCTGGTCTGCCCGCCATGCGATTTTTCCCCAGCTTGCTATTTTGCATTTTGATGACAGCAAACCATGCCAGTGCCGAGCAGGAAGTAATTTTCAGCGCAGGCAAAGGGCTGGGCGATGCGCTGATCCAGCGAGATTCCATTTCCAGTGCGGAAATGGCCGGCATCAACTACGCGATCAATTTCGCTGAATTTCCTCTCACTACAGGACTCTGGCAATGGTGGGCTCAGGGCAGCTATTCCCACTTGCGCCTGAATTACCGCGGTGAGCGCCAGGAACAGAACGTGTTTGAACTGAAACCAGTTTTACGCTGGTATCCACGCCCACGTGCAGAAGGTTTTTTCGGAGAGGCCGGTGTCGGTGCAGCCTACCTGAGTGAAAAGAATTTCGGCGATATCGAACTCACCACCCATGGCAACTTTGCCCTGCACTTCGGCGCTGGTTATCGCCTTCAGGGCGGTTCAGTTGCGTCAGTGCGATACAGCCATTTCTCCAATGCCTATACCAACACACCAAATCCGGGTTTTGATTTCGCCTCGCTGAACTGGCATTTCAATTTCTGAACTCGCACGCGTCACCAAATAGTCATATTTCCATAAAACCTTTGTCATCGGTCACTGGCAACAATGTGTCCATAAAAAAGCGTGCCAAGGCGGCTACGCAATATACCGGCCCTGTCTAGCTCTCCGCGAGCCGACAAGCGCCGGACACGGAACTGACCAATGATCAAAAGAATTTGCCACCTGATCGCCAGCCGCGAGTTCGACGGTCTGGCTCGCCACGTGGCGGTATTGTCAGGCTGGCAAGCGCGCAACACAGAAGCTGAGATCGCTGTCATTGCTCACCCCCGTTACCGGGAGAGCCTCGATTCTTCCGTGCGATTTCTGGCACTCAACACCGATCGTGACCGCCACCATCCCAACCTGATCTGGCGCCTGGCCAGCCACCTCAGAGGTGGCGAATTCCAGATCGCGCATGGCCACGGCAGCAAGTCCGCCCAATTGCTCGCAGCGGTCAAGAAATACTCCGATGCACGCCAGGTCATCACCCGACACAATTTGCGTCACCCACGCGACAAGCTGTCCAGCGCTTTCGATGCCCGGATCGCCATCAGTCACTCCGTAGTCGCGAATTCCCGACTCGACTGGCATATCATTCCCAACGGTGCAGAGTCCGATGCCAACGCCTTGGCGATCCGCGAAAGACAAAACCTAGCTCACCCCCATCTGCTTTTTTCAAGCCGGCTGGTGAAGCTCTGCGGCCTCGACCACCTTCTGCTGGCACTCTCACGGCTCCCAGGGGTGAAGCTGACCGTCGTCGGTGATGGGCCCGAGAGTGACACCATGAAATCATTGAGTGAGGATCTGAATCTCACTGATCGCGTCCGCTTCATGGGTGACCAGGCCTCACTGACGGAGTGGCTTTCTAGCGTGGACCTGCTGATTGTGACCAGTTGTGCCGGCCCCCCCCCATTCGACTGGATCGAGGCACTCCTGCACCGCTGCCCGGTCATCACGCCCAATACCGGCGACGCTGATCGTTACCTCCCGGCGGACTACCTACTCGAGAATATTCATCCACTCTATCTGGAGCAGAAACTGCGCCATGCCCTCAACAATCGCCAGTCATTGCCTGCCCAGTTCCATGACAGTTTCCGGCGAGCGGCCACCGAGCTCACCCTGAACTCCATGGGGCAGGCCACCTGGCATGTCTATATGCAGTTATTTGACGGGATTACCGAGGGCCACGCGACCTCTGCCTCCCCGTGAGGGAAAGCCCGGTGCTGCAGATCACGCCCACAGGGCTGAGGAGTGGCGAGGGGAAGAAACGCGGGGAACTATCGACAGCCTCAGGGGGAGACGGGCTCGGAGAGCACTTCCGAAGTGCCCGATTTCACTATTGCTGCCGGCGAAAGCACCAGCATGCCACTGCCGCGCTCGCAGCCGGACGCAGGTCAGGCCCGAGCATAGAGGGCCAGCACACGCGCCGACATATCCTCGAGACTGAGACCATCCGAGACGACCTGGACGGGACGCTTGAGAACTTCCATGCTCGCCTCAAGCAAGGCCTCCGTGTCGCCGGCGTCTACGAGCCCCTGGGGGAAGCACTGTTGCAGCAACTCCGTGAGTCCCCCGAGGCGGTAGGCAATCACCGGGCAACCCATTGCCAGCGCCTCGGCGGCAACGCGACCGTATGCAAGTGGCCGCTCACCCAGGCAGAAAGTAATGCGGGCACTGGCATAGAGTTCGCGCATATCCCGGCGTGGCCCCATAAAGAGCACCTTATCACTCAAGCCGAGGTCCAGCGCCAGCCGCTCGAGTTTGCGCGCATACTTGACGTCACCCGGCGGCACCTCCCCCACGATCAATCCAAACACGTCGTCACGCTGCTGGCCCAGCATCGATAACAGCTGAAGAAACTCCCGGTGCCCATTACCGGGGCTCAGCGCCGCAGGCATCAACAGCCAGTTTCTCCCCTCCAGCTGGGGGAAGTCATTCAACAAGCGCTGGTGCCAATACCCCGACACCGGCGCAGAGCGATCAAACTCGCGGGTATTTACACCACCGGGCACGATCTCTGGGGCAGAGGCCAGTTTCCTGCTGAATTGTTTGCGCAGCCTTTCCCCTGCAAAGCCGGAAACCGCCATAACCTGTTGGCCCGCAGCCATGATGCTGTTAAAAAAACCACCCCCATACAGGCGGTGTACCGAAGTGACGAACCGGGGGCGTTGTCCCTCGGGAATACCGCGGACTGCGAGCCAGAGCAACCATCCGGGGAGCGGTGCGCGGGCGTGCACCACATCCACCTCAAGTTCCCGGATCAGCCTGCGCAGCCGCCGCACAAGCCTGAGAGACCACAGGGAGCGACGATCCAGTGGTATTTCAATGTGACGCGAGCCCCGTAACACCAGGCGATCCATCAATTCGCCACCTGCTGAGACTACGATCGACTCGTGTCCAAGGCGCACAAGTTCCTGGCCCAGATCGAGGGTGGCGCGCCCTTCCGGCGACTTATCGATTTGCGGCACCGCCTGTAATACCCGCATGATACTGATCAACCTTTGTACTTATTTTTTCCAAGATATCCCGCAGGCGATATTTTGCGCCATTCAGCAAATCCTGCCGAGTCATGCACCACATTTTTCACAAATGCTCCAGGTAAAACACCCCTCCCACTCGCTGAGACCGGCAGTGGAGCACTAAGATAATGGCCTGAAGGCAATAACAGAGATCAGACAGGAGACATACCATGCCCCCTCATATTGCCGACCGAGGTATGCACGCTCGATCGCTGCTGACAGCATTCGGACTGCTACTGCTTTTGCTGTTTTCCAACGCATCCCGGGCTGCCGGAGACCAGGGGTTGTTCTGGGTGGCAGAAAAAGGGGATCAGCAGGTCTACCTGCTTGGCTCCATTCACCTGGCGACTCCAGATTTTTACCCCCTGCACAGCAGGATTCTCGAGGCTTTTGAAAGCAGCGATGCGCTGGCGGTGGAGGCAGATATTTTGCAGGCTGAGCGGGATCCGGCGCTGCAACAGCAAATTATGCGGGAGTCACTTTACACCGGCGGCAGAAGCCTGCGAGAAGACCTGTCCCCGGAGACCTACCGGCGGCTGCAGCAGTGGCTCTCCAGCCGGCAATTACCTGAGGCCATGTTCATGCGCCAGCGCCCTGCCATCGCGATGATCACGCTCAGCATGATGGAAATGCAGGCCCGTGGACTCGATCCCAAGTTCGGCATTGATCGCCACTTTCTCCAAAGAGCTCACCGCCAGGGCAACAAGAAAGTGCTCGAACTGGAAGGCGTGCTGGAGCAGCTGGCGCTGCTCAACAATCTCGAAAACCCCGACCTGCTACTGCGTCAGACCCTCGAACAGCTGCAGGATATCGACAAGTTGGTTCCAGAGATGATTTCAGCATGGAAAAGCGGAGATCCCGAGGCCATGCATCGCCTGGTGATCGCCGATGAACTGCGGGAAAACCCCGAATTTGCCTCGCTGTATGAGGTCATGTTTTTTAAACGCAACCGTAATATGGCAGCGGGGATATCCGCGGCCAGTGAGAACCACGACACGCTATTTGTCATCGTCGGCGCAGGCCACCTGGTTGGCGAAAAAAGCATTTTGAAAGAGCTGGAAAAGCGCCAATTTAGGGTTAGCGCACTCTAGCCATTGCTAGACTCTGGATGTCCGCGTCATGCGGGCCCGCCAAAAACAGACGGTACATGGAGGTACCCGTGAACACTGCCCTGCCGATCAGCTTACTTCTCGGCGCCACCCTGAGCATTTCCGCTTGGGCAGACGAGGCAAAAACCAAAGGAGGCCTGGAGATTGTCTCTGACGATGGCAATTTCTCTGCGGAGCTTGGTGGCCGCATTCACTTTGATACCTACCTTTTCGATCCCGACATCGAGGATCCTGTCAGCACCACCGAATTCCGGCGCGCGCGAATCACCCTGCAAGGCGAGGCCTACACGTTTCAGTACAAACTGGAACAGGACTTCGCCGCCGGCAATACCTTGTCCGGGTACCGGGAAGTGTGGATTGGACACGACTTCTACGGGGGCACCATCCGAGTCGGCCAGTTCAAACCATTCCGGGCCATGGAGGAGTTGACCAGCTCCAACGAGATCCTGATGCTGGAACGCCCCTTTACCACCGCCACGGGTATTTTTGATGGTCGGCAATTCCAGCAGGGCATTGGCTGGAACAACCATTGGGCCTGCTACACCGCCGGAGTCATGGCCTTCAACTTACGCAACGCCGGCACACCCAGAAATGAAGGTGTCGGCGCGGCGGGCCGGTTTACCTGGGCACCGATCAATGAGGAGCTCAGCACCGTTCACCTGGGCTTCTCCTACAGCTATGAAAATGCGAACCGAAACTCGCTAGCACTGGAGGCGGATGCTGACTATGCCGGCCGACGCGGCCCCAGCCAGTTGATTGCCCTTACCCCGGGAGACCGGGTGTTCTTTTTTGGTAACGTTGATGATGAGGAGTTCTTCCAGGGGCGCCAGGGTGGCTCGGTCGATATTGCAGGGCTAGAGCTGGCCGGCACCTGGGGACCGTTCTACGCGCAGATGGAATATGCGTATGGAAACTATGATGGCGATTATTTCCTTTCTGAACTGTTTTTTGAGGAGTTGTTCGACGCTCCCCCAACTTTTGAGTGCGACCCGGACTTCGGCTGCTATATCGGTGACCAGGACGTGCACGCCTGGTACCTTCAGGGCAGCTGGCTGATCACCGGTGAGCACAAGCCCTACAACAGCAAAAAAGGCGTATTCAAGTCGGCCAAACCCACGAGCCCATGGGGCGCCTGGGAACTCACGGCACGCTACGAAGCCATCCAGAACGATGAAATCTCCGAGCTGGATGCCGACAGCTGGATTGTCGGCATCAATTACTACCACAACCCCAAAGTCCGCTTCATGCTCAACCTGCGCTTCGGCGATGACGACTTCACCGGCGACGGCACAGACCAGCTGGGCATTCGTGCACAGATGAGCTGGTGATTTTTTCAGTCTTACCGCGGACATAAAAAACGGGGCCGAGGCCCCGTTTTTTGTCACCAATTGCTGACCGAATCAGCCAACCTGCTGCGCAGTAGTCGGGTCGAAGACCTCCACCGTGCCGACAGTGGCACCGGCCCCACCGCGCGGGTTCTCAAACCGCTCCAGCGCCGCATCCCGGAGCGCACGCGCCTTCACCAGATTCTCGTCCTTGACCGGGCCGTAGCCACGAATCAGGTCCGGGTAACTGAGCAGCTCGATGGCCGCGGCGTGATTCTCCGCATTAAGGGCACCAGTCACGCGGTCGACCAGCGCCTCATATTCACTGATCAGCTCTCGCTCCATCTTACGCTCCGCGGTATAACCGAACAGATCCAGTGGAGTGCCGCGCAGGAACTTCAGTTTCGCCAGCACACGGAATGCCTTGAACATCCAACCGCCGAACTTCATCTTGCGCGGCCGCCCCAGTGCTTTGTCATAGCGCGCCAGCAGTGGCGGGGCCAGGTTGAACTCCAGGGTGTAATCGCCGGCAAAGTTCTCTTTCAGCTCCTCGATAAAGCGGCCATCGGTATACAGACGGGCCACTTCGTACTCATCCTTGTAGGCCAAGAGCTTGGCATAGTTTTGCGCTACCACCTCGGCCAGAGCCTCACTACCCGGCACCTTCATAATCTCTGCGGATTTCACCCGGTCTACCACGGTGCGGTAACGGGCAGCCAGAGCATCGTTCTGGTAACCACTCAGGTGGGCAGAGCGATGGGCGACAATCGCCTCCAGTCCTTCAGGGAGGCGCTTCTCCGTCTTTTCGGCTGACAACAACTGGTCCAGGGCTGGCCGGTTGCCCGCTGCGAGACGACCCGCTGCGAAGCCCTGCAGGTTGGCCTCGACTGCCACCCCATTCAGTTCGATGGCCTGCAGCAGGGATGCCTGATCCAGCGGAATCAGCCCCTTCTGCCAGGCAAATCCGAGCATAAAGATGTTGGCGGCGAGTGTATCGCCAAGCGCCGCGCTGGTCAGGCGGTGCCCCTCCACGGTATCCATTTCACTGACAGCATCACGGATAGTATCCAGCACCGCCTGCGGCGAGTGAGTATCCTCTCGGCCGAGAACCGACGCTGCCGTGGGACTCAGATGGGTATTCACCACTGCGCGGCTGTGGGTCTCATCCAGCTTGGCCAGACAGGCCGGCAGGTTGCCCGCGGCAATCAGGTCGCAGGCCAACAGCGCATCCGCGCGACCGTCGGAGATCCGCACTGCCTTCAGGTCCTCCGGGCGTTCACCAAAGCGAACATGGGAGTAAACTGCACCACCCTTCTGGGCCAGACCGGTCTGATCCAGGGTGCTGCTCGCCTTACCCTCGATATGGGCAGCCATGGCCAGTAGTGCACCGATCGTGACTACCCCGGTACCGCCAACGCCGGTCACCAGCAGGTTAAAGGGCTGCTCCAGTCCGGGCAGCTGCGGTCGATCCAGCTTTTCCGCCTCGGTGCGCAGCACATCGCCCACACCGGCACGCTTGTTCAGGCGTCCACCTTTGACGGTGACGAACGATGGGCAGAAGCCGTTGACACAGGACATGTCCTGGTTACAGGAGGTCTGGTTGATCCTGCGCTTGTCGCCAAGCGCCGTCTCCACCTTTTCTACCGCGATACAGCTCGATTGCTGCACGCAGTCACCACAGCCCTCACAGACCCGCTCGTTGATAAACGGGCGTCCCTCGGCCTTGGGCAGCAGGCCCCGCTTGCGCTTACGGCGCAGCTCGGTGGCGCAGGTCTGGTCGTAGATAATGACGGTACAACCCGGCACCTCGCGCAATTCCTCCATCACCCGGGGCATCTCGTCCCGATGGCGGATATCCACCTCGCCGGGGAACTTCAACGCGCCGTGGTACTTGTCCTTGTTGTCCATGACCAGCACCACTTTCTGCACGCCCTCGGCGAGCACCTGGCGACAGATCATGTCCGGATGCAACTCACCGTCATGCGGCTGGCCGCCGGTCATGGCGACGGCGTCATTGAAGAGAATCTTGTAGGTGATATTCACCTTCGCGGCGATGGACGCGCGAATGGCAAGAATGCCCGAATGGAAATAGGTTCCGTCACCGAGGTTCACGAAGACATGCTTCTCACTGGTGAATGGCGCCTGCCCTACCCAGTTCACACCCTCGCCCCCCATCTGGGTGAAGGTATAGGTCTCGCGATCCAGCCACTGGGCCATGTAGTGGCAGCCAATGCCCGCCAGAGCGCGGCTGCCTTCCGGCACCTTGGTGGAACGGTTATGGGGGCAGCCGGCGCAGAACATTGGCAGCCGGGATACGCTGGAGCCAGCCTGCCTAGAAATACGCTCTGCCAGGGCATTCAGTCGCATCAGGCGGTGGCCTGCGCGCTCGTCGAGCTTATCGCCCAGCAGTTTGCCCAGTACCTGCGCCACTACTGCCGGCGATAACTCGCCATACATTGGCATCAGCGGACGGTCGTTTTCATCGACCTTACCGATGATGCGGGGGAAATTGGGGTCCTTCAGATGAACGTTGTACAGCTCTTCTTTGAGCTGTACCTCCATCAGACTCCGTTTCTCTTCAAGAACCAGCAGGTAATCCAGGCCGCGGGCAAACTCCTGAATGCCGGGCACATCCAGCGGATAGGTCATGCCCACCTTGAGGATACGGATGCCCAGCTCGCGCGCCTGCTGCTCGTCGATGGCCATGTCTTCCAGGGCCTGCATCAGATCCAGGTGCGCCTTGCCGGTGCTGACGATTCCCAGCGTCGCTTCCGGGTTATCCAACATCACTCTATTCAGGTGGTTTGCGCGCGCGAACGCCAGCGCTGCCGGCCGCTTATAGCGCCACAGACGCGCTTCCTGCTCCAGCGGATTATCCTGCTTGCGGATATTGAGCCCGCCTTCGGGGCGCTCTACTTCGGGATAGGAAAACTGTACGCGGTCAGGATCCACCTCCACGGTGCACGCGCTGTCCATGTTCTCGGCCAGCGTGATCATCGCCACCCAGCAGCCACTGAAGCGGGACAGCTCCAGCCCGTAGTGGCCATAGTCGAGGACCTCCTGCACCGTGGCAGGATTCAGTACCGGAATGTGCATGTCGACGAAAGCGAATTCGGACTGACCGGGATAGGAAGAAGACTTACAGCCGTGATCATCACCGGCGATGATCAGGGCACCGCCTTTCGGCGAGGATCCGGCTGCATTGGCGTGGCGGAAAGCATCACCGGAGCGATCGACACCCGGGGTCTTGCCATACCAAATACCACAGACGCCATCGACCTCAGCACCGTCAAACAGGCCCACCTGCTGGGAGCCCCAGACAGCAGTCGCCGCCAGCTCCTCATTGACGCCAGGCTGAAAGCGAATATTGAATTCATCCAGGTGTTTTTTCGCGCGGGTGAGCTGCTGGTCGTATCCGCCAAGAGGCGAACCACGATAACCGGAAATAAAGGTGGCGGTGTTCAGGCCTCGGGCCCTATCCATCCGCATCTGATCCATAGGCAGGCGCACCAGTGCCTGGATACCTGAAAGGAGTACCTGACCCTTGAGGGTGGTGTAACGGTCGTCCAGAGAGACCTGCTTCCTGCGCGGTGACTCTACCTGCTGCGCGTTGCGCACTTCTTCACTCATATCACTACTTCCGGTTATGTCCCTAGTTCGATGGATCTCGGACTATTGATCGTTATTCTTCCGGCTTACCTGCCACGCCCGGGGAGCTGTCTGCGCCCTCGCTGGCGCGACTCTCTTGCCCCCGCCGGTCGCTGAAAGCGATAATCTTCGCCTTCACCCGCGACGGGCTGGTCAGTTCATACTAGATGCTTAAGGGCAATAGAGCATTGCTTTATTTACGCTTTAGCGCGTAAAATTATGACAGTCATCTCGATTAGAATGAAATTTGTAGGATGGGAGTTTTTATGAAGCGTTCGACAGACCTGGACGATTTTGACCGCAAGATTCTGCGAGCGCTGCAGGAGAACGCCGATTATTCCATGGCGGAACTCGGAGACAAAGTGGGACTTTCCCACACCCCCTGCTGGCGCCGCATCAAACGCCTCGAGGCCGAGGGCATCATCCGCGGCCGGGTGACACTACTCGACCCCCAAAAGCTCGACTTGGGAGTCACAGTACATTGCTACGTGACGATTCACAACCACGATGAAGACTCTCTGAACAATTTCGAGTCTGCGGTACAGGATGTTCAGGAGGTGGTTGAGTGCTACTCCACCAGTGGTAACAAAGACTACCTGCTGCGCGTGGTAGTGGACAGCGTGGCTCACTACGAGCAGCTGCTCAAGCGCACCCTTGTGCATCTGCCCAACGTCGCTTCCGTCAACTCCACCTTTGCACTGAAACAGGTGAAGTACACCACACAACTACCGCTCTGAGTGCGCAGCCTGCGCGGCGGCCCCGGCCGCCGCTCTGCCCTTCCATGGCGCCAGCCGGACTCACACGGCATTGAGTTCCTGCAGTACAGCATCCAGAACCTGCTGAAGACTGCGACCATCACACTCCACGGTAATATCCGCGTACTTGCGATATAGCGCCTGCCGCTCCTCAAACAGGTCGGCAAACGACTGCCCGGGCGCTTTGGCGATGCCACGGCTCTCGTAGTTGTGGATACGCCGACGGAGTTCATCCGCTGAGCAATTCAGGAAAACGATCGGCCCAAACCTGCCCAGGTTGGCCATCCCCTCTTCGCTGTAGACGGCACTACCTCCGGTCGAGATCACATGCCCAGGCAACTCGGCCGTAGCGATTACCTCCCCTTCAATACGCCTCAAGTTGAGGTAATCACTTTCATTCATGATGTCCTGGAGGGTTTTCCCCTCACGGGCCTGAATCAGGACGTCAGTATCGACGAAGTCCAGCGCCAGCTCCTTCGCCAGCAATACACCCACTGTGCTTTTACCGGCACCCGGCATCCCGATCAGGACAATACTCTTTTTGTTGTTCATTGCTTTTGCTTTGCCACTTCAATCAAAACGACGATTGCCCCGTTTACCCGATGAATGAGCCATACAACTCCTGCGTTTCCTTCAGTCACCGGATCGCGGGAATAAGACCGAACGCAGCCAGCCAAACAGGGAATTCCCTTCCAGCAACATGCGATCCAGATCATCCATATTGCGTGTCTGGCGGAAAGCATCCGCAAAAAGCGCTTCCCGGGTAATCATCCGTCGGCGAGGATTAATCGACTTGATCTCCCGAGCTGGATTACCCGCTACTACGGTGTTGGGCGGCACACTCTTGGTAACGACACTCCCTGCGCCGATCACGGAGTTGTCCCCGATCGAGACTCCCTTGCACACGATGGCACTATCACCGATCCATACATTGTCGCCCAATGTTACCGGAGCAGTGCAGCGAAAGGGGCGCGTGCGATTATACAAACCGTGCCAGTCGGAGTCGGAAATATAGACATTCGCAGCGATCATACAGGCATCTCCGATGGTAATGGATTCTGCCGCAGAGATACGCACACCCGGAGAAATCAGTACATAGTCACCAATCGTGATATACGCATCTCCACCGCGGTGCCCGAGGGTAGTGAGACGGATACAGTTATCCGGTGTCGATATGAGATGCGGGTAGTTACCAACGCGAATATTTTTTCCGAACAATCGCACCGATCCAGGATCCATAATTTCCGGCTCACAGCCAATCGCATCAAACTGCGGCACCAGGAAATGCCGCATTCGCCACTTTCTCAGGCGAAGTTGCCAGTGTTTCAGCCAGTAGGGACGATGGTCTTTACGCATTCAGGATAACCCCGGCGCAATTTCAAATGCAGAAATCGAAGTGGAGAAGAAAGCAGCACTGACTCGATTGCTTTTGCCACAACGGCGTTTTACTGTTGCAGCAAACTTGCCGGGGTTACATTTATCCATGTCTATTCAACTATCCGTCGATATCGACAACATCAAAGGTTTTCTCGCAGCCAGCGAGGGCGAGGCGCTTTTTCACCTCGCAACAAAGGCAGCACCACTGGGCGCCTGCCTGGAAGTCGGCAGTTACTGTGGTAAATCCTCTGTTTATCTCGGCTCAGCCTGCCGAGAAAGCGACAATATTCTTTTTGCCATCGATCACCACCTCGGCTCCGAAGAACACCAGCCGGGCGAGGAATATCACGATCCGGATCTGTTCGATAACGGCGCCCAACTGATGGACAGTTTTCGCACATTTCGCGCAAATATCCGCGCTGCAGAACTGGAGGAGTTTGTAGTTCCGGTTGTCGCGCCGTCGGCTATCGCTGCGCGCCGCTGGAACACACCTCTGGGTCTCGTGTTTATCGATGGCGGCCACTCCCGCGAAGCGGCATTGACCGATTACCGCTGCTGGGCCAGGCATATCGTGCCGGGCGGGTTTCTGGCCATTCACGATATCTTTCCAGACCCGGCCGATGGCGGACAGGCCCCGTTTGAAATCTACCAGTTAGCCCTGGCCTCCGGCCAGTTCGAACTCGTGGAGATGGTCGACACCCTCGGCATCCTGCGCCGAATCTGAAGCGAGGCCACCACCGGTAAAGAGATCGCTGGCAGGCGTAAGGTCGGCCAGCGCATCCGCAGCCAGGAGCATCGCCCCCACGGTCCAGGTGGTTTTTTCCTCCGGCCAGATCGCCCGATCAGGATACACATAACCCGTCCAGTACCCGCCATCACTATCAGCCCAGCGGTGCAATCCACGATAGAGACTGGCTGCCCGTTTTTTCTCACCCGCAGCCAACAGGGCCATGGTCAGCTCGCAGGACTCGGCCACCGTCACCCATGGCTCGTCACTGACGCAGCGACACCCCAGCCCTGCAACAACAAATTCATCCCAGCGCGCCTTTAACCGGGCACGGGCTTCTTCACCGTTGAATACACCGGTGAGCACGGGATAGAACCAGTCCATGGAAAAGCGTGCCTTGCTTTCCCAGGTGCGATCAAACCGGTAAGGCTTGCTCCGCAGTGCCTCGCCCAGGCATTGGTGTGCCTGTTTCCAGTCCGGGCGAGGGTGTCCGAGGGTTTCGGCCATTCGCACGGCACACTCCAGACTCTTGAAGATGGAGGAACAGCCAGTGACCAACGCATCCTTCATGGGAGCGCCGTCGCCATCCACCGCCCAGTGAATTTCACCCTCTTCCGTCTGCAGACCCAGGACAAACCCAATCGCCCGCTCGACGGTCGGCCACAGCGCCTGCAGAAAAGTGCGGTCGGCGGAAACCAGGTAGTGATGCCAGACACCGGTGGCAACGTAGGCAACAAAATTCGTTTCCCGGCGCTCGCGGTTGTGGATGCTGCCATCTTTGTAGGCCGCCCACCAGCTTCCGTCCTCCAACTGGTTATCCGCGAGCCAGCGGTATGCGCGCTCTGCAGCAGGCCACTCGCCGGCAATGCTGAGCCCCATGGCGGCCTCGACGTGATCCCAGGGATCGCCGTAGTGCCCCCGGAACCAGGGAATCATGCCATCTTCCTGTTGCTGGGCCAGGATGTAGTCAGCGCTCGCGCGCAGAAGATGTTCGGGGAACGGGGTCACCGCGCTTGCGGCCACAGAATTCGTCACGCGGTGGCCTCCAGTGGGCGAGAAGCTGTATCTGGCTGGGATACCGGCGGCTTGACGAAGTACAGCACCGTGCTCTTTCCAAGCAGCGGATTGAGAAGTTTTTCCAACCAGCGGGTAAGCCTGGGCTTTTTCATCAGATCCCACACCAACAGGCGGTGATAGGCATCCAACAGCCGGGAGTCGACTCGGTGCCACAGTAAGCACTTCAGCCACCAGTAAGGCGCATGCAACGCGTGAGCCCGGTGACGGGCGAAAAAACGGTGGCCCAGGGACTCGATACTTCCCCGTAACTGCCGTTCGCGGAAAATACGCACATGGCCCCCCTCAACCTGGTGGTACTCGTCGCTGAGCTGCCAACAGACCCACTCCGGGAAAAAACTGGGTACGCTGGCCGCAAAAATGCCGGCGGGCTTCAGCACCCGATCGATTTCCGCGAGTACAGCTTGGTAATCATTGATGTGCTCAAGCACTTCCGAGCAAATGACCACATCGAAACTGTTATCGGCAAACGGCAGGGACATACCGTCAGCAACACCGAGGAGCAACCGGCCGGCAACATCACCGCTCTCAGCAAAAGGCCGCGCTCGCTCGGATGCTGTGGCCACATCGTTGAAGTTCAAGTCCACACCAACCACTTCCACGACATCGGTCAGCCAAAGGTGGATAGCGTGACGGCCCTCGCCACAACCCAGGTCGAGCACCCGCTGCCCTGCCTGCAACTGCAGGTGATGGGGATCTACGGTGATCATTCAGGCTGCCTCCGCGCGATCGATCTGGCGGGCTGATTCACCGTCGGACTGAAGCGTCGACGGCGCTTCACTGATCAACCCCCGGTAATAGCGTGTAAGCCGTTCGGCGGCGAGCTTCCACGAAAACTGCCGCAAGATTCTGGCTCTGCCCTGCTCTGCCAGCCTGCTGCGAATGTCTTTATCCTCCAGCAGTGTTCGCAAGGCGCCCGCGAGCGCCTCGCTGTCGCCGGCGGGGACAACGATACCGGCATCGCCAACCACCTCTGGCAAAGCGCCACCGTCACTGGAGACCACCGGTACACCACAGGCCATGGCCTCTCCCGCCGGCAGGCCAAAGCCCTCATATAGTGAAGGACAGGCGACCACGGTCGCCTCGGCGTAATAATTCACCATCTCGTCATTGGAGATACCACTAACGAACTGCACAGAGTCACGTAGCTGCAGCTGCTCGAGCAGTTTTTCCGTATCGCCCCCTTCCTGCAGTCGTCCAACGACCAGGAGCTCCAGCTGCGGAAAGCTCTCGCGCAACTGCGCCACTGCGTCGAGAAGAAACCGCAGGCCTTTGAGTGGCTGGTCCGCTGAGGCCGTTGTCATGATGCGGAACGGGCGCTGTGCAATGTCTGGCCGGGGACGAAACAAGGCGGTATCGATCCCGTTGTGAACAAGGGTGATGCGATCCGTATTTACCCCGAACTGGTCGACAATATCCCGCCGCGACTGCTCGGAGACAGTGACGATGTTTCGAAGGCGACGAGCTACACGGATTTGCATACGCAGGAAATTGTGCCAGCGGCGCACCAGCAGCCGGTAGCGCCAGTCCGGCGCGGCATCCAATGCCAGCTGACGATCGCGAGTGATCGGATGATGGATGGTTGCCACAACGGGCAGCCCCTGTCGCTCGATATCCAGCAGGCCATAGGCGAGGCACTGGTTGTCGTGCACAATGTCGTACCGGTGCCCGTGGCGACGAAGATATTTGGCCACCCGGCGCCCGAACGTGTAGGGCTCCGCAAAGCCCCCGGTCAACTTGCTCCACCACTCGAAGAAGTCGGTCCAGGAAAGCAGATGACGCCAGCGCAGCGCCCTGGTGGGGTTTTCACACTCGAAAAGGTTGAGCCCGGGCATCTTGATCAGCTGTACGCGCGGATCCAGCTTGGGATACGGCTGACCAGAGATCACATCCACCTGGTGGCCGGCGTCCACCAGAGCTTTGCTCAGATAATGAAGATATACGCCCTGCCCTCCGCAGTACGGGTGACTGCGATACCCGAGCAGGCAAATACGTAAGGGCCGCGAATCCGCGGCGGTGGGACCGTCGGCAAAATTCCCCAAGGCGGTCATGGCTTCCCCGTGTCGTTAGTATTCTGCGGTGGCGGGTAAAAGCGAAGAATACACCGGGCGGACAGTGACCGCTAGGCGAAATCCGTTCGCTCGTACTGGCAAAACCTTTATGTTAAGGCAACAAAAAAAGCGAGAGTGCATCCTGCACTCTCGCTTTCATGGTGGCTGTTGCTCCGATCAGAAATTGAACTTGTAGCCGATGCCGAGATTGAAGGACCAGGCATCGAGATCCAGATCGGCGTCCCGCACTCTCACCGAGCTGACCACGGGATCATCAAATCCCGGAATGTCAGTTTCGGTATCGAAGCCGATGGAGAAGTCTGGCGAGGCATCCAGGTACATGGCAGAGGCATTGACAATCCAGTTGCTCTCGCGCCCGAGCACCACATCTACCCCGACCTGGGCCGCCCAACTGAAGTCACTGCCAACACCGATTTTGCCGGCACCCCAGCGATTGTCATTCGTGAAAACGGGACGGATGAAGTCTTCATCGACATCGGTGTACACCGCTCCCAAGCCCACGTAGGGCTGCCAGAGGCAAGTCGGATCCAGGAAATACCAATCAACAAACAACTTAGTGTAGTTGGTATCGAAATCCCCCAAGTCTTGAGTGAACTCACCGATAAACTCACCATCGAAGAACGCGTCAGAGAAGAGCGAACCCTCAAAGCTCACATCGTCCGCATAGTGGAGCTCTACTGCCCAGTGATCCAAAAACACATAGGTTGCACTGATAAACCAGCTGGTATCGTCATCGATATCGATAAAGGTACCGACATCCAGGGGGATTTCCTCGACCTCTTCCGTAGTCGGATCATCCAGGAATGAGGTAGTCACATTGCTGACAGTGTCTTCGTCCGGGTCGACATAGGCCGCCCCTACGCGAACCGCAAAAGTCCCTGCACCCCAGACTGGGGGAGTGGATTGAACCACCGGGTAACCTGAAGGGCCCGCCAACGCGGACTGAGCGGCGAGGCCGGCAAAACCCGCCACGGCCATGGGAATGAGGAGAGGCTTGAATCTCATTGGTAACTCCTTGTAACGCTAAATCGCTCCTTCGCCGCAGTCGCGGTTACTTCAGTATAGGCAGGGTTTTTCGGATTCAAGCAAGGCTCGACTAACAGAGAGGCCAAGGAAAGGAAAAAATTCTGTCAGAAAAATAGCAACCAAAAA
The DNA here is from genome assembly GCF_001750105.1 of Microbulbifer aggregans. Classification (NCBI taxonomy): domain Bacteria; kingdom Pseudomonadati; phylum Pseudomonadota; class Gammaproteobacteria; order Cellvibrionales; family Microbulbiferaceae; genus Microbulbifer; species Microbulbifer aggregans. The sequence continues at coordinate 3,415,467 of NZ_CP014143.1, forward strand.
AAATGCCCGCCAAGAGGCGGGCCAGGTTTCTCGAACACACTTTCAGGAGGAGAGTTGCAAGCGCCACTGCGCTTAACCTTAGGTATAGCAGAGGTTTGCTTTACGCTCGTCCTCGTGTCGTCAAAGCCATCGAATCGCACCGGGTTTTTAGGACCAGCGCACAATCCGCCAGGGCTAAATCTCACACCCGGTGCAGATAGCTCTGGTACTCCACGTCAGTCACGCGGGAGGCGATCTCCAGCAGTTCCTGCCGCTTTAAAAGAAGGAAGAGTTCGATAAACCGCGGGTCCAGGTATTTCTGCCATAGGGGGCTCTGCTCGAACCGCCGCAAGGCGCCACTCCACGTATTGACCAACTGCTCACTTTCGACCTGGTATGCATCTCCGGTCACCGGTTCTGGCGCTTCCAGGCGATTTTCCAGACCATAGCAGACACCGCTCAGGATCGCCGCCAGGACCAGGTAGGGATTCACATCTGCGCCCGCAATACGGTGCTCGATGCGACGCGCCGCCGGTGCACTCGCAGGCACCCGCAGGGTGGTGGTGCGGTTGTCATAACCCCAGCAGAGGTTCAGGGGAGCGTGGGAACTCTCCTGAAAACGGCGATAAGAGTTGGCGTGCGGCGCGAAAAATGCCATCGCGTCATTCGCAGTGGCCAGCATACCGGCCGCCGCCTGGCGCAACAGCTCTGAGCCTTCGTCGCTGCCATCGTTGAAGACATTGTTGCCCTCGGCATCGACCAGACTCATGTGCACGTGCATGCCGTTACCGGCCTGGTCCCCAAAGGGCTTTGCCATGGTGCTTACACGCAGGCCATGGCTGCGCGCGACACCCTTGAGCAGATGCTTGAATAACAGCGTCTGGTCCGCCACCTTCAGCGGGTCATCGCAGTGCAGGAGGTTGATCTCAAACTGTCCGGGGGCGCACTCAGAGAGAATCGAGTCCGCCGGGATGCCCTGGGCTTCACAAGCCGTGCGCACGTCAGTGAAGAAGTGGCGCTGGGCGTCCAGTTCCGACAGATCGTAGACATCCGTGGAGGGAACCAATTCGGCGTCGTTGTCACTCACCGGACGGGGGCGCGCCAGATGGTCAACGTCCTCACGCAACAGATAGAACTCCAGCTCTGTGGCCACTACCGCCCGGTAGCCCAGGTCCTCCAGACGCTTCACCACTCGCTGCAACTGGGCCCGCGGGTCGGCGTAGAGCGGCGAGCCATCGGCTTCGTAAAGCTGCATATGGAGCTGTGCCGTTTTCTCCCTGTGCCAGGGAGCCTGCGCCAGAGGAGAGACCGGCACGCAAACACCGTCACTATCGCCACTGGCAAACACCAGAGGGCTGTTTTCGATGTCACGCCCCCAGACATCGAGGCTGACCGCACTGCGGGGCATCTGCAGGCCACCGCCCAGCAGCTTCTCTGCCGACTCCGCAGGCAACCACTTGCCGCGGGGAATTCCGTTGATATCGAACACGAAACCCTCGACCCATTTCAGGTCGGGATTCTGCTCCAGAAAGTTTTGCGACTCACTGAGCACTTCAGGGGACGGGGAAAATTTTTGTTGTAATGACATACACTGCCCGGGAATTTTTACTTGCCATAACGCAATGCGGGCACCGGCGGTGCCCGCATTCAGCCATTCTACGCCAGAGCCTTGGCAGTATCATCCAGCGCCCGGTGCGCCTTCTCCACCAGCTCGTCGACCTGCTCGGTGGTGATGATCAGCGGCGGCGCGATAATCATGGTGTCACCGGTGGCTCGCATGACGAGACCATTCTTGATGCTCATATCGCGGCACACACCACCAGCGGTGCACTTGTCGTCGAAACGGGCACGGCTGCCCTTGTCCTTGACCAGTTCCAGAGCACCGACCATACCCAGACTGCGGGCCTCGCCCACGATCGGGTGATCCCCCAGCTCCGCCCAGCGCTTGGCCAGGTAGGGACCGGTGGTTTCACGCACGTTGTCGATGATCTTGTCGTTGCGCAGGACATTGAGGGTCGCCAGTCCGGCCATACAGGCTGCCGGGTGTGCAGAGTAGGTGTAGCCGTGGGTAAATTCGCCACCCTTGGCCTTGATCACCTCGGCCACACGGTCGCTGACCATGGTTCCGCCCAGCGGGAAGTAGCCGTTGGTCACAGCCTTGGCGAAGGTCATCAGGTCAGGCTTCAGGCCGTAGTAATCGGAGCCGAACCATTCACCAGTACGACCAAAGCCGAAGATTACCTCATCCATCACCAGCAGGATGTCGTACTTCGCCAGCACTTTCTTCACTTCAGGCCAGTAGGTCTCCGGCGGGATGATCACACCACCGGCACCCTGAATCGGTTCAGCAATAAAGGCCGCCACGTTGTCCGGGCCCAGCTCCTGGATTTTTTCATCCAGGCTGCGAGCGGCCTGAACCCCGAATTCCTCGGGAGACATATCGCCGCCCTCACCAAACCAGTACGGCTGCTGGATGTGGGTGATGTAGTCCAGCGCCTGGAACTGCTTGTGCATCCCGCTCATGCCACCGAGGCTGGCACCACCGATGGTGGAACCGTGGTAGGCGTTGGTGCGGGAAATGACGATGCGCTTGTTGGGCTGCTCTTTCAGATCCCAGTAACGGCGGATAATACGCAGGTTGGTATCATTGGCCTCGGAGCCGGAACCGGTAAAGAAGACATTATTCATGCCTTCCGGAGTCACTTCAGACAGGGCGTCGGCCAGCTCGATGGACGGAATAGTCGTGCACTGGAAGAAGCTGTTATAGAACGGCAGAGTCTTCAGCTGCTCGTAAATCGCATCGGCGATCTCGGTACGGCTGTACCCCAGGTTGCAGCACCACAAGCCGGACATGCCATCCAGCATACGGTGGCCGTCAATATCGGTGATGTAGGCACCGTCGGCATTGGTAATTACCCGGGTGCCCTGCTTGCCCAAGTCGTGGAAATCGGTGAAGGGGTGCAGCAGGTGCTCGCGGTCTTGTTGCAGCAGTTGACTCTTGTTCATCTCTCGCTCCTGGCTTTATCGGTAGAGATGCGCGCCGGTCGGTCCGGGCCTCGGCACAGACCTTTACGGGGGCACCTCCAAATTTGTGATCACATTTTAGAGGCGGCCCCGCTTCGAGTGCAAGATCTATCGAGCCGAATGAGAGAACTTTAAGGTCAGGCGAGCGCTTTTACCTCCTGTAAAGCTGGGCCCAACATGGCCTCAGGCCGCAGCAACCGCTCCAGTTCCGCTGGTGTCATCAGCTTCTCCTCAACGACTAGTTCGGCCACGCTGCGACCGGTCAGCAGTGCCTGCTGGGCAATCCTTGAGGTCACTCCATAACCGAGATGCGGGTTGAGAGCGGTTACCAGTCCGATGCTGCGCTCCAGATAACCCCGACAGACGCTCTCATTAGCGGTAATACCGACCACGCAGTCGCTTCTCAGGGATTCCATTGCCGCGCCCAGATAGCGGATCGACTCGAGCAATTTATAGCCAATCAATGGTTCCATAACATTCAGCTGCAGCTGCCCTGCCTCAGCAGCCATGGTGATGGCGGTATCGTTTCCGATGACCGTAAATGCCACCTGATTCACCGCCTCGGGAATAACCGGATTGACCTTACCCGGCATGATCGAGGAACCCGGCTGCCGCTGCGGCAGGTTGATCTCGTTCAATCCGCAACGCGGACCGGAGGAGAGCAGACGCAGGTCGTTGCAGATCTTGGAGAGTTTGACGGCCGTGCGCTTGAGCATGCCCGATAGCAGCACGAATCCGCCCATATCGGACGTCGCCTCCACCAGATCCTCCGCGGGGGTTACCGCCACGCTGCTGACTTCGCGCAGGTGTGCAATGGCCAGCTCACGGTATTCAGCCTCGGTATTCAGGCCGGTACCGATGGCCGTGCCACCCAGATTGACCTCCATCAGTAGTGCAGCCATCTCCCCAAGCCGCGATACCTCTTCACCGATGGTGGTAGCAAAGGCGCTGAACTCTTGTCCCAGAGACATGGGCACAGCATCCTGCAACTGCGTGCGCCCCATTTTCAGAACCCCGCAAAACTCTGCCCCCTTTTCGGACAGCGCCGTTTGCAGTGAGCGCGTCGCCTGCTCCAGCTGCCGCAACCCGAAGATCATCGCCAGCCGCAACGATGTCGGATAGACATCGTTGGTGGACTGGGACATGTTCACGTGAATGTTGGGATGCAGGTGCTCGTATTCCCCCCGCTGCCGCCCCAGAAGCTCCAGGGCCCGATTTGCGATCACCTCGTTGCTATTCATATTGGTGGAGGTGCCGGCACCGCCCTGGATCATATCGACACAGAACTCACCGTGGAGCTCTCCCGTGATGATTTCATCACAGGCCCTGTCGATCGCGTCAGCCTGCTGCTGATCCAATTTACCGAGATCGCGATTGGCCCTGGCACAGGCCTGCTTGACCATCACGAGAGCGGTTACCAGGTCGGGAAAGTGACTGATGGGAATGCCACTGATGTTGAAGTTTTCCAGCGCCCGCAACGTCTGCACGCCGTAATAAACTGCTGCTGGTACTTGTCGTTCGCCCAGCAGATCCCTTTCCACGCGATAATAGGTGGAATCACTCATAGCTATGTCCAGTTGAGAGAAGACGAGAGGAGGGGCGCGTGAGTACGCGCCCCGGAAGTGCTTTTACTGCTTGATGCTTACCGTGACCGGCTCGATGGAAAGGCGCACTCCCTGAATAGAGTACTGATCCTTGGTGCCAGACCCGTAGCGCCAGAAGCCCTGACTATCTTCAGCCTGCTCAAAACGGAACAGCACTCCGGGCCCATTTTCGGCAAAGGCATAACGGCGCAGTTCATCGGTTTCACTGTTGTCCAGAAGTGAGAATCCCAACAAATGGTCCAGGCGACCATTGGGCAGGGTCAAGCCAGCGCCCTGCTCCGCCCTGTAGCCAAACGCCTCTTTGCCGACAGTTGCGGCGCCCTCAAGGTTCATCTTCCCGCTGCGCCAGTTATAGCGGTCGCCCTCACTCAAGACCGAGAGGGAGAGATTCTTTACGGCGAAACGGGGGCTATTTTCTGCGAAATCTGCATGGCGGGCATCTACCAATACCAGGGTCCCGCGACCAAGCACTGTCATCTCCCCGGAATTGAGATCGGCCAACACCGCCGTATCCTCGTCAATACCATAACCGCGGCGCATTTCCGCTGCCATGGGCGGCTCCAGTGCCCGGATCAGTCGACCCAGACGACTCTTGCGATCAAAGTGCTGGTCGACAATACCCGCATCAAGAAAGCCGAGGCCGTTTTTTATCATCAGCTGGCCGGACTCCTGGGATTGCATGCCGGCATATTCCTCTGACCGGGGCTCAGTGAGCGCGCTCAGAGAGTCACCAGCCGCTATCATCGGGCTGCTCATAATGGCGGCGCCCGCACTGGTGCCACCGACAATGCCACCCTTCACCAGTTGCTTGCGGATGGCCGCCAGCAATGGGGAATCGGCTCCGTCTTTCTGAACGAGCGTGTCGGTAATACGGGTCTGGTCGCCGCCGACAAACCAGATACCGCCGACAGTCTTCAGTTTCTCTACCACTTTGGGGTCATAAGCACCCTCTGACCAGGTGCTTTCATCGACGCTGTCGGTCGAACTGTCATCCTTTACCGCCACCGGTAAAACATGTATTTCGCCGTTGAATCCGAACTTCCGCAAATCCTGTTCAAATTGCTGCGCATAGTACGCAGGGCGACCGGAAGCCGCCGGCACAATCGCCACATCGGGCCAACGGGACGGAATCGCATCGATATAAGCACGGTAGACTGCCTCGTTGTCGCTGCGCAATGCACCGCCCACGATCATCAGCTTGCCCGCAGTATGCCCCTGACAGGCAACCAGCCCCAGAGAGAGGAAAACGATTAACTTGGAAACCAGTAACTTCATTGTTGCTATTCTCAACCTGCGATACATGTACTATTACCTGCGCTCCAGCCGATGCCGGACTCCACAACAGAGACAAACTGTTGGCGCTCCGCCCTTGGGGTGCAGCCAAAATGATTACGAAATGCGCGACTGAAGTGCGACGGAGAACTGAAGCCACAGCGCTTGCCGATATCCTCGATACTGAGGCTGCTGTGGTGCAGCAGGTCACGGGCCAGAGATAGCCTGAGGCCAATGTAAAATCTCGCTGGCAACTGCCCGACAAATCGCTTGAAAACCCGCTCCAGCTTTTTGCTCGAAATACCCAGGTACCCCGCGATTTCACCAGTCGCCAATGGCTCTACAAGGTTATTGCGCATCAATGCCTGGGCCTCAGCAAGCATCGAGCGGTCCTCGACCTCACTCTGAAACTGCAGACCCGCGTCGTCCCCTTCCCCACTCCAGACCGGCAGGAGGGCGTCCAGCATCAATGGCAGATTGTCCTCGCTGGAGCAGGTCCAGACATTCTCATCCCGGGTAAACGGACCACCCTCAGACACCACCGGGCGACCGATGTGTCTCAGCTGGTGCCGTAATGATTCCCCCAGATTTGCCCGGTGACCATCCAGGAGGCCAGCCTGTGCCATCAAGAGCACACCGCTACCGATGCCGATCCGGTAGGTCGCCGCCCGGGCATGCCGCAGGATCTGCTCACAGGCCTCACGAGGGGCGTGGGTAAAATGCTGGCCACCACAGAAAATCAATGTGTGGGCAGCTAGCGGCAGGGGCGGCAATACCTGGGCCTGGACCTGTACACCATGCTCAGCAGCCACCATCTTTTCGCCACAGCTACTGAAAATCAGGGGAGAGGCTCCGCCGGCAAGGGTAAATCGTTCCATCAGCACACCGAGCGCCCCCATTGGAAAGCCCGGCAACAAAATAATGGCAACGGAAGTGGCGGCATCCTGTTTCATTACTTGGCAAATGCTCCCTGGAAACGCACCTGGCGATCGAAATATTGCCAACGACCCCGGGCCATCACGTGTTGTAGTTCAAAGCTGGTGGGATCCACGATGCTAAGATCAGCATCGAGGCCGGGAGCCACAGATCCCTTATGTCGTAGGCCAAGCACTTTGGCCGGATTGGCGGTAACCGAGTGCAGCGCTTTGACGAAATCGACCCTTTCATCGCGAACCGCCCGGCGGAACTCATCGAACAGACTGGCCACCGAGCCCACCTCGATATCCTGCAGCGTCCCGTTATCACAGAAGTTCGTCATCGATCCCTGTGCATCGGAGGACATCGTCAGACGGTCGGCGGGAGCACCGGACTCAAGGGCAACACGCAGTGCGCGGCTCGCACGCAGCTCGCCACTGGCGAGAATTTCTGGCGTGGTGGATGTAGTGAAATCGATAAAGCCGCCCGCATGCGCAAATTCGATCCCGTGCGCAAGCAAGTTGTCGTTGCGGTTCAAGTGGGTGGGATAAAACTGGCTGATAGGTAAATCCGAAGACGCCACTGCGTCGAACAGCGGCTGCAACCGTCCCTTGCAATCACCCACGTGAATACTGATCACACCACCCTTACCACTTAGCAAGCCAGCTACACGGGCATCAGAAGCGACCCTGACCAGTTCAGCAGTGGTTGGCTGAGAGGAGCGATGATCGGAGATGGCAAGCTCGCCGACACCAATGATGTTGTGCACCAGCATGATATCCGTGCGCACACTGCCCGTGAGCGTGTTCACCGGAAACTGGTAGGAACCGCTGTGCATATAGCAGGACAGCCCCTGCGCATCCAGGGCGCGTGCCTTGCCATACAGTTCATTCAGGGTGCGAGTGGTGGCATCAGTACCGAGCACACCAATGACCGTCGTTACACCGGATTTAAACGCTTCCCGTGGATCCAGCTCCGGGGTGCGGGAAGCAAAGCCGCCCTCACCACCGCCGCCGCTAATATGTACGAGAGAATCCACCAGACCGGGGATCAGCCAGGCCCCATCGGCATCTACCGTCTCGCCAATTGCCGCAGGTAGACTCAGGCCCTGGTCGATCTTTTCAATTTTTTCACCCGCGATCAGGACATCGCACACCCCGAGATCTCTCGGGGCAAATACGTGGGCGTTTTTAATAAGTACGATTCTTGACATAAATACTGCTTAAAATCCGGTTAGAGCGGCGATAACGACTGCCACAGAGGCCAGGGCGAACAGCCAGGCCATCAGCGGCAAAGCGAAACGGATCCATATTCCCCAATCGAGGCGCGCAGCACCGAGGCAACCCATCAGCGCAGCAGAGGTGGGAACCACTACATTGCTGAAGCCATCCCCCAACTGGAAGGCGAGAACAGCGGTCTGACGGGTAACACCAACCACATCAGCCAGTGGCGCCATGATGGGCATAGTAAGCGCGGCCTGTCCGGACCCGGAGGTAATGAAGAAATTGAATACGGTCTGGAACGCCAGCATGCACCAGGCAGAAACCGTGCCCGACACATCAGCCAGCCCTTCGCCAGCCCAATTCAGGATGGTATTGAGTACGCTGGGGCTGCTAGGCTCATCACCACCGAGGAGAAGTACGATACCTTTGGCAAAAGCCACCACCATGGCTGCCGGCAACAGTTGCTGGGCGCCCTCTTTAAAGGCCGCGGCAGCTTTATTTGCGGTCAATCCATTCAGGCCAAAGGCTATCGCCACAATGGCAATCACAATGCCCATGGTGAAGAACTGGCTGGCAATTTCCGGCAGGAAATACTCCCGCTCCACGACACCCCAGATCATCCAGGCGATACCTGCAACGAAGAGCAGCAATATCCAGCCGTCACCCCGCACCATCGTCTGCAGGGAATCGAGGGACTGCCGCTTACTGCGGTGCACCGCGTCCGACTTGAAAGCCAGAGAGGATTCAGGATTTTTCCGAATGCGCTGGGCATAGCGAAGCGTAAACAGCGCAAGGAAACTGGTCGCGATTGCCCACAGAATCATGCGGGGCACACTGCCGGACATCAGCGGCACATCGGCAATACCCTGGGCAATACTGACACCGAAAGGATTCATCCACGAGGTAGCAAAGCCCACCTGCGTCGCCACATAAGTAACCAGCAGCGCGGTAATACTGTCGTAACCCATGGCGACCAGGAGCGGCACCACAATCAGAGTAAAGGGGATCACCTCCTCACCCATCCCGAACACGGCTCCGCCAGCGGAAAACATGAAACAGAGGATGGCCAGGTAGAGGCTTCCCGCCTCGCGGTTGCGGGCGATCACCTGGAAAAGGCCTCGCTCGACAGAGCCACTGGCGAAAATCAAACCAAAGGCCCCGCCAGTGAGCAGGATAAATGCAAAGACACCGATGGAAGCGCCCCACTTGGAGCCGGAAACCATCCCCTCAAAGGCAAAGTTCAACAGCCCGATATTGCCACCTTCGGCGAATACCGCCATGCCTTGGGGTTCTTCTGTCACCTGTTGATAGGTGCTCGGATCCACAACCGTGCGCTCATTGACCACCATGGTCTCGTAAGTGCCGGCCGGAATCAGGAAATTCAGCGCAAACGCGAACAGTGCGACAAACAGCAAAATCAAATAGGTATCCGGCATGGCCCACTTGGGCTCTGCCGAAACGCTCTTATGCTTTTGGCACTCGACTTCAGATGCAGAAGCTTGCATAGAGATACACCAGAGGGAATTTTCTTATTCAGTCAGCCGGAGCAGCGAGCATTCACTTTGCCGCTCCGGCTACCGGGGCGGCGCCCTCAGGCACCGCCCTTCCTTCAGCTTCGCTTAGAAGGCGTAGCTGTAACGGAGGGTCATAAAGCGACCCATGGAGCTGTGATTGAAGTGATCCACGTTGGCACCGGTACCCAGTACCAGAGGCGGCTCTTCGTCCAGCAGGTTGTTGATACGCAGACTCGCATAGCTACCGTTGTTGAAGTCGCGGCTCAGGCTCAGGTCAAACACGGTCCAGGAATCCACTTCAACCTCAGCGTTGTCCGGCAGACCAACGGCCTCAAGAACCCGCGGGCTCGGGTCATCCATATAGCTATGGGTGTAGCGGGCACCAAGCTGGGCACTCCAGTCCTCATAGCGCCAGCGCAGGGAGGTGTTGGCCAGCCAGCGCGGGTAGGTGTACTGGCCGGCTTCACTCACGATTCCCAGAGCGTCGGAAGGCAGCTTGTCGAACTCAGTCAGATAAGTGCCATCCAGAACAAAGCGGAAGCTGCCCCAGTTTTCGGTATCGAAGTACTGGGTGAACGCCATGTCCACACCATTGGTTTTCTGCCAACCCAGATTGGTCAGCTCGAAGTGGGAATCGATCACGAAGCCATTGGCAACCTCGAGGCCCGGTTGACCGGTAGGCAATTCACCCTCGCCTACTACCGGGTATTCGCCACTCAGGGCGCGCAGGATGAAGTCATCCTCTTCTACGCCTACCAGGTTTTCGTGTTCGATATTCCAGTAGTCGATGGTCAGCTCGGTGTCAGCAAAAGGCTTCAGCAGGAAACCAGCGCCCCAGGTGGTCGCAGTCTCCGGCATCAGATCATCATTGCTCACTTCCTCGGACAACAGTGCCTCACCATCTTCATCGGCAAAGCCATCACAGGCCGCCGGGGTCACAGAACAATCCACTGTGTAGCTGCTCAGCAGAGTGCCAGCACCGACCTGCGCCAGAGACGGCGCACGGAACGAGGTGGACCAGTTACTACGGAAAATAATGGCATCGTTGAATGCGTGGCGCAGGGCGATTTTCGGGTTGGTGTCACCACCAAAGCTGTCGTAGTAGTCGTAACGGACAGCCACTTGCAGCTCGGTATTCGCCGCCACCGGAATCATCTGCTCCATGTACACCGCCCACTGGTCGCGTTCGGCGTCGGCGGAAGTGGAGCTAAAGCCGAGGATCGGCTCCGGATTCAGGGTAGTGGATACCGCATCCCCTGAAGGCGTGTCTTCTACGGTTTCGCGACGGAACTCCGCCCCCACAGCGACCTGGATGGCGCCAGCAGGCAGCTCGATCCAGGAACCCGACAGGTTGCCATCGATAGCGTAAAGGCTGGAAACACCCTCACGCTTCGCATCGGTACGCACGTAGTCGTTTACAACATCGAGCTGTTCTGCCTGTCCATCGAAGGGGTTGTACCACGCAGTGGTTTTACCATTGGCTTCACAGGTTTCGCCGCTGAAGCTTGCACCCGGACGAACCAGGTCCACATCCCAGCGATTAACGATTGTGCCATCGGTGCACAGGTTGCCCAGCGCAGCATTGTAGAAAGCTTCCGAGTTATAGAGGCCGGAAATGCCGCGCTGCTCGGACTCGCTGCGACCAACATTGGCTGCCACTTCCCAGTCCCAGCCATTCAGGTCACCACGCAGGCCCGAAACCAGGCGCATGGACTGGCTTTCTACTTCAACGGCACGCGGGTCGGGGAACTTACCCCAGGAAAAAATTGGGAACCCGTAAAAATCGCTGAATTCATCTGTCGGAGCGTCCGGGCTAAACGAGCCCTCTTCGACGATATCTGCCTTCAATTCTTCCGGCCACAGAGGGCTCTCCGGATCAAAAGGCGCACGGCTGAAATTAGCCGGAGAGCCTGTTCCCTGGGACTGGTTCATTTGCACCATGGCAGTGTTGAACCACTCCACGTTGTCGGTCAACTGATAGTTGAAGGTGCCGACCAGGCTGGCACTCTCGTACTCGTCTTGGGTAGCGACATACGCATTGGTATTGAACTCGCAGTATTCACCGAAGCTACCAAAGCCGAACTGATCTTCCGGGCAGCCACCAGTTGCCGGAGCTTCAGTCTGGTCGTAGTACATGGAGTACAGGTCGTTAAAGCTGGGATAGATCCCCTGCTGGCTCGGACGGATGGAGTTGGCGGTAATATCGCGGTCACGATCATACAGCGCATTGCGAGTAAAGAAGTCCGCCACCAGCATGGTGTGGCTGCGCTCGCCCTTGTGGCCCCAGACCCAGTTCAGATTGTATTTACCTTCATCGGAGCCTGCGGTGGAGTTACCGTGAGTCAGGGTAATTTCGCTGCCTTCAAAATCGTCACGCAATACAAAGTTGACTACGCCAGCAACCGCGTCTGCACCATAGGTTGCAGCGGCACCGCTCGGCAGAACTTCAACGCGCTCAATCGCAGAAAGGGGAATGGAGTTCACATCGACGAAGGACTCCTGTCCCTTGGCGAAGGAGCTGACGGAGACCCGGCGGCCATTCACCAGCACCAACGTTGAAGATGCACCCAGACCACGCAGGGAAACGCCCGCTGCACCCGGGGGAGTATTGCTGGACAGAGGACCAGCCGTGGCGGTGGAGAAAGTACCACTGCCGCCACCGGTCTGGGTCAGCTCCTGCAACAGTTCAATCGGAGAGGTCGCGCCGGATGCTTCAATTTCATCGCGGCCGATCTGAACAACCTGTACCGCCCCCTCAGTGTCCAGTCCCTTGATATGAGTACCGGTGACGACTACCTCTTCAACGGCCTCCTCTACGGGTCGCGGCGCTTCCTGTGCATAAACGCTACCGCTAACCAGAGAACAACCGATTGCCACGCGAATGGCCTGGTAGAGATGGGTTCTCTTATTCATTGTGATTCCCTCATTGTTGAAACCTTTGGCCTTTTTATTGGTGAATTCTTTGCAGCATTGCGGGCAATGCAGCCTAACGGAATCGGCTCACCGGTAACGGGCACAAGGCACCATGCTCAAGGCATAGCTATCTTGCGTTGGGTTGCTTGGCAATAAGGCGGGGAAACAGAAAATCCGACTTATAGCTTCCTTGTGCTCGGCAGCACGCTCAACACTTCAGAGCGTCCGGTCGTGCCGAAGGGAAGCTACTCGTCAAACCACTCGCTGAGGTAGTAGTTGGCAGAGCAGCGCTCGACAGCAGCAGTTATTACCACATTGCTTGAGTTCATAGCGCTTGGAGTTGGCTGGTTTAAGTTCTTATGAGCAAACTTCAGAGTTTTTGTATCACGGTGACAAAATGCTGTAAAGCCTTTCTGATAGAGCACAGAAGTCGGCGGTTTCAGTCAGTTAAAACCAAATTATCTTTCGCTTCAGAACAAAAAATATACGACCTCCCAGGTCTGACAGAGGGGGAACATCGTCACTAAAAGCGAAGCCGGCTTGGGAATTTCACCCAAGCCGGCTACAGGAAAGTGACCAGCCCTTCAGGGCTGTACTCTTACTGGTACGGCTGATTGATGTAGAAGCTATTATTGCGACCGTCAATACCGATCCGCTTGGGCGATACCGTCGTTGCCCCGGTCAGAATGTTGTACTCATCAAATTCGGATAGCTTGTAGCGCAGCACGTCTTCATAAATGACCGGAGAGCCACAACTGGCCTGAGTGCGTGAGCTGGTCGCATCCTCGGCCAGGACATAGACATTACCGCTGCCGTCCACGACACCCTGACCATCACTGGTGAAGAAGATCGAAGTGGCCTCGTCTACACCGATCCCACGGATGCCATTGGGCAAACCTGCCATAAAGGCCATCAGGCGCCCCATGCGATCACGCTCGGCAAAGTGGGTATCGACGATCACATCCTTCATGGTCGGGGCGCTGAGGAAGCTAGTGGAAATATTGATGTACTCGTGACACAGGTCCGTCACGGCTTCAGAAGAGTAGGCGCCCAGGACGCCATCCGGATCATAGATATGTTCCGATTGCACCGCGGCACCGGCAGAAGTACCTCCCAGAACGCCACCGCGAGCCAGTACCTCATCGAGGGCCGTCTGCAGCGCAGTGCCCTGCCACTGGTTGAGGTAGTCGGACTGGTCGCCACCAGCAATCCACACGAATTCGGCTGTGCGAACTGCCCAGGCCACATACTCACTTTCCGCATGCTGAGCCCGGTCCACAATCAGTGTCTCCACCGAGTCAGCACCCAGAATATTGAGCAGATAGTCATTGTAGGCGTCGGTACCCGATGTTCTCAGCACCACCACATCCCCACCGCCGATCAGCGGCTTCACACGACGGGTAAAAGCATTATCCACGTCGGTACCACCACCCATCACCAGCAGGCCACCACCGGACTGAGATACACAGACATCCGTGGCGTTGCCAGTAATAGAGCTGGTCAGCCCACCGGGCTTGGACGGGCGGGCACCCTGCTCACAACTGCCGCCGGTATCACCGCCCCCTGTGTCTCCACCACCGCTACCAGCTCCAGGTAACCCCGCCACATCCAGAGAATACGCGCCCTGTCCACGGTAACGGGTGACTTTCAGGGTATAGAGGCCAACACCATCGACACTGACACTGGCCGCTTCAGGCACACTGCTTGTTTCGGCCGAGTAAAGCCGCTGCTGCGGATCGTACAGGTACCAGTCGAAGTCATCGCTACTGTCATGGTCGAGCGAGATGTTCAGGCTAGCGGGTTCATTGATGTCGAAGTAATACCAGTCCTGATCACGGCGACTGTCGATATCTCCGCTGACTACCTGCGACGAACAGACGGGACCATCGGCGTCCGCCTCGGCATCATTGGATTCAGTTTCCTGGGAGATGCAGGCCAGTACCCCTTGGCTCGCCAGAGTGAGGGAAAACAGCAAAGCAGTTCTCGCGAACATGGTGCGCTCCTTGATGTGCAGTGCCGGCAGTTTCACCGGCTGGTTATTGTTCTGTCATCAAAGGTTAACTGCTTTGTGCTCAACCACCGCGAACCAGTCGCCCCGGGGTCAAAAACAGGCAAATTCAGGGAATTAGAAGAACATTTTGGAGGGCCTCGGCGCTCTCCCCAAGCGAGAACACCGAGTCAAGAGGTGCTTACAGGCCGCAACCCAGAGCATCCACCAGCATATGCAGCACCAATCCGATACCGAGCAAACGCACAGGCAACCAGGGCAGGAACATCATGGCCCCGTATAGCGAGATTGGCAGCATTGTGTGCAGAGGGTAGGCATTGATTGCACAGTTTGTCGGTGTTTCAGCAGCTGCAAAAAAGACGCGGTCCAGCGCCACCAGGTTGGCCGCCACCATGATGAGTGCGGCTCGCTTCCATTGCGAGCGGAAGAAAAACCAGGCCACCGCAATCGGCGCGGCCAGATGCAAAGTCCAGTTGAGGAAAGGGGGCATTCAGAGAAGCTCCTCAGCAGAAATGGAACCAAGACCCTCTTCGATGTCCTGTCGCACGGCGGTGCGCACCCGGTCAGGGTCTCCGGAGGCGATAGCCTCAATCAGGTCCTGATGTCGATCGGGAAGCTCCTGCACACCAAAGCGCTGGAACACCAGGTGCTGAAGCGGTGCAGTCTGCAACCAGAGACTTTCGATCAGGGAGAGAATGATATGTGGGTTGCCGAGCCGGTAGAGCGTGAAATGAAATTCGAGGTTGGCCGTCACGTACTCTTCGATATCCTTCTCGGCCAGGGCAGTGGTCACCCGTCCATCCAGTTCACGCAACTGCTCCAGCTCTTCCGGGCCGACATTGGGCAGTGCCTGCTCCGCCGCCTGACACTCCAGAGAAACCCGCGCAGCGCAAATCTCTGCCAGTTTCTCAGGGGTCATTGTGGGCACCGTTACACGGCGGGTATCGGAGAGTTCCAGCGCCCGCTCAGAGGTCAGTCGGCGCAGTGCTTCACGCACCGGCATCGGGCTGCAATCGAGTTCGGCGGCCAGTCCACGGATGGTAATGGCATGCCCTGGCAGAAACTTTCCCCGCAGGATGGCATCCCGAACCTGGTAGTAAACCCGCTCCTGCGTAGTGCGGTACTCTTCCTGGGGGACATTGAACTCCTGCGAGATGGTCATGCGGCACTCACCCTTGGCAGACGGTGGAGGACATCATCGGCCCCTACCTCAATTATGTGATCAGCAATCCTGCCAGTCTGCCACAGTTCATGAAAATCCTCCGCTACCTGTCGGCTGGCATCCACAACAGCGTGCCAATACTTCAGGCGCTCCTCCGTACTCAAACGGACGAAATCATCCCTATCCGGGATCTTGCCGTAGGGCAGACCCGCCACGAATCCGGGCGAGGGAGCGATCAGCAGCGTGTTCTCCATCGCGCCACCCCGCACCCAGCGCCATGTCAGGCTCTTGTCGAACCAGCCAGGTACCATGTATGGGAAGAAATGCGGGTACAGCGCCAACCCTTCGGGGCGCTCAAACCCCAGGTCGAAGTGGTAATCGGTAATCCCGCCATCGCGATAGTTGCCGGGAGGCGCACCATGCGGATCACGAATTCCCGCCATCACCAGCGGAATGGAGCCACTGGCGAGCACTGCCGGGCAGACGTTTTCCTGATTCAGGGTCACATCCATTGTGCGGAGATTGCGAAACCGCACCCGCGATTCAGCACCGGCGTGGAATACCACCCTGTCCCAGAAGGCACTGAGGCTATTGCGGGTCACGGCATTCGCCAGGGCTGAAGTGAGCAGGGCCGGCGCCAGCACGGCACGGCGCTCACTCGCCAGTGGTCCCCGGCCACGCACCGTCACGAAATGACTCTGCCAGATGGTGTTTTCAGCCACCTGACGGGCACCGTCACGCCCCAGTACGCCATCGAGTATTTTGCCGGCGGCTGCGGTGATCTCCGCCGGCATGGGCTTGCCGGAATCATAGATCTGGTTGATGTATCCGTGCTCGAGCCGCTCCAGTGCTGACATGGGGTCATCCATGGCGTAGCACATGTTGCGGAAACTACCGATGGAGGAGCCGAGAGTGACGATGGGATCCCGCCGTTCACGGAAAAACTCGCCGATCAAAACCCGGTCGAGCTGGCTGATCACCAGCCATTTGGGCCCACCCGACGCACCGATGAGGGTAGATACCTGCTGGGGTTGCAATCCCTCTTCACGAATACGCCGGGCCGCATTGGAGCCCGCCAGCAATACACAGCTTGGCTTTTTCACTAAAAATCTCTATTACACGCGACGACCTTGTCATCGCATATTCTCATTCTGTTTCGGTAGCGGCTCGGCAGGTAAGGCGCCTCTCCCCAGCGCCCTACCCGGCTTACCACTCGCCGGTGTTTTCCATGGATGCCCAGGGCTCCTGGGGTTCCAGGGACTCCCCCTTCTGCAGCAGCTCGATGGAGATGCCGTCTGGCGAGCGAACGAATGCCATGTGACCGTCACGGGGCGGACGGTTGATCGTCACACCTTCATCCATTAGTCGCTGGCAGATGGCGTAGATATTATCCACACGGTAGGCGAGATGGCCAAAATTGCGCCCGCCGCTGTAGCTTTCCGGGTCCCAGTTGTAGGTCAGTTCCAGTAGCGGTGCCTTGTTCTCGCGGGCGCTCTCCGCGTCGCCAGGGGCCGCCAGGAATACGAGGGTGAAGCGCCCCTTGTCATTATCCATACGGCTGACTTCCTGCAAGCCCAGCTTTTCGCAGTAAAACTTGAGAGACTCCTCAAGGTTCGCAACGCGTACCATGGTGTGCAGATATTCCATCGGATAACTCCTCATCAGGTTGGGAAAAGAGCGCATTAAACGGCGCCATCGCCGCCAAGGCCAATTGATTGCGTAGATTCCTTCAATAGACCAGGCGAATTGCTGACTGGGTGGCTCAACGCTGTGCGATTATAGTGGCGGAAAGGCTACAATCGCCGCAGCACAATAAAAGTTCACCGGACCGGACACCAGTTCCAAATGTATCAGAAATACTATCGAGAATTTTTACAGGCCTCAGCAGCGGCCCCGGATGCCAAGTACCCGACCCTGCATATGGCCTGCCACTCCCACCACTTTTGGCCCGACGTGACCCGGGAGGCCATGCTGGATTACTGGAGCGATGCTGCACAGCACGTCGACAGCAAGTGGGAACTGATTTTTGGTGAAAAAATCCCCGACTGGCAGCGCGCGGTTGCACAGACACTCAATCTCCCTGCCCCGGAACGCATCGCCATCGCGCCCAATACCCACGAGCTGGTCTACCGCCTGATCAGCGCGTTCGACCCGACCAGACCGCTGCGCATCCTGACGACAGATGGAGAGTTCTACAGCTTCGCCCGCCAGTTACAGAGGCTGGAGGAAGAGCCCAACGTCGAAATCACCCGCGTCCATCGGGAACCATTCGACACCCTGGCTGAGCGCTTTGAACAGGAACTTCACCGCGGTGATTACCAGCTCGCCTACGCAAGCCAGGTGTTTTTCGGCTCCGGTGTAGTATTCCCGCGCCTACTGGAAATCGCCGCCAACAAGCCAGAGCGCACCGAGTTCGTTATCGACGGTTATCACGGCTTTTATGCACTGCCCACTGATCTCGGCGCAGTGGCTGACAAGATATTCTACACCGCGGGCTCCTACAAATATCTCGGCGCCGGCGAGGGGCTCTGCTTTATGAGCATTCCCAAAGACTGCACCCTGCGCCCGCGCAACACCGGCTGGTTCGCCGAGCTCGCGGAGCTTGAAAACCGCGCAGACCGTGTGGGTTATGCCGATAACTGGCTGAGGTTCGCCGGCGCCACGATGGACTACACGGCACTGTACCGGGGGCTCGCGGTCATGCAGCAGTTCGCCCGCGATGGGGTGACAGTGGAGAAGATCCACCAGTACGTGAAACAAGCACAACAGCGCTTCCTTGAGACCATGGACAGCGCAGAGCACCCACTGTTAAACCGCGACAACCTGATTCATCACGACCTGCAGAATGGCCACGGACATTTCTTCACGTTCGACTGCACCACTGCAGAGAAATCCGGGCAACTCCAGGAAGAGCTATTGCAACGCGGAGTTCTGTGCGATCGACGCCAGCGCTTGCTGCGCCTTGGCTTTGCAATTTATCACGGAGAGAAAGAGCATTACCGGCAGGTTTTTGACTGATACTCGATCAGCGCACTCAGCCAGCGTTCAGCTTGCAGAGACTAGGATGAGTTTTTCGATGGCCCGTCAGCCGGGCTGCCATTTAATAAAGGAAGATGTCATGAAAATGGTAAAGATCTCTATCGCCGCCCTGCTCGCACTCGCCCTGACGGGCTGTGGCAATGACAGCGCACCGTCTGCCCACGGCACACTGGTCTCGATCTCTGCCAGCGGTGAAGCGACCAGGGTACCGGATGTCGCCGGCCTCAGTGCAGGAGTCGTCACCGAGGCAGAAGACGGTGACGCAGCCATGAAAACCAATGCCGAGCAAATGGAAAAGGTGATCAAGGCTATCCGCAAGGCCGGTATCGAAGAGAAAGATATCCAGACCTCCGGCATCAGCCTGACACCCCGCTACGAGTACCCGCCCAATACCGCCGGCAGCCCCAACCGCCCCGGTCGCACACTGGTCGGCTACATCGCCCGCAATACCGTCAACCTGAAGGTACGCGAGATTGGCAAACTGGGGGATGTGCTGAACGCGTTGACCGAAGCCGGCGCCAACCAGATCCACGGACCCAGCCTGGAAATCGGTGAGCCGGAACCCGTACTGGCCGAAGCTCGTCAACAGGCACTGGACAAGGCTCAGGCCCGGGCCAAGACCTATGCCGAGGCGCTGGGGATGAAGGTGCGTCGACTCGTCAGCGTCTCCGAGAGTGGTAGTGCAGGTATTCCCCGTCCCATGATGCGGGCGGAAATGGCCTCAGCGGACGCCCGTGCGCCGGTGGCACCGGGTGAAACTACGCTCAGCGTTAACCTCGATCTGGTGTTCGAACTGGAAGACTGACTCAAAGTCACAAACTCAAAAAAACAAGGCGCCAGAGGGCGCCTTGTTTTTTCATGTATCTAAAACTACTGGTCAGCCTCGGCGGCTTTAAATACCTTCCCACCTTTCATCACAAACTGCACCCGCTGCAGCTCGGAAATATCCTCCAGCGGATTGCCCTTCACCGCGATGATGTCCGCGTGTTTACCGGGGCTGATACTGCCCAACTCGTCCTCCATATGCAGCAACTGAGCCGCATTCCAGGTCGCGCTGCGGATCGCATCGGCCGGAGACATGCCTGCTCCGACCATCAGTACAAACTCCCGGCCGTTATCCCCGTGAGGGCTGACTCCGCTGTCGGTACCGAAAGCGACCTTGACCCCGCGTTTGTAGGCCTCAGAGAAGGTATCGCGGATCAGCGGCCCGATGGTGGCCGCCTTGGTGCGGACCACCTCGGGGAAGAAGCCATCGACTGCCGATTTCTCCGTAACCCACTCCCCCGCCAGCATGGTCGGCACGTACCAGGTATTGTGGCGGCGCATCAGATCCATGGTCTCGGTGTCCATATAGGTGCCGTGCTCAATGGAGTCGACCCCGGCGCGAATCGCCCGTTCCATCCCTTCCTTGCCATGGGCGTGGACCGCGACAGTGAAACCGTAATCCTTGGCGGTTTTGACGATGGCGTCCAGCTCATCGGCCATGAACTGGGGGTTCTGGCCGCTCTTGGCCACACTGAGGACACCACCAGTGGCGGTGATTTTGATCAGATCGGCACCATCCTTATAGCGCTGCCGCACTGCCTGCCTGGCACTGTCGGTGCCATTCACCACCCCGTCAGCCGGACCGGGACTTCCCATCAGGGTATGGCGGTGTCCATTGGTTGGGTCCGCATGACCACCGGTCGTAGCGATGGACTTACCCGCGGTGAAGATTCTCGGCCCGACGATGGTGCCCGCGTTGATCGCATTGCGCAGGCTAATGGTCACATTGTCCTTGTCCCCGAGATCGCGCACGGTGGTGAAACCGGCTTCCAGTGTCCGCCGGGCGGAATCTACGCCGCGCAGGGTGTAGTCAGCGGGGTTCCAGGTAAACGTCTCCATGTAAGCCCGCGAGCCAAACTCATAGACCAGGTGAGTATGCATATCCATCAGCCCGGGGAGCACCGTATAGTCCCGCAGGTCTACGAGCCGCTGCCGATCGCGCTTGGCAAACCCCGCCTGCACGGACTCCACGCGCCCATCGACGATATGGATTGTGCGATTCGACACCAGCTCACCGCTCTCACTATCGAACAGCTTGCCCGCGTAGACGGCAAGCTCCTCGGCAAGGGCCGTTCCCGAGGTAATAGAAGCGCAGGCAATGGCCAGCGCGGACAAAATCCGGGTGCGTAGGCTGTGGCGTTTGGTATTTGTTGTCATTGTGGGTGCCCTGTGACTGACATAAATTCTGGACAAGACGTAATCCGGTAGCAGCGCCACACCCGGCAAAGCCATATTGGCAACTGACGAGTGGCGCACCAAAAGTCCTACAATCTACCGCAATCGCGGAGCGGAGAGAAAGCCCAATGAAAATCTACGAATTCGCCCAGGCACCCAACTGTCGCCGGGTGCGCATGTTTCTCGCTGAAAAAGGCATCAAAATGGAGTATGTGCATGTAGATATTGGCAAGGGTGAAAACCTGGCCGAGGACTACCGGCGCAGAGACCCAAATGCCAAGGTGCCAGTTCTGGAGCTGGACGATGGCAGCCACATCGCGGAGTCTGTCGCCATCCAGCGCTATTTTGAGGAAATGCATCCCGAGCCGCCCCTGTTTGGCCGCGACGCCAAAGAGAAAGCGCTGGTGGAAATGTGGACCCGCCGCGGTGACTTCAACATGATGTTCAACGTGGGGATGTGTTTTCAGCACACCACCGGATTCTTTTCCGACCGCATGCGGGTATTTCCCGAATTCGGCGAGGAAAGCGGCAAGAAGGCGGTACAGTTTTTCTCTGTACTCGACCAACATTTGGAAGAGAATCGCTATCTGGTCGGCGACTATTTCTCGGTGGCCGACATTGGCATGCTCTGCTCGTTGGACTTTGGCAAAGCCGTCAAGCTGCGCCCAGACCCCGCACAATATCCTAATCTGGTTCGCTGGCGGGAAGAACTCAATGCCCGGCCCAGCGCTTCAGCCTGACCGGAGCCAGTGGTAGCGGTGCCCGGAACCCGGCTAGAGTTCCGGTACCGCCTTCTCGAGAATACGTACATCCCGCTGCGGGAATGGAATTTCGATACCGTGCTCTTGCAGCGTTTCCAGGATAATCAGCAGCAAGTCTCCCCCGACCCGGTTACGACCATCGTCCACCCCCAGCATCCAGAATTCCACGAACATATTGACGCCGTTATCTCCAAAGCTGTCGATCTCACAATCCGGCCGCTCTTCGATGGGCAGTTCATCCCCACTCAACACCTGCGGATGCTTCGCCACTGCCGCCTTCACGATCTCTACCGTTTCGCGCACATTGGTGCTGTACGACACGGAGAAATCAACCCTGTAACGCTGCTTCCTGTTTTTCTGCGTCCAGTTGACGAATGATTCAGAAACGAACTTCTCGTTGGGGACAACGATATCCTTGCCATCATAGGTCTCCAGAGTCACCGCACGCAGGCTCAGCTTGGTGACCGTCCCACACCGACTGTCGGCCAGTTCGATATAGTCACCGAGGGTTATTGAGCGATCGAGGATAATGATCAGGCCAGAGATAAAGTTGGAGGCGATGTTCTGTAACCCAAAACCGATACCGACGCCCACAGCACCACCGAAAACGGCCAGTGCTGTCAGGTTGATCCCCATCAGGTTCAGGATCAGGATAAAGACCAGCGTGAACAGGACAATTTCAAACAGCTTCGCAGCAACTTCACGGGTGCGGTAATCGAGAGCCTCCTGGTTGCGAATAATGGTCTGCCCGGTGGAATTCGACACCCGTCCGAGCCAGAACAGCAGCGAGCCGAAAATGATCGCCCGGGCAATACCATAGGCGGAGATGCGGATATTGCCGAGCTGGATCGCCATCGACTCCAGCACCTGCACTATGTCATCCAGAGCACCGATGACATACAGGAACAGGATGGGCGTGCCCACCCAGCGAAATACCGTGGCCACGGTGGGCCGGGTGATCACCAGTTTTATAAAGTCATTGAAGAGAAGCAGGATGGCGATGGCGAGTGCCGCCTGCACCACCCAACTCTCGCCGAGAACCTGGGGAATAAAAGCCAGGTCAATCCGCAGGAAGACGATTGCCAGTAGCGGGAACAGCAGTCTACCGCACCGGTAGACCAGCATGTGGATGGGTGCCTGTTTCGGCTTTTCCGGTGGGCGACGGAACCAGGGAACCAGCTTGACCAGACGATGGGCAATCACATAGGCCAGCGCGTAGATCGCGAGGATGACCCCCAATTGCCCGAGCACTTCCATTCGGTCGGTGGACGTCAGGACCTCACTGGCACTTTGTTTTAATTCATCCAGTAACTCTTGGGTTTCCATGCATCCATTCCGCAAGAGGACAGGCTGCCACCCAAGAGGTAGCAACACATCTTTTTGATTATTATGCCGCCCGCTTCACTCCACTCAAACTGCTTGCAGGTGTTCCCCACTGCCCGGTTGACCGGGGCCGGTTCGGGTCGACTCAATCGGAGACTTCGACCGCACCAGCCTGCACTGCATCCGCGGGCAGATCGGAAATCTCCGGCCGACGACGACGACGTGTCTTGACCGGGACCATGCCGCGCATGGCCTCCAACTTACCGAAACACAGCAGTTTGTCATTGGGTTCCAGTACACGCTCCGGCTTGGGATTGGGAATCACCTTGGCGCCACGGTAGAGGGTAAGCACATTGATATCGTGCTCGTAGAGCTGGGTGCCACGAATGGTCTTGCCGACAAACTTCGATCCTTCCGGGACATAGATTTCGGACACCCCATACCCCTTACTCACTGTCAGGCGCTGACGTACGTCGATCTCGGGGAAATCCACCTGAGCGGCGATGTATTCGATGACCGCGCCAGCCACATCGAGACCGGTACAGGTTTCAATGCCCTCCAGTCCCGGCGAGGAATTCACCTCCATGATCTGCGGACCGTTATGACTCTCCAGCATGTCCACACCGGCTACCTGCAAGCCCATAATCTGGGTCGCGC
This sequence comes from Microbulbifer aggregans, assembly GCF_001750105.1. Lineage (NCBI taxonomy): Bacteria > Pseudomonadati > Pseudomonadota > Gammaproteobacteria > Cellvibrionales > Microbulbiferaceae > Microbulbifer > Microbulbifer aggregans. Next base: position 3,439,081 of record NZ_CP014143.1, read on the forward strand.
GCACGGCGGTTTCGACATATTCCGGAGGTAACTCGACCCGCTCCGCGATACCGCCGCGGTGGACATTGCTGCGGAACTCCTGCCCCTGGGCCACGCGACGCATCGCGGCGACGACGCGGTCGCCCACCACAAAGGCGCGGATATCACGTCCCTTGCTCTCGGCCACAAACTTCTGAATCAGCACGTTTTGTTTCTGGCTCTGCAGAAGCTCGATGATGGCTTCCGCCTGCTTGACGGTATCGGCCAACAGCACGCCGATACCCTGCGTGCCCTCAATCAGTTTGATCACCACCGGAGCACCGCCTACCCGCTCGATGGCCGGCAGCACATCGCGCTTGCTGTGTACGAAGGTGGTTCGCGGAATACCGATATGGTGCCGACTGAGTAACTGCAGGCTGCGTAGTTTGTCCCGGGAATTGTTGATACCGTGAGCAGTATTCGCGCAGAAAACATCCATCTCCTGGAACTGCCGCACCACGGCCGTACCGTAATAGGTGATCGAAGCGCCAATCCGCGGCAACACTGCATCGAAATCTTCGATCTGCTTCCGCCGGTAATAGAGGTCCGGCGCACCGCGCTCCAGATCGATGGCAAATTTGATGGAGTCCAGCACCTCTACATCATGCCCACGATTACGGGCCGCTTCGGTAAGGCGAGCAGTACTGTAACAATCGGGACTTCTAGAGAGGATGGCAAGTTTCATGAGGTCACCTTTTTATTTTGTGGCAGCTACCTAGGGCAGCTTGCCTAGATGCATGACCATGCATACGGCGCCCAAACGAAAACAGACGTCCATACACACAATTTGACGCAATTCCTGCCCGGTTATTTTGTTTGCACCATTGAATCAGCAGGAGCATTAATCCACAGAGAGAACGTTGATTACTACCCTGCCCTTCAGCGTGCGTATAACAGGGAACGTTTTCCTGCACCTGTACAGGAATCAGGCACGACACGAGCTGGCGCAGGATTTTGTTCTTCTCCAGCACCTAGCCTAATAGGAATTCTGCAGATTACCAGTGCATCGATGGCAACGGCTCAGAAAAACGGGAATACACCCACAGTGCTGAGTCACGTAATGAGCATACCGGTGCACCGGATTGACTCACAGCTCGTGATCGAGGACCTGCACCGGTCCCAGGTCCAGAGCTTCGATCTCAGGCCGGATCTTGTCGAGATCCCCGACAATCACCCAGGTAAACTGGTCTGGCGCCAGGAACTCCCGCGCTGCGGCCATCACTTCCTCCTTCGTCAGTGCCGCCACCCGTTGCGGGTACTCCGCGATGTACTCTGGCGGGAGTCCCTTTTCCAGTTGCCAGTTAATGGTTGAGAGAAGCTGGCCTTTGGTCTCGAAAGCACCACTCTGTTTAAGCACTTCGTCATCCCGATAATCCGCCAGCTCCTGCTCTGTGATGGGACGCTTCCCAAGAAAGGACCTGTACTCCTTCAAAAGTTCCTGTAAAGCCGCACCGGTCTTGTCTGTCTGCACAGGGGCAAAAAGGATATACGGGCGATTGCCCTCGGTATCCAACGTCATCGCCTGGGCGCCGTAGGACCAGTGTTTGTCCTCCCGCAGGTTCATATTGACTCTGGAGGTAAACTTGCCGGCAATCACCGAGGCCATGGCATCGAAGGCTTCTGCGCCCTCTTTTTGCCACGGTGGCAGCAGGAGACCAGCGAGAATATAGCTCTGCTCGGCACCGGGTCTATCCAGAAGAAAAATACGTGTGTTCTCCGGCCGCTCCACCGCCGGCAGCGCGATGGTCGCCAATGACGATTCCGGAGCGTCCCAGCCGGAGAATACCTGGTTCAGCATCGGCTCCAGTTGCTCGCGGGTCACATCCCCCACCACAGCAAGGGTGGCGTTGTCAGGACGAACCCACGCTTCGTGAAAAGCCACCAGGTCGTCACGGCTGATCGCCTGAATGCCGTCAACAGTGCCGGAACCCGTCAGCGGTGAGCCATACGGATGGTTCTCCCCGAACAGCAGAGGCGGCAGCTCTCGCAGCGCCAGCCCCTGGGGCCGCGCCTTTTCCTGCGCGATGGCGTCGATACGGTTGGACTTCACCCTCGTCAGATCCTCCTCCGGGAAGCTGGGCCGCATCACCACATCGGCGAAGAGTTCGAGTGAAGGTTTCAGCTGTGTGGCCAGTGCACTCAGGCCAATGGTGTTGTAATCCAGGCCACTGCCGGCAGTAATGGTCGCACCCAGTTCCTCCTGGCGGGAGCTGAATTCCAGACTGTCATAGTTGCCGGCACCCTCGCTGAGCATCCGGGCTGCGATGGACGCCAGACCCGGTTTACCACCATCGGCGGCCGCGCCACTGCGGAACTGCAGGTTCAGGAAGATGGCCGGCGTGTCGTGCCGCTCGGCGAGAATCACCCGCAGGCCATTTTCCAGGGTAAATTCCTGTTGTTGCGGTAATTCCAGCTCCACTGTTTTGTCCACCGGCGGTAGCTGGCTGCGATCGGCTCCTTGCTGGGCAGCGGAATACTTCTCTTCAGGCTTGATGACCAGGGTATAGCTGTCTTCGGAAAGCCAGCGCTTGGCCACGTCCTGTACCTCTGCCGCAGATACCCTGGCGTAATCCTCCAGACCCGCCACCAGCGCCCCCGGGTCGCCGTAGTAAAATTCCGATCGCGCCAGAATGTCGGTCTTGCCACCGAAACCGCCCACCTTCTCCAGTCCCTTGACCAGGCTGGCAAATTCGCTCTGCTTGATCCGCTTCAATTCCTCAGCACTGACACCCTGCCGGGCAAATTCCCGCAGTTCCTCATCCAGCAACTGCTCGACTTTATCCAGCGGCACACCGGGCTTTACGTCTACCATCAGGATGATCTGACCCGCCAACTGGCGTCCGTAGTAAAACGCGCTGACACTGGTTGCCAGCTGTTCGTCGCGCACCAGGCGGCGATAGAGCAGTGAGTTTTTTCGGTTGGCCAGCAGTGATGTCATCAGATCCAGCGCATTCTCTTCCTCACTGCCAATGGCGGGTACGTTCCACACCCGGTAGATCCGCGTCTGCGGCACCTGGTCAGTCATCACCTCGCGCTTGTTGATATGCATGGGTATTTCCCAGTTTTGTACCCGCGGCGGCACGCTGGTGCTGGGAATATCACCAAAGTATTTCCGCGCCATCGCCATGGCTTCTTTCACGGTGATATCGCCGGCGATGACGAGGATGGCATTGGCCGGCTGGTAGTAGTCGGCAAACCACTGTTTCACGTCCGCGAGACTGGCGTTATCCAGGTCCTCCATGGAGCCGATCGTGGTCCAGGAATACGGATGGTGCGGTGGAAAGGTGCTGCGGGCGATAGTCTCGAAGGCCTTGCCGTAAGGCGCATTTTCCCCCTGGCGCTTCTCGTTCTTGACCACACCGCGCTGCTCATCGAGCACCTCCTGGGTAATCGCGCCGCTGAAGTGCCCCATGCGATCCGACTCCATCCACAGGGCCATGTCGACGCCCCCCCTCGGAACTGTTTCGAAATAGTTGGTGCGATCGCTGTTGGTGGTGCCGTTCATATCGGTGGCACCAGAACGCTGGAACGGCTCGAAATACTCGCCGGGATAGTTTTCGGTGCCATTGAACATCAGGTGCTCAAACAAATGTGCAAAGCCGGTCTTGCCCGGCTGCTCGTCTTTGGAACCCACCTTGTACCAGATGTTGATGGCTACGACCGGCGCTTTCGGATCCTCGTGCACGATCACAGTGAGGCCGTTATCCAGCCGCTCCTTGTGGAAGGGAATCTCAAGTTCAGGCGCCTCCACAAACGCATCGCCGCTGGTGGCGGCAGCCTTGCTGCTTGCCGCTGCCTCTCGGTCCACAGTCATGGCCCGGTGGGTTTCCTCACCGCCACGCTCGCCACCACAACCTGCGAGCAACATAAACACCAGGGCCACAGAAGACAGAACTGAGGGGTTCGCCATGTCCTTATCCGGATTTAGAGAGGTGGAAAAATCTGCAAACAGCAGCGGCCGAAAATCGATCAGCACACAAGGAGACTCAGCACCTTCACAAAAGTTCTGCGGGCGGAGTCAGCCTGCTGGCTAAGTGTAGTAACAGGGACTGATTGGAGGACTGCAAGGAGAAAGCCCCGGGCAGGAGCATCGAGGAGGCAAAAAAAATGGGCGCCACTGGCGCCCATCAAATACCTCACGAGAGTCGCGACGATGCACTCGTCACCGGGAGAAACCCGTTGCTAGAAGCGCCACCGGACGGCGAGCGCTTCCGAATCCGATCAGGCTGCCGCCGTATCGTTTTTCAATGTGTCTTCGTGACCGAAACGCTCTTCGGCCACCCGGTCTGCCACATGTGCAGTGGTTTCACCGGTCTCGTCAGCGCGCTGGAAGACTTCCTGCATGGTGCTGCCGATCGTATCGATGTGCTCTTTGACCTGCGCAGGCTTGTAATCGCCCTGCTGCTGGTAATAAACGTCGATGATGCCGCCTGCATTGATCACGTAATCCGGCGCGTACAGGATGCCCTTTTCACGCAGCACTGCCGCGTGACGCTCTTCCGCCAGCTGGTTGTTGGCTGCGCCGGCAATCGCACCCACCTTCAGGCGGGCAATGGTGTCGTCATTCAGGATCGCGCCCATGGCACAGGGGGCGAACAGGTCCACATCCAGGTCGAAGATCTCATCGGCACCAACAGCGGTAGCACCCAGCTCATTGACGGCGCGATCGATGTTGTCCTGGAAGATATCGGTCACAAACAGTTCGGCACCCGCCTCTTTCAGCAGCTTGGCGAGACGGAAACCCACATTGCCCACGCCCTGCAGGGACACTTTGAGGCCGCTCAGGTCGGTTTTGCCCCAGCGGTGTTCAGCGGCTGCTTTCAAGCCCACGAAAACGCCATAGGCAGTGGAGGGAGACGGGTCGCCGCCGTGTTCGGAGCCTTCGATCACACCGGAGACGAACTTGGTGCGCTCGCCGATCACGTGCATGTCTTCGACACTGGTGCCCGAGTCTTCGGCGGTAATGTAGCGGCCACCCAGGGTGTTGATGAAGTCACCCATGGCACGCAGCAGTTCCGGAGACTTTTCTTTGCGCGGATCGCCGATAATCACAGACTTGCCACCGCCCAGCTTCAGGCCGGCCATGGCAGATTTGTAGGTCATACCGCGGGACAGGCGCAGTACGTCGTTGAGGGCCTCGCCGTCATCGGCGTACGGCCACATGCGACAGCCACCCAGTGAGGGTCCCAGATTGGTGTTGTGCACCGCAATAATCGCCTTCAGGCCGCTTTTGGCATCCTGATAGAAAGCAACTTGTTCGTGCTTGTCATAGGCGGGATGGGAAAAAATACTCATTCTGTGTTCCTCTCCGGAGACCGGTTCTACAGCTGGGGAACGACCACAGCCCGTTTCTGTTTTTATCGGAAGATAAGATTATATCTAGCGATGGGATATAGAGTTTGCAAATTTTGCACAATCCGACGCTAGACGGGCGAAACCATCACGTCATCAAGCAATTATTAGGATGAGGGGTCACACAGGAACAAACCTGCCCGCGCAGTCACTCTTGCTGTGACCTCGACGTCAAGCTGTCACTGGCCCCTCCGTGTTGGTCTGGTAGAATCCGCGCCCACTAATGACCCCGAATACCCGCAGAGACTCCGCAATGCTGAATGCCGACGCCCTCAAGCAACTCTCCCAATTGAAGACCGATATCCGCTCCACCAAGGAGTTTGCCGAGGGCCAAGTGCGCGGCAGCAATGGCAAATTCGGCTTTGTCACCCTGGATGACGGGCGCGAGGCCTTCCTGCCCCCGGCAGAAATGGAACGCGTTTTCCCCGGCGACCGGGTACGGGTCAGCCTGAATGACGAAGAGAAAGGCAAGCTGTCCGCCGAACTGGACACCCTGCTGGAGTCCGAGCTCAAGTACCTGGTTGGGCAATACGTTCAGCGCGGCCAGGGTCACTTTGTACAACCGAGTCTGCCGGGCTTCACCCGCTGGATCTTCCTGCCACCCAAAGGCCGTGGCAAAGCCCAGCCCGGTGACTTCATCGCCTGCACCATCAACCGGCACCCGTTCAAGGATGGCCGTTCCCAGGCCAGGGTAGAAACCGTGATCGGCAAGCCGGATATGCCCGGCATCGAGCACGCCTATGTAGTGGCTCAGCACCGACTGCCTGAAGCCTTCGGCAAAGCGGCCCTGGAGCAGGCACAGGATATTGCCGGTAAGCTGGAATCAGTGGTCAGCCAGCGCCAGGACCTCTCGGGGCTGGGCTTCGTCACCATCGATGCCGAATCCACCCGCGATATGGATGATGCCCTGGCAGTAACCGCTCGAGATGGAGGCTGGACCCTGCATGTGGCCGTGGCCGATCCCTCCAGCCTGATCGAACCGGGCACCCCGCTAGACAAAGAGGCCTTCAAGCGCGCCCACAGCCAGTACCTGCCCGGCGAGACCCTGCCGATGCTGCCCCGGGACTTGTGTGAGCACCAGTTCTCCCTGCTGCCAGGTGAACTGCGCCCGGTACTGGTACTGCATGTCGATGTCGATAGCGACGGCAGCCTCGGCGAGTCCAGTTACGAGTTTGCCGCCATTCGCTCGCAGCACAAACTGAGCTACAACCAGGTGGCTAAGTTCCTCGAGGGAGACGACAGTGCAGTCCCGGCGGAACAGCAGGAGAGCCTGCGCAACCTCGCCACCATGGCAGAATCCCGCACTGCCTACCGCGCCGGCCACTCACTGATGATGGAAGACCGTCCGGATTACGCGATTTACCTCAACGAGCAGCGCAAGATTGCCCGCATCGAGAAACTGGAGCGCAACGCCGCACAGCGCATCGTGGAAGAGGCCATGCTCGCCGCCAATATCTCCATGGGGCAGAAGCTGGCGGAACTGAACCAGGGCTGCTTCTCCGTGCACCTGGGCTTCCGCGATGAGCGCATGGGTGAGGTGAAGAGCCTGCTGAAGGAATACCTGCCAGAGCACGCCGAGAAAGACCTGCACCAGCTGGACAATTATCTGGCACTGGTGAAATACCTCGAGACTCACGACGAGCCGCAGATGCAGAACCTGCTGGCCGTCCTGAAACGTATGCTGCGCCCCGGCCAGCTGTCCAACACTCCCGGCGCCCACCTGGGCCTTGGCCTGGAAAGCTATGCCACTGTTACCTCGCCGATCCGCAAGTACAACGACCTGCACAATCACCGCGTGCTGCGTACCGCAGTCGAAGAGGAGCAACTGCCAGCCCTGGACGACACAAATGTTGAGGCCCTGCAGCAAAGCCTGATCTGCGGCCGCCAGGCCAATCGTGCGCTGGAGCAGTGGCTCTACTGCCAGTTCATGCAGGACAAGGTGGGCCAGGAGTTCACCGGCAAGGTCACGCAGGTCAACGGCGCCGGCATCGGTGTGCGCCTCGATGCGAACGGCATCGACGGCTTCGTGCGTATGAACGGCGACAAGAAGAACCCGCCGGAATTCGACGGCAAACACCTGACGCTCACCCACAAGGGCCAGACCTTCCGTCTGGAGCAGCCGGTGACTGTCAAAGTCAGCGGTGTGGACGTGGACAAGCGCCGCATCGCCCTGGAAGTATTGGAATCCGCTTCGGCCCAATAACCGAGTTCCATCGGGCGGGCACGCCCCGTGCCCGCCAACCTACACTTTCGTCATTCCGGCGAAGGCCGGAATTCAGTACCACTGGACTCCGGCACTGACTGGCCACCGCCACAACCGGTTGGCCAGCAACCAGTAAATTCCAAAAGAAACACTGCTAGAAGCAATAGCCAGCAACAAATACAAGGGGCCCAATAATGACCAGTATTGCCGAGCTCAACCCAACACCACTGTGGAAGCATTTCGCCAAACTCTGCGAAATCCCCCGCCCCTCTAAGCACGAAGAAAAGGTGGTGGCCTACATCCTCGACTTCTGTAAAGAGCGCGGTCTGGACGTCAAGCTGGACCAGATCGGCAATATCATTATCAAGAAGCCCGCCACGCCGGGCATGGAAGACCGCAAGACGCTGGCCATGCAGAGCCACGTGGACATGGTGCCGCAGAAAAATGCCGACACCGACCACGACTTTCTCAAAGACCCCATCAAAGCGTATGTTGAGGGCGAATGGGTAACCGCTGAGGGCACTACCCTGGGCGCCGACAACGGCATCGGCGTCGCCGCCATCCTCGCCCTGCTGGAAAGCACCGACATCCCGCACCCGCCGCTGGAAGCGCTGCTCACCATCGATGAGGAAGCCGGCATGACCGGCGCCAAGCACCTGCAGCCGGGCCACTTCGAGGCAGAATTACTGCTAAACCTAGATACCGAGGACGAGGGCGAACTGTACGTGGGTTGCGCCGGCGGTGTGGATATCAATGTCACCCTGCCCTATTCCGCCACTGGTATGCCGGCGGATCACAGGGCATTCAGGCTGAGCGTGCGCGGTCTGCGCGGTGGTCACTCCGGCCTCGACATCGACAAGGGTCGCGGCAACGCCAACAAGATCGCCAACCGCATTATTGATATCGCCCTGCGCGAAATCACCGACCTGCACACCGCGAGCCTCGACGGCGGCAGCCTGCGCAACGCCATTCCGCGTGAATCATTCAGCACCATTACCGTACCGGCAGAGCACGCCGAACGGCTGATGGAAATCGTGCTGCAGGAAACCGCCGTCATCAAGGCGGAGCTGGACAACGAAGCCAAGCTGGAAATCACCATCGAGGAAACCGACAGGCCCGCGAGCGTGATGGACCCGGCCACGCAACAGAAGTTGATCCGCGCCATTCGCTGCTGCCCCAACGGGGTCGCCCGCATGAGCACTGACCTGGAAGGCATCGCCGATACCTCCAACAACCTGGCCCGCGTCGTCACCGAGGAGGTGGACGGCCAGCATCAGGTACGCATCCAGTGCCTGGTACGCAGCCTGTCCGACAGCGCCCGTGACGACCACGGCCTCAACGTTGCCGCCACCTTTGAGTTAACTGGTGCCAAGGTATCACTGGACAACGCCTACCCCGGCTGGACGCCCAACATCCACTCGCCGCTGCTGAAGTTGATGAAGGATGTCTACCAGGATATGACCGGCGAAGAACCGCTGGTGAAGGTCATTCACGCCGGCCTCGAGTGCGGCCTGCTGGCCAAGCCCTACCCCCACTGGGACATGGTCTCCTTCGGCCCCACCATCCGCCGCGCGCACTCGCCGGAAGAGCGGGTACATATCGAGAGCGTGGGGAATTTCTGGGAGTACTTCCTGAAGGTGGTTCAGGCCATTCCCTCCCGCCATTGAACCAGCCCTTCAAATCCAGAGGTTGATCCACCCTCCGGTTTTTCGGATAGACTCTTGGCCCGGCGCCCGGGAATTCCTCCCCGGCGCCGGACTGTTCAGCAACGGGATACCGGCCATGATTTTCGGACTGGGGGCACTGCTCTTTGCACTGCTGGTGTACGGCCCATCACTTTGGGTGCGCTTCGTGATGTGGCGCCACTCAAAACAGGTGGAAGCCATGCCCGGGACCGGCGGGGAGCTGGCGCGCCACCTCGTGGAGCGCTTCGCGCTGGAGGGTGTCACTGTCGAGCGTGGCCAGCCGGACCAGGATCATTACAACCCTGCGGAAAAGATCGTTTCCCTCAGCCCCCGTGTCCATGATGGCAAGTCACTGACGGCGGTCGCCGTGGCCGCACACGAGGTGGGCCATGCGATTCAATTCATTCGCAACGAACCTGTCAGCCACCTGAGACAGAAACACCTGGGCAAGGCATTCTTTATTCGGAAAATCGGTACAGGCCTTCTCCTGTTTCTCTCGACTGTCGCCCTGGTAGTAAAAATCCCGCACCTGTTTGCCCTGGCCATCGGCCTCGGCATTATCACGATGCTGGCCTCGGCCTTGATGTATGCCGCCATCCTCCCCGAGGAATACGATGCCAGCTTCAACAAGGCACTGCCGATACTGGAAGAAGGGTATGTGCCGAGGCAGCACCTGCCGGCAATCCGCTCGGTGCTGAAGGCCGCAGCACTGACCTATTTTGCAGGTGCTCTGGCGGAGATTCTCAGCTTGTGGCGGTGGCTTCGTTTTATCCGCTGACTCTCGTCACCGATGCGAACACCCAGACATCCAGGAGACGAACCGCTTTATCGCCCTCGGATCGAGCACACTTGCTGTTGCCCTTGGGCCCAGTGCGCCCCCCACTGAGCGGTCTCCGGCAGAGCTATCTCCCCCGCTCTATGGCGCTGGCTACCAGCAGCAGATTCCTGCACTCCGACAGTGGGCGCACAGGCCAGGCTAGAACGGAGCCTTGCTCCCGCCTTGCCAAGCGATGGGACCAGCGATAAATTCCTTTATTTTAATTTTTTTGTAGAACTTTTTACCCAGCAGGTACATCAGAGCATTGCCTAATCACGTTACAAGGAAGCAAAATGAAACAGCTGGCTCTGCTTGGCGCACTGCTGCCCTCCCTGGCCATGGCCGATATCGACACGAGTTTTGGGCTCGGACTTGGCACGCAGTACGGTGGTTTCGCTGGTATCAAGTACTCAGCGGGCATCAATACCAATAAATTTTATGTGGGGGCCGGTTTTGCAAACCTACCTCGTGCTCACGATGATGAATACGGGTTAACACTGGGCTGGGAAAAAGCGCTTTTCGACAGGCACAGTCTCGGCCTCGCCATCCGCACGAAAAAGGACGATATACCAGGAGGATTCTATCCCGACCCGGCATCAGATCAGCCCACCCTGGTCCCATACAAGGACACCTATCGAAGCTTCATCGCCGCCACGTATACATTTTATTTCAACAGCTACGACGAGGCCGGCTTTCTTACAGGGCTGAGTGTTGGCAAAACCTATCGACACAACAGTGTCACCGATCATCCGGAATACTTCCTGGAGCCTCGGGAAGGGTTTGATTCAGGGGTAGAATACGGCCTCTATTTCGGCTACCAATTCTGACAGCACAGCCACCCTGACTGGTGCCTAAGGCTCAAGCCACGTTTCCTTCTTCGGGCGTGGCTTTATCTTGAGGATCAAGGATTAAAATAATGAAGCAGTTTTCGATTTTTGTTATGCCCGTCCTTCTGACAGCATGCGGCACAACGACGACTCTAACCAGTTCAGACAGGGAAATAGCGGCAAACCTCAAACGTCAGGAATCGAATTGCGAGTCTCTACCGAGAATCTACAGCGGTGTCGCTTACAACTTGTGCAAGATGAACTCCAACAACAATTCGATTTACTTCAATTGGCAGCTTGGGCTATATTTTGTCGACAGCGTCGCCTCCGCAGCGACAGATACCATTGTGCTGCCATTGACTGCCTACAGCCAGGCAAAAAATGGCAGCCTGCAAATTGATGAGCAATACCGGCCATAACGCTGTTGAGGGTTATCACTACAGCGCTTTAGAACGGGAGGAGCAGATCGAAATCCTGCGAGGACAGCCCCGGAGCCCTGCTCCTGGGCTGGTCACCCGCCGATATAAATCGGGATCTCCTCTCCCGACCCTCTCCCCTAACCGGCTTTCACCGCTTGCAGCTGCAGCGCCTCATTGATCACTCGAGCTTCGGTGGCAACGGACAGGGCGGCACGGTGCAGGCGGTCATGGATGGCGGACCAGGCGGCATCTGCCGGTGGCTCCTCGACGAGGATCGCCTCGCAGCCACTCTCGTCCATGTTTCGCATCTGTCTGTAGAGGAGCGCTCCGAAATCCTGTGCAGCGGGTGGCATCTCGATGCAGCGACCCGTCGGAGGCCGGTTACCCGGCATGTGAAGCACACCGAATCGCTCTGACTCCACCTGGCCTACCACCGCATTGAGGGCCCCCGCTGGCACGAGCCAGACCGGCGCCTGGGGACGATAGTGCTCGCGCATATTGCCCGCGACGGCGACCGAATGCTCCAGCGGCTGAATTACCGTCTCTCCCAGGCACGCCTCGATCTCCATGGCGCTAACAGGCCCCGGACGCAGAATACGTGGCGAACCGGTTAAATCGAGGATTGTCGACTCCAGCCCCAATGCACAGTCGCCGCCATCGAGCACCGCCCCGATGCGGCCGTCCAGCTCGCGCTGCACGTCCCCCGCCGATGTCGGACTCAGGCGCTTGTGGAGATTGGCCGACGGTGCGGTAACCGCGCGGCCCAGCCGCTTCAGCACCAGGAGGAACATTGGGTGTGCTGGCAAACGCAGGGCGACGGTGTCGCGCCCACCGGTGATCACATCTGGAACCCGCTTTCCTTTTCGCAGCAGCAGTGTCAGCGGGCCCGGCCAGAACCTGTTCGCCAGCGCCCAGGCTTCCTGAGGTACTGACGCCGCCCAGAAAGCCATCTCTTCCACACTACTCAGGTGCACGATCAACGGGTGATCCGCCGGCCGCCCCTTGGCCTGAAAAGTGGCGGCGACCGCCGCCCGGTTGCACGCGTCGGCCGCCAGGCCATAGACAGTTTCAGTGGGCAGTGCCACCAGCTCCCCAGCGGAGAGCAATTCGGCTGCCCGGTTGATGGAACCCTTGTCGAGATATTCGGTTTTCACAAGCCACACCCTTCCGGAACCAGCTGAGCGGGTTATCCGGTTAACGATTGAAAAGTTTAAACCCTAAATGACGCCTGCCCGACAATGCATCGAGAGAAGCTCCCATCTGCACTGCTGTGTCATGGCCAGACAAAACCTCCCTGCCAGGTTGTTACAAAACCTCCTGTCGAAATTCACCGCGGTAAAGCCGGAATAAATTGCCGTCCTCATCGAGGCGCAAAAGGGTCAGCCAGTGGTTATCCACCAACTGACGAACTACGCCGTGCTTGCTGACCAGCGCCCGCAGCGGTTCTGCCGGTGCCGCGACCACTACACACAGTCGCTGTGGGCGGTGCTGCCAGTTCTTGCCGTCGTTCACCGCCTGCAGGGAGAGACCAATCCGGAGATCCCCGCCCTGCCCTTCGAGCACGCCGAGGTTGTCGACCAGGTTATGCAAAATCTTGTTGCCGCTGCCGTAGCGCTGCGGATCGGTTACCGAGGCGTTGTACTGCATGTTGATCCAGTGGGTGACCAGCATCGGCGCCGTCAGTAGTGTTTCCAGCTGGCGGTAGCCGCTATCCGCTTCCCAGTCGTAATCGTGCAGGAATACCCGCCCGCCCAGGTTCGCATTCCTGGTCAGTGCACGCGGCGCGATCACAAAAGCAGCATTGCCGGCAAGCCCCCATTCGGGCCGGGTCTGGGACCAGTCCCAACCCCGCCGCTCAAGAGACTTACCACTGGCCTCGCCGAAGCGCGGCGCCCGCTCCGCACGGGCCTGCTCGCCCGCCCGGGACAACCATTCCTTTACCTCGGCATCCACCTCGTCGAAACAGTGAATATTGTCGGCGGTGGTATCGTGCAGAGCGGCCACAAAGCGGCTGCCCGGCGGCAGAAAAATGCCATGAGTTCGGGCAAGCTTCTCCCGCACCGCCGGATCATTGGCCAGCTGGGCCAGCACGCGCACATTGAGTTCGCCGCTTTGACCACCGCAGGCACCGCAATCGAGCCCCGCGGCATGGGGGTTGTTACAGGTGCTGCTGCCATGCCCGACAAGCAATACCAGTGGTGCGGGCTCGGTGAGCCCCATCGCGTTGAGCACCCCGGCCAGCAACTCAGCCTGACGCTCGACGCTGAGGGGGCCGCTGGCATCCTCCAGTACAAATTCCCCTCGGGACTCCCTCAACAGCCGGTTCACCGGTTGCTGCGGCGCGCTCGGCCAGAAACTGCGCTTTACCAGGCGGGCGGCATAGGCAAGGCCCGTTGCCTCCACCGCACCAAAGGTACCGGGTGAGGCCGCCATCAATCGCTGCCAGTAAGTCTTGCGCTTTAACTTGATTGGGCCGGGCTTGGCCGGCTGTGCCTCGCGCACCCAAATCTGCGGCGCCAGCAGTCCAGGCAATTGCGGACGCTGGTACTTTCCGCCGGCGGGACGATAGCCGAGCGGCAGGCCGAAGAAGCCGGCGAAGCCCCGCGTTTCGATCCCCGCGTGCTGTGCTTCCAGCGCCCGACGCATCGGCTCTGAGCGCACATCGATGCAGAAGACCGCCTGCAACCTCGTGCTTTGCTGGGGCTCGGCCGGCTGTGCCAGTTCACGAGCCAGGCCGTGCTGATAGTCGAGCTCAGCGGCCCTCTGCCAGACCCAGGCCAGGCGCTGATGTGATCGGTGCGCCTCGATCAGCAACGGAATGGATTGCTGCTGCCAACTGGCCAGCAGCTCTTGCCCTGCCAGCTGCAGGGTCAGCCACTCCCAGGCCAGCCGGATCGCCAACAGTTGCTGAAGGCACTGGCGCTCCTCACCAGCCAGATCGGCCTGCCAGTGCTGGTAGGCTGCGGCAGACGCCCAACCGTTGATCTCCAGTAGCCAGCCGTGACCCAGGGAGCAGGCATCCTCCTCGCGGATGCCCAGCGCAGTCTGCGCCAGCTCCAGCATTGCCTCGGCATTATCAGGCAGCTTTTTCAGTAATTTTCGCAACTCGGGGCAGCCCATCAGCAAGGCGAGCCCTTTTTCATCGCGGGTATGTGCCAGCCAGTGTCGGTAGAGCTGATCCGCTTCCTGCCAGTACATGGCACAGCAGCGACTGATCTGGTCGACGATCGCATCGCGCCAGCTGAAGGCTTCACTCTGTTGATGCATTGCTGCGAGCGACTGCCAGTGCCGCGGTGCCGCGGTGTCGCGGCAGGTCTGGACTTCAGCCAGCGGCACGCCCTGCTCCTCGGCCGCAGCGGCCAGCGCGACCGCACTGATATTCTGAGACCGGTAGTGATCCACACTCATCAGGCAACGCACACCACCCAGTGCAGCCAATCGTGCCGAAACTTCCGGCATGGGCTGATCCACCAGCGGCCACCAGGGGTTGACCGCGATCAGCTGATCCAGCGGCCACGCCGGGGCAATGCGGGCACAGGCATCGGTAAGGCTCATGACCAGGACTCCTTGTTACGTTTTGCAGCGGAGAGAAGCGCAAGCTGCTCGATGGGGGCGGGCCAGACTGCCAGCGTCAGGCGCGTCGCCCAGTGATCGAGGAACAGGCCGGCGTGCAGCCAGTGCCTGAAACGGACGCGTTTGGGATCGCCCTGGGCCATAAAGCCGGCCAGTAGCAGCAGTGCTATCACACACACCCAGAGGGTCTCCGGCCAGCTCGGTGCAAAGGGGCTGGGCAACAGCGTTTCAAACAGGGTTTTCTGGGCGAGGTAGGCAACAGCGATCAGCAATCCGCCCAAGGGACCGACCATAACCAGGGTCAGCGCCAGTAAGGCCAGCGCGACCGGGGTAACCCCCAGCAGCCAGAGGCCGAGACTCAGGGCCAGCACCGGCAACACCCGGTAGCGCCAACGGGGTGGCCCGGCCAGCTTCTGCGCCAGCACCTTGTTCATGTTGTCGGCGGCAGCGAGGAAGCCGTGCGCCTTGTAGCAACTGTGCGCTGCCAGGTGCAGCAGTGCCAGTGCATGGAGACCAAGGGCACACTCCAGCAACATCAGGCCCATCTGCGCACTGGTCGACCAAGCCAGCCGCTCTTTGACGCTGGTCTGCAGACACATGGCAAGGGTGGCCACGACCACCGTGAGCCCGGCCACGACCAACACCAACCACTGAGCTGCCGCCGACACCGCCAGCAATGGCGCGGCCAGAATCAGCAGGTATCCGCCAAGGTTGATCACGCCGGCGTGCAGCAGTGCCGACACTGGCGTCGGCGCCTCCACCACCTGGATCAGCCAGCCGTGCACCGGCAGCTGGGCACATTTGATCAGTGCCGCCACCGCGATCAGGATGATCGCTACCTGCTGTTGCAGCGACAGCGCATCAGCCGTGGAGAAGATATCGCTGAGCCAGGGGCTGCCGTGATGGAGGTAGAGCAGTAACAGGGCAATCGCCAGCGAGAGTTCAGCCAACCGCGCCAGCAGGAACTTCTTGTGCGCCGCCAGCTGCGCCCGCGGGCGCTCCGGGTAGAAGAGCAAAAGGCTATGCAGCGCCAGGCTGATGCCGACCCAACCCGCCAGCAGCATCAGCGCATGGTTGGTGGTCACCACCAGCACGACGCCACCCAGCAACCAGAGAACACGGCGCTGGAAGACGCCCAGCCGCGGCTCACCCGCGAGGTAATTGCGGGAGAAGCGCAGCACCAGGAAGCCGATGAAAGTAACGATCAGAGCCACCACCGGGCTCGCCGGGTGGGGGCTGAACCAGCGGCCCGGGGCGAGATCAGTCAGCCACTGCAGAGTCGCACTGCCAAGACCCGCAGCCAACGCCAGGCCGGCCATGCCGATCGCCACCGACCAGCGCACACGCAGCAGCGCCGCCAGCGGATAGAGCGATACCAACAGTGCCAACAGCCAGTCCAGAAAGTGTGCTTGCATCCCAGTCCCCATGGTTGATTTGCGACGGGGCGCAGTATCCACAGGCACAAGGGTTAGGTAAAATTGATATTAATTTATCAATCGTTCTCTAAAGCAGAACTATGAGCCGACTGAACTATCACCATCTCTACTACTTCTGGCAGGTGGCCCGGGGTGGCAACCTCACCCAGGTCGCCAATCAGCTGCACGTCTCCCAGTCGGCGTTATCCACACAGATCCGCCAGCTGGAGGACAATCTCGGCCAGCAGCTGTTCCACCGCCAGGGGCGCAAGCTCCAGCTGACCGAGGCGGGGCAGCAGGTACTCGCCTATGCCAACGACATTTTCAGGAAAGGTGAGGAACTGGAAGCGCTGGTGCGGCAGGGAATCAATCCGGTGCACCAGACTTTGCGCATCGGCATGGCGGCCACCATGTCGCGAAACTTTATCGAGGTATTCATCGCCCCGCTGCTCAGCGACCCGGGACAGCGATTCAGCCTGCAGAGTCTGCCCATGCCATCCCTCCTGGACGGACTCGCCAATCACGAGCTGGATCTGGTCCTGACCAACACCAATGTCGGCGATGATCCGCGCCGCCCCTGGCAGGTACAGCGGGTAGCCAGCCAGCCCCTCTCAGTCATCGGCCCGCCCGACCAGAAGCCCGACAAAGCCTTCCCGGAGAACTACGCCGACCTCAGGTGGCTGCTGCCCGGCCAACGCAGTGAGATGCGTCAGGCCTTCGACGCCTTTTGCAGTCTTTGGCAGTTCGACCCGCAGATCCAGGCCGAAGTAGACGACATGGCCATGCTGCGACTACTGGCCCGCGACAGCGGCTCGGTGGCCGTGATGCCGAGTGTGGTAGTGAGAGACGAGTTGGCGAGTGGAAAACTGGCGACCTACTTCACCCTGCCGGATGTGTACGAGCACTTCTACGCAATTACCGTCAATCGGCAGCTGCAGCCAGATGCGCTGGAACTGTTACTGAGTCAACAGAGGCGGGGGTTTGACTAAGTCACCAATTAACGGCTTTCACGAGCGACGCTATTGTCATCTTACATGTCAATAAAGCCACGCTGCTCCAGAAAGCTCATCAGTTTCTTTCGACCATCCTTAACAAATTTGGGGTCGGGATCGAAATCACTTTCTTGGTTTTCCAGGTTGCGAGTCAGCAGGTGGCCAACCCCCTCATAAAGATTCAGCTCACAAATACCGTTCACAGCCTCGACCTTTTCGCAGAACTCGGCGGCACCAGACATGGGAGTGAGCGAATCCAGCTCCCCCTGCACGACGGATACTGGAGGCATGGCCCCGGTCAATGTTGCAATCGGAGAGTTATCAGCGGCAGAACTCTTTCCGAGCAACAGCTTTTTGAACCAGCCATCTCGCTCCACATCAAGCGCTGGCGACCAAAGTAAAAGAAGATCCGGTCCACCATTACTCAGTGAGCCAAGCTCATTACCACAACCCTTAGTAGCTGCAAGAGCACTTAAATGTCCACCCGCCGAGACACCATACGCAGCAATTTTATGGGGATTCACTGAAAGCTTCTCCGCCCGCTCCCTGACCCACACCAGCGTTTCGCAAACATCTTCCAAAGCCTCGACGGGAGTTACGTCATTGTTTGAGAGCCTGTAAGCTACAGCAACGGCCAACATGCCAGCATTTGCAAACATCTCCGCGGCATTGAATGTCCACTCAGCCTTGCCCCACCTCCAGCCGCCACCGTGCACTGTGATCACTGCACTACCGGAACGAGCGGCATCTGCGGGTTCAAACACATATATCTTATAAGCCTGATGGTTGGCTGTAGTGAGCTGATACTCTTTTGGTGATTTACGCTCCTCGCTACCGACCGAACCAGAAAAAATGGCCGAAACAAATAAAACGATAGTTATCCTTAACAAAACCCTGCTCCGTTACAAATAGACAATAGTGGTTTCTACCACAAGGTGACGAGCAAACAAAACCCTCTCCTTGCGTCAAGCAACATGAACTGCTGCCGCCAGGAAATATCTTAACTGCAAGACTGGCCCAGCTTTTAAAACGACTGAAGAACATTGATTCCAAATGGCCAACCCTGGAATCTTCTCATACCATGGCCATCTCGTTCACCGAGTGCATGCCAATCCAGCCGGATCGCGCCTCCAAAAGGCTGAGCGCAGTCGCCCCCCCGAAAACGAGAAATACGAATTCTCTTAACGCCCGGCTTTGGGGCGGACTTGGAACTGCGAAGCAGCGGAGAGGCCTCCCAGCCTCGGAGGGGAGATAACAGCCGATTGTTAAAAGTGCGAACGCTCGCAGCTGTCACAACTCACATGAACCAGTTTTTGCACCTAATGATAGGACCTCCAGAACGATAAGCTCTCTTTCGCTTACCCCAAAGTGTCCATAGTAGCCACGCTCGCTTAAAGTACCCACTAGCTCCATATAAACTGGCTCGTATTCGTCGGATACTCTTTCATATTCTTTGTAAAGTGCTGATTTTTCATCAGTGCTCACCCACCAGTATCCATTCTTATCACATGGAATGAAACTGCTCATTTCGAATCCTGCAGCATAATGACCGCGATATATATTATCTTCGCTGTAATGATCGAATAGCTCCGCGTAGTAAAGAGCGACACCGAGAAATATGGTCATCACACCACATATAATTAGCTGGGCAACGATGTTCTTCATTTTGACTTTTAACGCCCGGCTTTGGGGCGGACTTGGAGCTGCGAAGCAGCGTAAAGGCCGTCCCAGCCCCAGAGGGGCGATAACAGCCGTTTGTTATGTGCACTCCAAGCTGTGATAATCCCGCATTATCGAGTGCAAAATCCCAAAGAAAAATTTCCTACAGAGTTCTAACGCTAACTTGCTACGGTTGTCACTTGCTTTCCCTAAGCTTCTCACGCCTCTTTCTAAATTCTTCCAAATCATTAAAACCCGGATCATACTCTTCTAGGCGTCGAGCGCGGTATTCACCAGGACTGTACAAATCGGGGCCATAAGCTTCCAGCTCGAAATCGATCGCTCTGTACCCGACAAGCCAATCGGAGTGCGTCTTCCCGATATAGATCGATTGTTTTTGAACTTTAGTACTGCGACGGAGAATTTTTATTGAGTAAAGTAATTTTGGGCTTCTTCGATCTATATCAATCTGAAAAAAACTAAAGCGAGCTCCATACATATCTTCCCAACTAAGCTTGCCTTTGATACAGATTTTTTTAGAGCTGATTTTTTCATCTAAAACTGAGAAGTAGCCGATAGGTTCACCATGACAGTGTTTCATTTGTTGGCAAGAATTCAAAACCAACTCAAAGACTCTCCAGAAAGATCTAACGACTTCTTGGGGACTAACGACCGAATTTACATCAGATTTCGTATCTAAATAACCTTTGATTTCCTTCTCATATTCAGATGCATTGACCTCTTCAAACGGCACACTATACATCATGCTATTTCCACCTCCTTTGTGGAAAATCCTTACACATAACGCCGCCGGCAGGGGCAGCTTATCCTGTGCACTTTTTGTGCAAAAATGGGAGTGTAGCGACCTGCACGAAAAGTGCACAAGGTAAGCTGTCCCGCAGAGGGCCGAAGGCCCGCAGCAAATTGCCCGGCCTTGTTAACTGTCTTCGAGGCATTGGAACACACCTGACACTGACGCAGGAAATTTAGGAGCCTCGTATTTTCCGGTTGCCGGATTTAGCGAAAGTGCATCCCCGTACATTTCATGCCGCTCAGAGTACTGAATAATATTGAATTCTTTAAAGTTACATTTTTCTTGGACTCTTTGAAACCATAGTGCCCTTACGTTTGAAAAACTTTCACCATCCGGAACTGCGATAGAGAGATTTTCTTTCTCTCCTGGAACTTCCTTCTCCCTCGGGATTGCAGCATTTGCATGGGCGATGAAAAGCATGAGTAACAGAGCATTTATATATTTATTCACTTCCAGTCACTTTACAGTTAACGCCGCCAGCAGAGGCAGCTTATCTTGTGCGCGTTTTGCGCGAAAATGGGAGCGCAGCGACCGCGCAAAACGTGCACAAGATAAGCTGTCCCGCGGAGGGCCGAAGGCCCGTAGCAAACTGCCTGGCTTTGTTATGCGCGTTCACCTTTAAAGTGTGACTTAAGTAAATTTGGATTGAGCAAATAAAAGCAGCATAGCCGTAAAAACCTAACATTAGACCAATGATAACTATCTGCTCTACGCTGACAGAACTTGAAACAAGTGAAAGCACACCTACGAGCACCGCTAGTGCTGACAATACCCCCATAACCCAGCGCGACCACGAATAGCCTAAGTAGAGACATACACTTAATGCGACCCCAAGTGCAGTTCTCACCAAATCTTTAAGTTCCGGATTAGGAAACCAGCTAGAAACTGAGAATAAAGTAAAACCAAACACTATTCCCAAAACTATCTTTTTATCTCTTGTCATGTTCTTCTCGATTACGCATAACGCCGCGCTCAGGCGCGGCTAACTTTGTGCGCTTTATGCGCGACAATAGGAGCGTAGCGACCGCGCATAAAGTGCAAAAAGTTAGACGTCGGCCTGCAGCGCATTGTTATGCTTTTACTTTACCAAGGCGGCCTTACCCGCTTCTACACTCCAGAGGCCGGTAGAAGTGCTGACATAAATTGGTTTTTCGTGGTAAAGACTCAAAAACACATGGAATTCAGTTGGCACGTTAGAAACCAGGTGTGTAGAGAAGGGAATGCTATCTCCCTCAGCAGGGACCAATAAACAGGTTTTTGTAGATGGAGATACATCTACAATATCATTTGTGCCTAACCTGAACCGAAACTTCAGGTGACGCCCAAATTGAACACCAGAGTCCTTCTCTGGACTTAGTACCAGATATATATTTTCAGTTTCAAACTTTTCATCTACTACAGATACGGCCTTGTACTTTCCTTCACACACAAGATCTTTAGACATTTCTAAAAGATCTTGCTCTCTGCTTGTGTAGGGCGAGCTTCCATCTTCCGAAAGGACAGCATCGTAAAGTTTTTTCCCTAAGTATTCCAAGTGTGCTATTTGGAATGCTGTATCTACATCATTTTTTACGGACGTGGTTTTACAGCCAGAAACAGCCAAAATGGTGAAAGTTATTGAGATTATTCTTTTCATGTTGTTTTCTCTGAATGAAGCATAACGCCCACAGCAGGGGCGGCTTACCTTGTGCGCATTATGCGCGAAAATGGGAGCGAAGCGACCCGCGCAAAATGTGCACAAGGTAAGACGTCTCGCGGAGCCCCGAAGGGGCGTAGCTCTATTGCCTGTGATTGTTATACATGGGGGGCTCCAGTAATGTGCCAGACCAGTGAAACCCCAAAAAGTACCCATGCCACACGAGTACCCCAAGTCGAAAAAGCTCTATATTTGTTTTCATTATTGCGCTTATCGTAGTGATCCAGTACGACAGAGAGCAAGACGACTGAAGCACAACAAAATGCAATGTAGTGAAGGATTGCGGGTCCATCTTGAAGATGTAACCAATTTCCGCGTCTAGTAGGTAGCGCAAGATCGTTAACGTATACCCCATACCCTCCATAGATCAGCAGCGCCAGCGCGATTAATGTATTGAACCATCGAGTAAACAAAGGTATTTCGTTCGGCTTGTATTTCATATTGTCTTGCCGCGACTTATGTATAACGCCGCCAGCAGGGGCAGCTTACCTTGTGCGCTTTTTACGCGAAAATGGGAGCGCAGCGACCTGCGCAAAATATGCACAAGGTAAGCTGTCCCGCGGAGGGCCGAAGGCCCGGAGCATACTGCCTGGCTTGGTTATGCGTGACGCACTACCATTGAGCTATTGAGCCTCTGAAGCCAAGGGCTGCACTTTCCACTCAAGCTCTGACTGCGTTTTACCCAAGCCAACCTCTACATTGGCTAGGCGAGCTTCGAGTTTTTCAATTTTCTCTGTTAGCTCACTAATTTGCGTTTTATTGCTCTCTAATTGCATCTTCAGGTCAGCCATATCAGGAGAGCCATTTTGTGACGCTTTTACACCAGCAATTACTGCGATTACCGTAAAAGCTACGACTGCTATAGCTGAAAAAAATTTAGACTTCATCATTGAAACTCCATTTCACTCTGAATTTATAGACGCATAACGCCGCGCTCAGGGGCGGCTTGTTTTGTGTAGTTTATGTGCAAATATGGAGCGAAGCGACTGCACATAAAGTGCACAAAGTAAGCCGTCCCTTTGCAGCGCTTTGTTATGCATTTACTTGAGGGACCTGATTTTCTCGAGCTTTTTCTCAACTTCAGCCCCCTCAATGTTAAAAGTTGACAGCTCGACGTCACAAATAGTGAGCCAAGGGTATTTGGCATACTCGTTGCTCTCACCGACAAATGCCAAATAATAGATGCCCGGGATCAAACCAACCAAACCAGTACCATACCCCAAGACCTCTACAACTTTACCCTCTTTCTCTTCCGATCCTTTAAAGGACTCAATCAAGCGGTATGTAGCCTGGCTGTATCCAATTTCTTGCCCATCAAATTCTGTGGTCTTTAACTCTGTAGCCACTACCTGGAACAGCAATACAGATTTGGATTCTTTAAACTTTTCTTCTTCGCCCTTCTCAGGCCCACACTGAAATCCAAAGGAGAGAGACGAAATAAGTGAAAATGTGATTGTTGCTATGATTTTTTTCATGATTGCATAACGCCGCCGGCAGGGGCAGCTTACCTTGTGCGCGTTTTGCGCGAAAATGGGAGCGTAGCGACCTGCGCAAAATGCGCACAAGGTAAGCTGTCCCGCGGAGGGCCGAAGGCCCGGAGCAAATTGCCCGGCCTTGTTATAACTCTACCAGTGTTCATAGTTACGGAGCGCATCTTCACATTTAGCCAAACTACAGTTTTCTTCCAATATATACAGCAAAGTATCAGAGGCTTCTGTTAGTTTTGATTTGGCCTCCTCAAGTTTACCTTCATCTAGCAGCGATTGAATCTCCGCGATTAGCTTAAGCTGATAGATCGTATTATCTGATAACGCTTCCTCAACGATTACACCAGATTTTTGGTCAATATGCTGATTGAGAACTTTGACCCCCAAATACCCACCGACCATTACAAGTAGAAAAGCTATAGAGCAAATATATATTCTTCTCATACGAGCTCGATAATTACTCTTGAGTTATAACGCCGCCAGCAGGGGCAGCTTACCTTGTGCGCATTTTGCGCGAAAGTGGAAGCACAGCGACCAGCGCAAAAGGTGCACAAGGTAAGCTGTCCCGTGGAGGGCCGAAGGCCCGGAACAATCTGCCTGGCCTTGTTAAACATATCAGGCGCCTTAATCGGCAAACCAGATTTTCTTTGAGTCAGAAAGAATAATTTTCTCCGCCTCGACGGTAGTAACCGCGCTTGAGCCACATAATACATAACCACTTACTTGCGAAATTATGTAACCCATTTCTCCTGACGAAGAAATATGCTCATAATCTGCTTCTTCATTTTTTAATACTGTGTAATCTTCGCTGCCACATAGCTCTACTGCTCTACGGTTAAAGGTTTTGTATGCACCAGAATAGTTAACCCAAGGCTTGAAGTTAGTTTTAGCAATTATGAAGTACATCCCTTCATCAACTTCCCGGTCTTGAAAGCCACCACCGAAGGGATTGGCCCCATGTTCATTTATGTTGTGATAAGAGGAGCTACACGCCGTGCACAATGCTAAAAGAACCACACAGAATATTGTTTTTCGCATCCTAGATCTCAATGTTTAACGCCCGCAACAGGGGCGACCAATGCTGTGCACATTTTGTGCGAAACTGGGAGCGCAGCGACCCGCACAAAATTTGCACAGCGTTGGGCGTCCCGCGTAGGCCCGAAGGGCCGGAGCATCCTGCTTGCGTTTGTTATATATCACCCTACCACCAGCCTATACACCGCACTAAAAGATACCAACGCGGAGTAACTTGCGATTACTAGAGCAAAAACACCAAGGATGATGTATCCGAACTTCTTTACAGGCGACGCCGCACCTGCCTTCGTTCTTAGCCGAAATATCATAAAAAACGCGAAAATTGAAACGACAAACAAGAGTAATAAAAGAAAGAGGATGACCTCTTCTAGATAGCCATTGAGTACCGCGAATACAATTAATAGAGGAGCACCTACTGCCGATACTGCAAACAGCAAGCTAGTCAGTGCACTTAAAAATTTACGCGTTTTTTCTGCTTGGCTATTCATGATATATAACGCCCGCCGCACAGGCGAGCAACTTGTTGCGAGTCCATAGCGCGTAGCGCGTCTTTGTGCCGGCGCTTGTTAGGTTACGGCCAGAACCTCCAATCGCCGGCATTAGCCTTCAACATCTCTTGAGTGATGAAACCTATTCCGCACGTATCGCAATAGAACCCATTCACAAACTGCTGATAGGTGTCACCCTTCAGGTACTCTGGCTTCACATATTTACAGTCAACTGATCTCGGTAGTGATGGAGGAGGAGTCCTATCCTCCCAAAATGAGTAATAGATATCGTCACCATCCATCAAGAGCAAAAGCTTAGGCCTCACTTTTGAAGAGCTCTTACACTTTGGGCAATCAGCCATACTCATTCACTTTGTAACCTAACGCCCACGGCAGGGGCGGATTACCTTATGCATGTTTTGCGCGAAAATGGGAGCGAAGCGACCGCGCAAAACGTGCATAAGGTAAGCCGTCCCGCGGAGGCCCGAAGGGCCGGAGCTCCATTGCCCGTGATTGTTATGCATTGATGACACGAAAGACTACGTACAGCACCACACCAGCCAGGGGTACCCACAAAATAGGTGAGCAATATACCGGAACCGGAGCAGATTTACCTAAACGAAGCCTTTTCGTCTCCCACCATGGGAAGAACGCCATTAAGAAAAGAAATGTGAGAATACTTGCTAGAACTGACCACGCTGCAATGTAGCCGATAAGAGCATTCTAATCATCGCTGATTGCCTTCGCAATACATTGCCCCACGCCAACTCCGAGAGGAATTAGCGCGTAGTTTCTAGACTGTGTCAAAAAATCCTTTTTCATATCTCTACTACGATGCTAAAGATGCATAACGCCGCCAGCAGAGGCAGCTTATCTTGTGCGCGTTTTGCGCGAAAATGGGAGCGCAGCGACCGCGCAAAACGTGCACAAGATAAGCTGTCCCGCGGAGGGCCGAAGGCCCGTAGCAAACTGCCTGGCTTTGTTATGCGCGTTCACCTTTAAAGTGTGACTTAAGTAAATTTGGATTGAGCAAATAAAAAGCAGCATAGCCGTAAAAACCTAACATTAGACCAATGATAACTATCTGCTCTACGCTGACAGAACTTGAAACAAGTGAAAGCACACCTACGAGCACCGCTAGTGCTGACAATACCCCCATAACCCAGCGCGACCACGAATAGCCTAAGTAGAGACATACACTTAATGCGACCCCAAGTGCAGTTCTCACCAAATCTTTAAGTTCCGGATTAGGAAACCAGCTAGAAACTGAGAATAAAGTAAAACCAAACACTATTCCCAAAACTATCTTTTTATCTCTTGTCATGTTCTTCTCGATTACGCATAACGCCCACAGCAGGGGCGGCCGAAGCGTAGCGTAGGCCGTACCGCAGAGGCCCGAAGGGCCGGCGCAACCTGACTGTGATTGTTATGTTTTTTTACCCTACCGGAACTGTACACTGCTCAAGCTCCCCCCTGCTTTCAATATTTTTTAGCGCGCGCTCGACAATACTTTCTGATATATCGGACACCAAAATCATATGCGGGACACCATAATGAAAACGAACATGGGTGCCAGGTATCCAATCTCCACATGCAGCCATACCTTCCGGAGTGAAGAAGAAGCACCACCTCTTTTCTCCAGATCTTGTGGTAATTAGAACCTCAACTGCCCCCTTTGTGTGATGCTCAATGGGGTCTTCAATTTCAATGGACTCAATATTCATCGAGAAACATAACGCCCGCAGCAGGGGCGACCAATGCTATGCACATTCTGTGCGAATATGGGAGCGCAGCGACCCGCACAAAATGTGCATAGCGTTGGGCGTCCCGCGGAGGCCCGAAGGGCTGGAGCAAGCTGCCTGCGTTTGTTAAACGCTTCAGGCACGGGCTCCCGTACTCCACAGATGATTGACACAGTACGCGCTACCTTTTACTTGCTTAACGGTACAGCCCGACCATAAGCACTCTGCGCTGGTTAAGCCGTCGTGATTTTCTATGATTTTTGCTTTTATTAGAGCTGTGCTATCGAATTCTTCCCAGCTCTCTTTAGCAGAAATTTTGACGGCATAGGATTGCTGGTACTTGTCCCACTCATCAACTTTCCAAAGTTGCTCGCACTCTGGGCACTGCATAAGAAATACCCAATCACCAGTTTCAAGCAGATCTAGTTTGGACTTGAAATCCGTGTGCGAGTTACTGATATCGACTAGTTCTAGTTGTAATTTACAGTTGCACATTATTTTTTATGGGCATTTAACATTTGTATCTTGGTCATCACGACGACTATCCCAACGACGCATATCTCAAAATAGATTTCCCGCCAGAATGCGCCCAAAGCCCCGCAGCGTCAAGGTTCCAAGCAATTACACCGTATTACACGCCTGGGCAAAACGGTCGCTACGACCACTATCCCGATTTTTACATACCACCGATAACTAATTGATCTTTAATGCATTTCTTGTGCTCCGAAGTCCAGCGGCAGGAATCACGCTCTTGAAGACTGCAATATCATCCCGGTATTGGTCACAAGACACCTATACTGTATAAACAAACAGTTTTCTGGAGGGTGTTGCTTATGGATGACATACCCGTACCAATTCCGGCACAACCGGTCCGTTTTATGGATAGACTCCGCGCATTTATGCGTGGACGACAGCTGGCATACCGGACGGAAAAGACCTATTGCGGCTGGATACGCGACTATATTCGCTTTCACAAGATGCGCAGGCCCGAGGAGATGGGCAAGGCCGAGGTGGATGCGTGGTTGGGGCACTTGGCCTCGCAGCGGAATGTGTCTGTGAATACACAGAAAACAGCCCTGAATGCCATTGTATTTCTGTATCGCCAGTTCCTGAACATTGAACTTGGCAAGCTGGATTTCGACAGAACCAGTAAGGGGCAACGTCTCCCGGTCGTATTTAGCCACGAGGAGGCAACCGCGGTGATCGATAAACTGCAAGGCCACCACCGATTACTCGTATCGCTAATGTATGGTGCAGGCCTGCGGGTCATGGAAGCGGTCAGGCTGCGGGTGCACGATGTGGACTTTGGCCACCAGTGCATTTTTGTGCGTGAGGCCAAAGGGGATAAGTGGCGTCGGACATTGCTACCCAAATCTCTTGCCCCCTCCCTGCAGGCACAGATCGAATTGGCGCTTTCGATTCATAAACGTGACCTGGAGGAGGGTTTCGGGGCGGTGTATCTGCCCCATGCGCTGGCGAAAAAGTACCCGAATGCGGCCACCAGCCCCGGTTGGCAGTATATTTTCCCGGCGCCGGACCGATCGATGGATCCACGCAGTCAGGTGATGCGCCGGCATCACCTGGGGGAACAGCAGGTGCGCAGGGCCGTGGCTAAAGCATTGTCAGAGACAGGCATCCGCAAGAAGGCCAGCTGCCACACCTTTCGACACTCTTTCGCAACAAGGCTACTCGCTTCGGGTACGGATATTCGCAACATCCAGGAGCTGCTCGGGCACAGCGACATCAATACCACGATGATCTATACCCATGTCATTGGCATCCATGAGCGTGGTGTGGTCAGCCCAATCGATTGATCTGGCCACTTCTGCGATTCCGACCCACACCCGCCCCTGTTGATCACAATTTAAGCAGCCGTATCGTTCATATCGCGGCACGGTAACGCGGGATCACATCGTTGACTCGGCAGTTACTCAGAACTCCCGGTTTACCCTAGCCCCTCCCGCCGCGATTCCGCATAATTGCCGACCGACGAAAAGAATCCCAACAGACGGCCCGATGTATGTGGTTTAAGAATCTGCGCGTTTACCGCCTCACCAAAGAATTTGACCTCACTGCTGAAAAATTGAACGAACTGCTGGAACCGCAGGCGTTTGTGCCCTGTGGCAGCCAGGATGCCGCTCGCTATGGCTGGGTGCCGCCGCTGGGCCGCCACGGCAGCGAGCTGGTGCATGCCACCAACGGTTACCTGATGGTCTGTGCCAAGAAGCAGGAGAAGGTCATTCCTGCCGGCGTCGTCAATGAGAAGGTGGAAGAGCGGGCCCAGGCCATCTCCGAGAAGGAGCACCGCCAGGTGGGCCGCAAGGAGAAGCAGAACCTTAAGGACGAGGTGCTGCTGGAGATGCGCCCGAAGGCGTTTGCCCGCTCCCGCCTCCACTACGCCTATATCGCCCCGCGGGACGGCTGGGTGGTAGTGGATGCTTCTTCCGCATCTGCGGCGGAAGAACTGCTGGAACACCTGCGTGAGGCCCTCAGCAGTCTGGCAGTGATCCCCCTGTCTGCCAAGAACCTGCCCCAGCAGGCCATGACCCACTGGCTCACGGCTCCGGAAGCACCGGCCAGGTTTGAGTTCGGCCACGAGTGCGAGCTGCGCGACCCCAAGGACAGCGGCAGCGTGATCCGCTGCAAGAACCAGGACCTGTGCGCCGAGGAAATCCACAACCACCTGGTGGCCGGGATGCAGGTGCACAAGCTGGGGTTGGTGTGGAACGGTGGTGTCGAGTTCGTGGTCGACCACCAGCTCTCCCTCAAGCGGGTCAAGTTCAGTGACGAGTTGGTCGAAAAGGCAGACAGCGCCGACAGCGAGAATGCCGCCCAGCGCTTCGATGCCGATTTCTCGGTCATGACCCTGGAGATCTCCGCCCTGCTCACCGATCTGGTGGCTGCGTTCGGTGGTGCCGGCGAGGGCGCCAGCGTCGAGGAGATTGTCGCCCGTGCCAACCGCGCCGAGCAGGATCAACTGGCGGCAGAAGTGGAGGAGGTGATGCTCTGACGCCCCACCCCAATGCCCCGATGCGTATAGAAGACCTGCGCGATCACTCTGGCGCCGTCGAGACGCTGGCCGGCTGGCACTTTGACGAATGGCAGCATCTCTACCCTGACCAGACCCGGGAGGACTTTGCCGATGACCTGCGCCGATCACTGGAGAGCGGCACGGTCCCGGCCACCTGGGTGCTTGTCGATGACGAAGGCGTCTGGGGCTCCGCCTCAGTCCTCGAGCAGGACATGGACACCAACCACGAGCTTGGGCCCTGGCTCGCCAACGTCTATGTGCACCCGCAGTTTCGTGGCCGCGGCCTCGGTAGCGAGCTGATCCGACATGTGATGGAACAATCCGCAGCCAACGGCCTGGAGGTACTCTACCTCTTCACTCCCGGCCAGGAGGCTTTTTACGAGTCGCTCGGCTGGCAATCGCTTCGCGGCGAGCGCTACCACGGCGAAGATGTCACCATCATGCAGGCCTGCCTCGGCGGGAAGTGACCCCACCCTTCCCTCTTCGACCATACCCGTATGAACTAAGCTGATTCTTGATTCAGCGGGGATCGCAGCCCGTAGCCGCGCCTGCGCGCAAAGCATCGCGATGGAAAGGAGTACAACCGATGAAAGGCCGGATCGCTTTCAGGGAAATGGTCAACACTGCCGTAATCTTGGCGTTGACGCTGCTCGTCGCTGCCTGCGCGGGCACATCCACATCATCCGGCGCTGCGGCTGAGGGGCGCTGGGGCCAGTACCGCACATTCGGTTTTGTGCGGAGCGGGGATTCGGTCCGCTCCGGTGAGGTGGCCGCCATCCTGCGCGCGGAAGTGACACGGCAGATGAATGCCCGTGGACTCACCCAATCCAGCAACCCGGACCTGCTGGTGCATCTCGCCGTCGATACAGAGCAGCGCGTGCAAGTACCCGGAGCACGAAGTACCGGTGGAGCCGCAGCCAGGTTTCCCTTCCTCGAAGAATATTACAGTCAGCTTCCTCCGGGACACGCCACGGACCTGAACCGCGTCACCGAAGGCCGCCTGACCATCGACGTTCTGGACGTACAGCAGCGACAGCTGGTGTGGCGCGGCCGGGCGCAGCGAAAGGTAACGTCACAAATGATGGCGAATCCCCAGCCGGCACTGGCAGGTGCTGTGGACGATATTTTCCGAAGATTCCCCAAGACCAATTGATCTCCAGTACAGGCTGATCAACACCAACTGTTGGTTTGGACTCTGAAATAAAAAAAGCCCCGGTAAACCGGGGCTTTTTTTCTAAGAGTGACTCAGACCTTCACCATCGGCCGGCCTTTCTCACTCCACTGTACGTGGTATTTCTCATTCTCGGGGCGATCGACCCGGGAGAAGGTATGCGCCCCGAAGAAATCCCGCTGGGCTTGCAACAGGTTGGCGGGCAGGGATTCACGGCGGAAGGCATCGTAGTAGCTGAGTGCGGAAGACAGCGCCGGTACCGGGATGCCGCGCAGGCTGGCGTCCGCCACCGCCCGACGCCAGTTGCCCTGGTTGGAAGCGATCTGCTCGATAAAGAAATCATCCAGCAGCAGGTTGGAGAGTTTGATATCCCGCTCGTAGGCGTCGCTGATCGACTGCAGGAATACCGCGCGGATAATGCAGCCGGCACGCCAGATACGGGCGATCTCGGCAAAGTTCAGTTGCCAGCCCTGCTCTCGCGCCGCCAGCTTCATCAGGTCGAAGCCCTGCGCATAGACACAGATCTTCGCGCAATACAGCGCGTCGTGCAGCTGCTGGATCGCTTCGGCGCGCTCGGCCTCCGGCACCGGCCCGATGTCGGGGCCGTGCAGTTTCTTGGCGGCGCGACCGCGCAATACTTTACGGGTGGAAAGGGAACGGGCAAAGACCGCCTCGGCGATACTCGGTGCCGGGCAGCCGACTTCCAGGCTACTCACTGCGGTCCACAGGCCGGTGCCCTTCTGGCCCGCACGGTCGAGAATGATATCCACCAACGGCTGCTGGGTCTCGGCGTCCACCGTGGCCAGAACCTCGGCGCTGATATCGATCAGGTAGCTGTTCAGCTTGCCCTCATTCCACTCACGGAAAACCTCGGCGATCTCTGCCGGAGTCATCTCCAGCGCACTGCGCATCACATCGTAAGCCTCGCAGATCATCTGCATGTCGGCATACTCGATACCGTTGTGCACCATCTTTACGAAGTGGCCCGAGCCGATGGGGCCGATGTAAGCAGCGCAGGGTTCACCCTCGGTGACCGGGTTACCCGGCTCGAAGCGCTCGATCGGCTGGCCGCTCTTCGGGTCCACCTTGGCGGCGATGGCGTGCCAGATGGGCTCGATGCGCGCCCAGGCATACGGGTCGCCACTGGGCATCAGGGAGGCGCCGAAGCGGGCACCCACCTCACCACCGGAAACGGCAGTGGTAAAGAAGATCAGCTTGCCCTCATAACGCTTGCAGCGCGTCACCGAGTCAGTCCACAGGCTGTTGCCGGTATCCACCACGATATCGTCCGCCTTGAGGCCGGCATCCAGCAGCTTGTTGCAGACATCGTCCACCGGGGCGCCGGCGGGTACGGAGAGAATCACCAGATGCGGAGCCTTCACGCGGGAAAGCAGCTCGGTGTAGGAGTTACAGGTCTCCACGCGGGCCGGCTGGTCGCCGCGCTCGCGGGCGTCCTGTTCCAGCAGGGCATCCAGTTTGTGGTGATCCAGGTCGAAGGCACATACGCGGTAGCCGTTGTCGGCCAGGTTCAGGATCAGGTTCTTACCCATCACCCCCGCGCCAATAAAGCCAATATCGCACAATGAATCAGACATGGATCTCTCCGGAAAACTTTGGTGCTGCTGTCAGGGGCGCGGAGTATAGCAACAGGAAGCCCCTCTAGGGAGGCTAAAATATCGCCAAATGCCGCACAGGGCCGGCACAAACGGGGCTCTTGCCAAAACTTTAGAACAAAAGACCGCGTTCCTGCGCCCATACGTCATTTCATGCTGCCGGGCATCAGGTAAGGGTTCCCGCATGCACAACCGCATCGTGATATTGCGGAGGCTTGCGGGTACGAGGCCATCACTGGTCAAAATAGGCCAACTCCAGTGGCCTGCCACTTCCCGGTCCATGTTTGTTGATAGACTCGCCGGGACTGGCCTCCAAGCTCCACCAGACCCAACAAGAATAATGAATAGATCCATCCACTGTGGTTCCCTCCGGTTCCCGCTCGTCGTCGCGCTGACCCTCCTCCTTGCCGCCTGCCAGCCTGAACAAAAAACTGACGTAAAGCCACCACAGCACGCTGAGAAAATTCTTTATGGTGGTGACATCGTCACGGTGGACCCGGACAACACGTTCGCGGAGGCAGTCGCGGTCAGTGAGGGGCGCATTGTCGCCGTGGGCAGCTTCGCCGATGTTTCGCAATTAGGCGGTGAAGACACCGAGATGATCGACCTCAAGGGCCACACTCTGATGCCCGGGTTTATCGACATTCACACCCACCCGATCCTGTCGGCCATGATGGGTGAGGTGGTCGATGTTTCAGGTTTCACACACAATAACCGTGCGGAAATATTCGCGGCACTAAAGCGGGGTATAGAACAGA
Source organism: Microbulbifer aggregans (assembly GCF_001750105.1). NCBI lineage: Bacteria > Pseudomonadati > Pseudomonadota > Gammaproteobacteria > Cellvibrionales > Microbulbiferaceae > Microbulbifer > Microbulbifer aggregans. The sequence goes on from NZ_CP014143.1 coordinate 3,471,876, forward strand.
AGAATCCCGGTGAGTGGGTACTCGCCTATGGCTGGGACCCGGCCATTCTCGCGGACCTTGAACCGCCGACTCTGGCAGAACTTGACCGACTCGCGCCGGAAAATCCGCTGCTGATCATTGCCCAGACGCTTCATTCCGCATTTGCGAACAGTCTGGCATTCACAGCGGCCGGCATCGATCGAGACACGCCGGACCCCGAAGGCGGTTATTTCGCGCGAGATGCACGGGGCAACTTCACTGGCCTGGTGATGGAAGTGGGGGCAATGGCAAAGTTTACCGCTTCCACCCCCAAATACCCCCTGCCGGCCTACCTCTACCTGCTGACCAATCAGTTGGAAACCTATGCGACAACCGGCTACACGACGATTGCCGCACCTGGGTTGCAGCCCATTATCCCGAGGCATATCGAGGCTCTCCGCACAGTTGCCCAACACCCGGATGCACCGGTTCGGGTGCTCACTTATCCGCTTTTCGAGCAGCTCGATAAAACCCGCTTTGAACCCGACAGCGGAGACGGGGCATTCGAGGTCCGCGGCCCGAAACTCTGGGTCGATGGCTCGCCTTACGCCGGCGGCATGGCGATGGAATCGCCCTACCTGGATAACGATTTCACCCGCAATCGCCTGGGGATCGAAGCCGGCAGCCGTGGACACCTGACTTTCAGCGATGAGCAATTGCAGGCGCTGGTACTGCGCTACCATCGCGAGGGATGGCAGATATCTGCCCACGCACAGGGTGAGCGAGCGGTAGCCCAGTTTCTCGATGCAGTAGAACTGGCGCAGCAAAAGTACCCGCGAGAAGATCACCGGCACCGAATCGAACACGCCGCCCTCATTACCCCCTCACAGCTGCAGCGCGCGGCCGAGCTCGGCGTGACACCCAGCTTCTACATCGATCATATCTACTACTACGGCCACGCTCTCTCCAGATCCATCGTCGGCCCGCAACGTGCCGAGCGCTTTATGCCGATCAACAGCGCGAAAAAAGCAAACCACCGCTTTACGATTCACACGGACTCCCCTTCCTCACCGCTCGGCCCGACCCGCGCGATGCGAACAGCCGTCTTGCGGCAAACCCGTAACGACAGCGAGCTGCTCGGTGAAAGGGAACAGATCGACGTGGATGCCGCCATTCGCGCGATCACCATCAATGCTGCCTGGCAGATTCACCAGGAGCAGAGCCGTGGCAGCATCGAAGTGGGTAAGCTGGCGGACTTCACCGTGCTGTCAGAGAACCTGAGAGAAGTGCCAGCGGAACAATGGCAGCGTATCGAGGTGACCGGCACCTATCTGAATGGCGAGCAGGTGACCCCGCAAAAATGGTCTCTGCGAAAACTGGAGCTGGTATTGCAGGCAGGCTGGGAATTGCTACTCCACAAATTCGATTAAACTTTTTCGGTGCCTGACGGTTACTCTTCGGATTCGCCGTGCCGGCCAGCGCCTTTGCTGAACCGCTCCGCACCCGCGATCGCTTCCTCGAAGACCACCGGATACCCGGCCTGCCCCTCCGCTTCGAGCGCTTCCTTCAAAGAGAGGTCCCACTGGCGATAGGCGGAGGCGCGGTCTGCGCGCAGGCATTTCTGCGGCAACCGCGCAATCTGTGCGGCTATCTCCTGCGCAGCACCGAGTGCTTCGCCCGCGCCAACCAGTCGATTGACCAGGCCCATCTGCAACGCCTCTTCCGCAGCCACCGGACGACCGGTGAGAATCATGTCCATGGCGCGGCCGTGGCCGACAATGCGCGGCAGGCGCACGGTGCCACCATCAATCAGCGGCACCCCCCAACGCCGGCAGAAAACCCCGAATACCGCAGTGGCATCCGCCACGCGCAGGTCGCACATCAGCGCCAGCTCCAGACCTCCCGCCACCGCATAGCCGGAGATGGCGGCGATGACCGGTTTGCTGGGCAGCATGCGCGTCGGCCCCATCGGCCCTGCCACTGTACCCGTGGACTCAACGGTATTACGCCGCTCGGGGTCACCGAGCGCCTGCAGATCGGCACCGGAGCAGAAATGACCTTCGCTACCGGTCAAAACCGCCACGGCCAAATCATCCCGGCGCTCAAATTCCTCGAAAGCCTCTCGTAACAGATCCGCGGTGGGGCCATCCACCGCATTGCGCACATCCGGTCGATGCAGGCGAATGGTAAAGACGGCGCCATTGGTGTCCGTGAAAACGGATTGTTGGTTCACAGCGTGCTCACTCATCACGGGAACAGGGGCCCATGCTAAACCGCCCGGTCACCGGAACAAAGTGCCAGCCCGCGAAGCGCCGCCCCTCACCCTACAATCCGTTGCAACCGACAGGCAGGAGACAACCGCAGGGCTATATATGGCGGATTCATCCCCTTCTACGGAGGCGATTCGAGCGGCGGCACAACGCCTCTCCGGCAACTCGTCCGATTATCGGCCACTGCTGCAGCGCGCCGGTCATTGCGACACGGTGCTGCTGGGTGAAGCCAGCCACGGCACCCACGAGTTCTACGAAATGCGCGCCGCCATTACCCGGGCGCTGATCGAGGAGCAGGGTCTGGATGCCATCATCATCGAGGGCGATTGGCCCGATGTCGCCCGCATCAACCGCTATGTGCATGGACTCGATCGCGACGACTCTCCCGCGGAGGCCCTGGCAGATTTCGAGCGTTTTCCCCTGTGGATGTGGCGCAATACAGAGATGGCCTCCTTCGTGCAGTGGCTGCGCCTGTGGAACAGCCGCCAGGAGCGGGCACACCAGACCGGCATTTACGGCATGGACCTGTACAGCATGTACCGCTCTGCCGCGGCGGTGGTGCAGTACCTGGAAACCGTCGATCCGGACGCGGCGCGGCGCGCACGGGAGAGATACGCCTGCATGGATCACCACCATGATCCGCAGCGCTACGGATACCGGGCCGCCATGGGCATCAGCGAGTCCTGCCAGAAAGCGGCCGTGGAGCAGCTGCTGGAAATGATGGAGCGGCGCAGCCAGTGGCTGTTGCGCGACGGGCCCAAGGCGGAAGACGAGGAGTTTTACGCAGAGCGCAATGCGCGGGTGGTACACCATGCGGAGGCCTACTACCGCGGCATGTTTTTTTCCGACGTGAATACCTGGAACCTGCGCGACCGCCACATGGTGAATACGGTGATGGATCTGCGCCAGTATCTGTCCAAACAACGCGACCGGCCGGCAAGGATCGCGCTCTGGGCACACAATTCGCACCTCGGTGATGCCCGTGCAACTGACGCTGCCCTGCAGGATGAAATCAATGTGGGACAACTGGTACGGGAAAAGCTCGAAGAACAGGCTCTGCTGGTGGGATTTACTACCTACACCGGCCACGTCACCGCTGCGCGTGAGTGGGATCAGCCCGCGGAACACCGCTGGGTGCGGCCCGCCCTGGAAGGCAGTGTGGAAAAGCTGCTCCATGAGACCGGGCTCGGGGACTTTTATCTCGACCTGCAGTCGGTCGGTGAGTGCGCGCTGCACCGGCCGCTGCTGGAGCGGGCTATCGGCGTTATCTACCGACCGGAGACCGAAGGCCAGAGCCATTATTTCCGTGCGAACGTGACGGAACAGTTCGACGTGCTGTTCCATCTGGATCAGACCCGGGCCCTGGAGCCACTGGATATCCCCGAGCAATGGGAAGCCCGCGAGCCCCCGGAGACATGGCCCTACGGCACCTGACCGATAGAAGCCCTGCGCGGCGATCAGAATCCACCGCGCGTGGCATAGAGTGGAAGTTAGAAGGTCACGGCATCGTTTTTATAGACGGTGCCGTCTTTCATCACGAACTGCACTTTTTCCATCACACCGATATCCTCCAGCGGGTTACCGGGGACGGCGACGATATCCGCAAGCTTGCCCTCGCGGATACTGCCCAGATTCTCCTGCTGACCGAGTAACTCGGCGGCATTGATGGTCGCCGCCTGTAGTGCCTGCAACGGCGTCATACCAAATTCCACCATGCGCGAGAACTGGCGCGGATTCTCGCCGTGGGGATAAACGGCGGCATCGGAACCGAACACCATCTTCACACCGGCATCCACGGCTTCACGGAAGCTCTCGCGCTGGCGGCTGCCGACGCGGCGCTCCTTCTCCAGGCTCTCGGGCAGGATGCCAGCCTTCTCCCCCTCGGAGAGAATGTATTCGGTGACATAGATATCCATGGACAGCACAGTGCCGTGCTTCTTCGCCAGGCGAATGGCCTCGCTATCCAGGAAACTGGCGTGCTCGACGGAATTCACGCCGGCGCGGATCGCCGCCTTGATGCCCTCAGTGCCGTGGGCGTGGGCCGCCACGATCACACCCCGGTTGCGGGCCTCGGCAACGGCGGCCTGCATTTCCTCCAGCGCCAGTTGCTGCGCGCCGGGCTCGGTGCCCTTGGACATCACCCCGCCGGTGGCACACAGCTTGATCAGATCGGCGCCAAATTTGAGGTTCTCGCGTACCTTGGCGCGTACGCCCCATGGACCATCTGCCACGCCGCCGCCCTTGGCATCGAATTCATGCGTCAGCAGGTTGTTGTCGCAATGGCCACCGGTGATGCCGATAGCGGGGCCTGACACGAAAAGGCGCGGCCCTGGCACATCGCCGTCATTGATGGCATCACGCAGGGCGACATCGGCATAGCCCTGCGCCCCCAGGTTACGCATGGTGGTAAAACCGGCATCCAGAGAGGTTCGCGCATTTTTGACCCCGGTGATGGCGGAGCGCACCGCGGTGCGAGCGAGGCGGCGATAACCGTGCTGATCCGCAGAGCCAGTCAGGTGCACATGCATGTCCATCAGTCCCGGTAACAGGGTGGCCCCCTGCAGGCGAATGGCACCCTCGGGAGGAGTGGCATCAGGGAGTACCGAAACGATGCGGTTGCCGTCGATGGTCACCAGTGGCGACTCGATGACGCGGCCGTTTTCCACGTCGATCAGCCGATCCGCACTCAGGTAGGTGACCGCCGCTGCGGTCTGGGCCAGCAGCGCACCGGCGGCCACAAGCAGGGCAAAGAGGGCATTTTTCTTGTACATTCTGGGTTCCCACATAAAAAATTTTGCACTTAAGCTGGCGTTTTTTACCGTATTTTTGCCGCCAGTGACAGCGCTGCGGAGATTTCAGGCCAGAGCCTGCCAGTGCACTCGGGGCAGTGAAATACACGGACTCAACAGGAATATCGATTGATGACGGAAGAGGCTCTGATTCATTTTTACCTCACACACCAGTGGCTGGTGCTACCGCTGTTTTTGGTGTTCGTAGTAGGGCTGGCAATCTTCTGGTTTGGCGGCCTGGTGGCGGCATTGGTGGCACTGGGCAACAAAGACTGGCTGTGGGGGATTCCGTCGATTTTTCTCGGGCCCCTGACCGGCCTGCCCTACGCCCTCCTCCACGGCGAGGCGGAATACGCAAAAACCCTGATGCTGCGGGGACTCGCACTCATACTGGCCGCCCTATTGCTACTGCTGTTGGTGTGGTTCTTCACTCAGGGAGCGGGGCCCACGGAATAAAGGCGCCCGCTGTCGGGGCAGAATGCTATGACAGAAGATGGTCGGGACAACCATCCCCAGCCACCCAACCAGCGCCGCCTGCGGCCCCTGGCCGTCGTCACCCTGTTACTGCTTGCCATCACCGGCTCGATCTTCGCGGCGTTTGAACTCTCCCCCCGGCCGTCGGCCATTCTGATACGGCAGGCGTTCGATAAGCAGACCACGCAGCTAAACGCTGCCCTGGCGCCGCTGAGACCGCCCTATGTCCGCGCCCAGGAAAATATTCCCTACGATCCGGACGATCCGGATGCATTACTCGATCTCTACCTGCCAGACCTGGGCGGCGGGCGCCTGCCCCTGGTGGTCTGGATCCCCGGGGGCGCCTGGGTCGCGGGCAGTAAAGAGGGGATCGCCAATTACAGCGCGCTGCTTGCCGGACACGGCTACGCAGTGGCGGCTCTGGATTATTCGCTAGCGCCCGCAGCGCACTACCCGAGACCGATAGAGCAAGTGAGCCAGGCACTGGAGTTTCTGCAACGGAATGCCGAACGCCTCAGTCTCGATACGGCGCATGTTTTTCTCGCTGGTGATTCCGCAGGTGCCCAGATTGCAGCGCAGGTTGCCAACCTCATTGCGTCGCCCGCCTATGCCGATCTACTTGGTATCGAATCGCCACTGCACAGGCGCCAGCTTTCGGGGGTATTGCTCTACTGCGGCGCCTATGACCTGGAACAGCTGGATTTCAACGGTCCCCACGGTGAATTCCTGCACAGCGTTCTCTGGGCCTATAGCGGCGACCGCAACTTCCTCGACAATCCTGATTTCGCCACTATCTCCGTACGGCAATACCTGACGGCTGACTTCCCGCCGACATTTATCTCCAGTGGCAACGGCGATCCGCTGCAGGATCAGTCCCGCGCTATGGCGGAGACACTCAGGGAGCTCGGTGTCCCGGTCACCCCCCTCTTCTTCCCCAGTGACTATTCCCCGGCCCTGCCCCATGAATACCAGTTCAACCTGGGCATTCCAGCGGGAAGGCTGGCGCTGCAGCAGTCGCTGCGCTTTCTGTCCCGTCAGGTCAACGCCACCTGGGCCCGCGGGGACGAGCCGGTCGACCCCCTCCCGCAGGTCGCTCGCTAGGCCACCCGGTAGCCGTGTATGGGAGCAGACGATCGCCGTCGCAATCGAGAATGACTGAAATACAACCAATGGTCAGATCGATTGGCGTTCAGTCCAACCGCGGTTTTGTGTATCATTTGCGGCTTTTAGCACAATTTTTAGCCAGCCCGACCCCGTCCAGAAAATACGGGGGCCGGAGAAAAGAGTCAGGCAAAGAACACCGGAAACCGATAATGAGTACCACCGCATCATCCTCCAGCGAACAGCAGAACCAGTCCCCGACCCAGAGGAAGGCATTCACCCGTTTCCTGGATACCGTGGAGTGGCTCGGTAACCTGTTGCCGCATCCGATTACCCTGTTCGCCATGTTCGCTGTCGGCGTCATCCTGATCAGTGGCGTTGCCTCTTACTTTGGCCTGTCTGTCGCCGATCCGCGCCCGGTGGGTGCCGCCGGTCGCGCCCCGGACGGGGTCATCGAAGTCTTCAACCTGTTTTCCGGCGAGGGGCTGCGTTACATCGTCACCAGCCTGGTCACAAACTTCACTGGCTTTGCTCCCCTGGGCACCGTGCTGGTGGCCCTGCTCGGCGTCGGTATCGCGGAGCACTCCGGGCTGTTGAGTGCCGCAGTGCGCGGACTGGTGCTGCAGGCCTCCCAGCGCACCGTAACGGTGATCGTGGTGTTTGCCGGTATCCTCTCCAATACCGCGTCAGAGCTCGGCTATGTGGTCCTGATTCCCCTGGCGGCGATGATTTTCCACTCCCTGGGCCGCCACCCGCTGGCAGGCCTCGCTGCGGCCTTTGCCGGCGTCTCCGGCGGCTACAGTGCCAACCTGCTGATCGGCACTGTCGACCCGCTGCTGTCCGGGATTACCGAGTCCGCCGCCCACATGATCGACCCCACTTACACCGTCGGTCCGGAGGTGAACTGGTTCTTCATGATCGTCAGCACCTTCCTGATTACCGCCGTGGGCAGCTGGGTGACCCTGGCGATCGTCGAGCCCAAGCTGGGCAAGTACGATCCCAAAGAGGCATCGGTGGACCTCTCCCAGGACAAGATGGGTGCTCTGACCGACGCCGAAAAACGCGGCCTCAAGTTCGCCGGACTGGCGGTGCTGGCTGTTTCCGCCCTTTTCGCCCTCTCCATCGTTCCCGAGTGGGGCGTACTGCGGCACCCTGAGACAGGCGAGGTCGCCGGCTCCCCGTTCCTGAAAGGCATCGTGGCGCTGATCGTGGTGTTCTTCGCCATTCCCGGCTTTGTCTTCGGCCGCGTGACCGGCTCCATGAAAAATGACCGCGACGTGATCAATGCCATGTCGAAGAGCATGGGCAGCATGGGTATGTATATCGTGCTGGTGTTCTTCGCCGCGCAGTTCGTGGCCTTCTTCAAGGTCACCAACCTGGGCACCATCTTTGCCGTGGTCGGCGCCGACACACTGCAGAGCATCGGCCTCACCGGCCCGGTTCTGTTCCTGTTCTTCATCATGATGTGCGGTTTCGTGAACCTGATGCTGGGCAGTGCCTCGGCCCAGTGGGCAGTGACCGCTCCGATCTTCGTACCGATGCTGATGCTGCTGGGCTACGCACCGGAAGTCATTCAGGCCGCCTACCGCATCGGCGACTCGGTGACCAATATCATCACCCCGATGATGAGTTACTTCGGCCTGATCGTGTCTTTCGCCACCCGCTACAAGAAAGATCTGGGCATCGGCACCCTGATTGCCACCATGATCCCCTACTCGATTTTCTTCTTTGTTGGCTGGACCGCGCTGTTCTTTATCTGGGTATTTGCTTTCGGCCTGCCGGTGGGACCGGGCGCAGCCACTTACTTCGGCAACTGATACCGCTAAAATACCGGGCCGTACCGTTTGGTACGGCCGTTCACAAGTGAGAGTCCAATCCCATGAGTTCACTGCAGGATCAACTGCTGAAAGCGGGCCTGGTTGATACCAAGAAGGCCAAGCAGGTCAATAAGGAAAAGCGCAAGCAGAACAAAGTGGCCAAGAAAACTGGCCAGCCGCAGGTCGATGAGACCCGCGAGGCGGTAGAGCAGGCACGTGCCGAGAAGGCCGCCCGCGACCGGGCGCTGAATGCGGAGCGGGATGCCGCCGCGCGGGAAAAAGCCATTGCTGCCCAGATCAAGCAGCTGGTGGAGAGCAACAAGCAATCCAAAGGCAACGGCGATATCGCCTACAACTTCACCTTCGAGCGCAAGATCAAGAAGATCTATGTCTCCGAGGCAGTGCGCGACCACCTGGCCGCCGGCCGACTGATGATCGTGGGCCTGGACGAGAATTTCGAACTGGTGCCGCGGGTTATCGCCGAGAAGATCAGTGAGCGTAAACCCGATGCCGTGGTACAGCCTCCAGCCGACAGCAACCAGCCGGAGGAGGATGATCCCTACGCAGAGTTCCAGATCCCCGACGACCTGATGTGGTAAGCCGCGCTTGAACCGCGAGCAGGAAATACTGAGTGCCGTACAGCAGTGGCTCGCCGATGTGGTGGTGGGCCTGAACCTGTGCCCCTTCGCCCGCAAGCCCATGCGGGCAGGCCAGATCCGCTACGTCATCAGCGATGCCCGCTCTGACGAAACGCTGATGACGGATCTGCTGGCGGAAATGGAACGTCTGGATCTGGAACCCGCCGAGAAGCTGGAAACCACACTGCTGATTGTTCCCTCGCACCTCAATCGTTTCGATGACTTCAACCAGTTCCTCGATCTGGCCGAGTGGCTGATCGAGCGCCGGGGCTATAGCGGCGTGTACCAACTCGCCACTTTCCACCCCGATTACCAGTTCGCAGGCACCGAAGCCGAGGATGCGGAAAACCTTACCAACCGGGCCCCTTACCCCATCCTCCATCTGATCCGGGAAGCCAGCATCGAAAAGGTGCTGGAGAGATACCCAGATCCGGAAGCAATCCCCGAGAACAATATCCGGCGTGTCAGTGCGCTGACCCCGGAAGAGTCGGCGCGCCTATTCCCCTACCTGTTCCAGGACCGCAGCCCTAACCGGCATTAATCGCTGGTACTGAGCTGAGATTCCCGGCCGGCAACGGCCTTCGCGTCGATACCCGCAGAGTCACTCAGATGTGTAATACCCGCCTGCAGACCAATCTCATAACCACGCTGCAACAAATCGGGTTCCTGTGTGAACCGGGCGACGGGAAAATCTGCCGGGGGTGAAATGACCCGAACCCGGCAGCCCTCTGGTGGTGACTTTATAAACTCCAGCGCACGGTTGTAGCGCTCAGCCCGCCCCAGTACAGATTCAAACAGGCTGGCGTGATCCTGAAACAGCTGTTTCATAAATTGCGGTGCTGGTGTTTCCCTTTTGCGGTAACCCAGGGGACGGGAGAGCAGAACCGTGATGTCCCGGGCGCCCTGCTCGTAAGCACGGATCACCGGGATGGAGTCCGCCAATCCGCCATCCGTCATCGGCTCACCATTGACCCGCGGGAAACCGCGATAGGCAAAGGGAATGGCGCAGGAAGCGGGAAACACCTCATGCATGTTTTCCGCGGTCACTTCCAGATAGTGGGCCTGGCCCGTGTCGATGCTGGTGGTGACGGCATAGAGCGGCACCCCGCCGTCATAGTAGCGTTGCACGTTGAGCGGCACTTCATCAAAGGAGGCGTGCCAGAGCCAGCCGACATCGCAAAAGTGCCCGCCCTTGAGAAAGCGGCGCCAATTGATGAAGTCTTCCCGCCGCGCATGATCCATCAGGATGCGGCGACTGCGACCGTGATCCCCAGACAGATAACCAATCAGGTTGGTTGAGCCGGCGGAAACGCCGATCGCGAAATCGAAAGGCAGAAAGTCGCGCTCGATAAAGGCATCGAGGACTCCTGCGGCAAAGATCCCCCGCATCGCCCCGCCCTCTACCACGAGCGCGGAATGTGAGACTGCGCGGTCTTGATTCATTGACTCTCCAGATCTGCATTCGCAGCTGCAATTTCGATTCTGATTCAGATTGTATATTTGCTGTCCGCCACTGGCATTCGCCTTCCCGCTCAAATCGACTGACCAGAGCGCCATCTGGCGCTGCAATTCCGCCGACTGCAGGCTGACAGAAATCCCTACGCCAGTTAGAGTATCGCCACCGCAGACCTATCGGTCGCCAAGCTACCAAACCAATCAAGAAACAGGGTCCCTATGCCGAGCCATTCTCCGATACTGCTTCCAGTTGTCGCGCTGGTCGCCTGGTCACTGGTCATGTGGATCTGGATGTACGCAACGCGCCTGCCGGCAATTCGCGCTAGCGGTCTGGAGCTGGACCCCACTGCCCCCCAAGGCGAGCTGATGAAGCAGCTGCCCGCCCAGGTGCGCTGGAAAGCCGACAATTACAACCACCTGATGGAGCAACCGACACTCTTCTATGCCATTGCTCTGGTCCTCGCTCTTGCGGGTGAAGGTGGCGGCCTGAATCTGGCCCTGGCGTGGGCCTATGTGGGTACCCGGGTGGTTCACAGCCTGTTTCAGGCCTTGGTCAACAAGATCGAAGTCCGCTTTGCGATCTTTGTTCTCTCTTCTCTCGTGCTGTTCGTGCTCACCGCTCGGGCCGCCCTGGCACTGAGTTAAACGGAGGTTCTCTTGCACACTAAAGTAAAGTTCGGCGCGCCCTGGAGCCGCCAGCTGAAGATTCTGACCTCCGTGTTTACCCTGTTTCTGCTGGGGCTGCCGCTGATCCTGATGAACCGCGCACCGGAGAATCCTCCCACTATCTATCTGGTCAGCATCTGGCTGCCGGTTGCCATCCTGCTTCTGAGTGCCCCGTTTGCAATTCGCGGTTTCGTGATTGAAGACCGCCGGCTTCTGGTATTGCGCCCACTGTGGAAGACCAGCGTGTCTCTGCAGGATCTGGAGAGCGCGGAGCAGGATCCACAGGCAATGGATGGTTCCATCCGCACTTTTGGCAATGGCGGCCTGTTCGGTTTTATCGGCCTTTTCCGCAACAAAAAACTCGGGCGCTACAGGGCCTTCGCCACCGACCAGAAAAATGCCGTCGTACTGCGTTTTCCCACCCACACCCTGGTAATCACTCCGGACAGGCCGGAGCGGGCTGCCGAGCTTCTAAACCGGCAGACGTGATCCCCGTAAAGATCTGGACGCACTCTCAAACCTCCACAGCCTCCCGGTTCCCTGCCTGAGGATCTGAGCTAAGGTTTTCCCAGGGCATCGAAGACCTGCACCTCTGTCGATCCAGGTTTACCGGGAAACCGCCATGAAGCCATTACTACTGATTTCTGCCGTCTTGCTCCAGTTGGTGCTCGCGTGCAATGCCGCGGGCAGCAAGTCACATGAAATCCGTTTTCCCCCGGGTAGCAGCAGTACTCAGGTCAGCGGCTCTGTCAAAGGCTACGACTTCGTCACATACCAACTGCGGGCACAAGCAGGCCAGCAGATGCGCGTGGTCATGGACACCAGCCATAGCGCCAGCTACTTCAATATTTTTCCTCCCGGCAAGGGGCCGGGTGATGCGGCGATTTTCATCGGTTCCACCAGTGGCAATCGGTTCTCCCAAACGCTGCCGGCGGACGGCGTCTACACAATCCAGGTATACCTGATGCGGTCCGCCGCCAGGCGTGAGGAGAGCGCGCGATACACCCTGGATATTGCGATCACAGGTCCCTAGCCCACTGCAGGCCAGCGCTGGTCCGCTTGCCCTTTCGGACCGTGCAGTCCCGATCAGAACTTCCATACTGAGAAGGCAACCGGCGATGCATGATTAGCCCAAAGGATATCCATGCCATTTGACCAACAGGGTAACCGTCTCTCAGGCGCCAGCCCCACTGCGATCGAGCATTACCAGCGCGCCCTGACCTCCTTCAACCTGTACCGGGGCGACCCTTTTGTACCGCTGGAAGAGGCCATTGCCGAGGCGCCGGGGTTCGCCATGGCGCATATTCTCAAGGCCTACCTCTATGCCACCAGCACCGAGCCGGCCGCCAATATCGCCGCACAGAAAATTCTGGTCTCCACCCAGGTGCTCCCCCTTTCCGAACAGGAAGCTTCCCATGTCGCCGTGCTGAAATCCCTCACAGGCGGTAACTGGACTGAAGCGGCGCTGGCGCTCGACTATCACAGCAACCGCTTTCCGCATGACCTGGTAGCGATTCAATGCGGGCACCTGATGGACTTTTATCGCGCCAATAGCCGCAACCTTCGCGACCGCATTGCCCGCGTACTGCCGCAGTGGTCAGCGGAAATCCCCGGCTATTCGCTGCTGCTGGGCATGTACGCCTTTGGACTGGAGGAATGTGCCGACTACGAGCGCGCCGAGGCATACGGTAACAGCGCACTGGAACTGGAACCGTTCGATTGCTGGGCCCACCATGCCGTGGCCCACGTACTGGAAATGCAGGGGCGCCCGGCCGAGGGCATCACCTGGATGCAGAGTCGCGAACCCTTCTGGGCCGAAGAAGACAATTTTTTCAAGGTTCACAACTGGTGGCACCGTGCCCTCTACCACCTGGATCTCGGCGAAACCGAAAAGGCCCTGGAAATCTATGACGGTCCCATACGCCGTGATGCGAGCGTTATGGCGCTGGATCTGGTCGATGCCGCGGCCCTGCTCTGGCGACTGACATTGGCCGGTTGCGATCCCGGTGAGCGCTGGCAGGAACTCGCGAACTGCTGGGATCCACTCGCCGATGGCCATCACTACCCGTTTAATGACTGGCATGGTGCCATGGCATTCCTGGGTGCCGGCAGACAGCAAGCGCTCGAACGAGTGGGCAACTGCCTGCGAGCCGGGCGCGATAGTCACCGAGAGGTCTGTCGCTGGGGCTGGGAAACCGGTCTGCCGCTCGTCGAGGGCTTTACCGCCTTTTGGGAGGGGGATTACGGCAGCGCCCTTCATCACCTTCACAGTGCGCGCTATATCGCCAACAGCTTCGGCGGTAGCCATGCCCAGCGCGACATCATCGACTGGACACTGACGGAGGCAGCCATCAGAAGCGGTGACCGAAGCACTGCCGAGGCCTTTACCGAGGAGCGACTGGCGCTCAAGCCCAACAGCGCCATAGTGAAGGAGATGGTCGCCCGAGCGAGCCGCCCAGTTTAGCTGCCCCCCGCAGCGAAACTTATTCAGCAATTCGACTACCTCCGATCGCCGGGGAGAGTCCAATCCCACCAACTACGCACACCTGCGCGCAATTCAACTAACCTCAGAGTGTGCGTGTGTGAAACGCAGCATGGTTGATCCGGATCCATTCCGGCAACGTAACTGTGCGCTATAGCACACAAAAATGAACTTAGGGGATTCACCATGGGCGAACTGGTCCGCCTGGTCTACGCCAGCAAGGCTTCCTTCTTCCCGCTACCTGCCAAAAGCGGAGTCGAGCCCACTGTGGCCCGCATTCTTATGCAAAGCCGCCAGAATAACAGTCGTAGCGATGTTGGCGGCATCCTGTATTTCGGCGATGGCTATTTTTTCCAGGCGCTCGAGGGCGAGCGTGCAGTCGTCAATGAGACTTTTCAGCGCATCTGCGCGGACAGCCGTCATCACCAGGTAACCACTCTGTCCCTGAAAAAAGTGCCATCCCGATTGTTTGCAGACTGGTCGATGAAATATGTCCCGGCCGAACAGTCCCTGCGGGAATTTCTCGGCCGTAGAGGGTATACGCGTTTCCAGCCACTGAGATTCTCCGAAGAGGAGGCCGAGTCGTTGGTACAGTTTTTCGAACACGCCCGGGATGAAAGCCAGTCAGCGCTGGAAAAGCCGCGCCGCTTTAACCTGCGGGCACTCTTTTCCCGCAAATCCCGCCTGGCGAATTAGTCCCGCGCCCTCTCCTTCACTGCTGCAGGCGATGGGTTTCGGCGGTATAGTGCACTCCGCATCCCCAACCGGGATCGGAAAGCCTCATTGAGCCGGAACCCGCCCACATGAAAACTCTGCGCGCCGCATTCGCTTGCCTGCTGTTACTTTTTCCTTCGCTCGCAAGCGCCACCTGCACCATTCTTCTCCATGGACTTGGTCGTTCCGAAGGCTCCATGGAGAAGCTGGCCGACAGACTGGAAGAAGCCGGTTTCCAGACAATCAATGTGGACTACCCCTCCACTGTCTACCCGATCGAGGCCCTGGCAGGCAAAGCCATCGCGCCAGCCCTGGATCAGTGCGCAGGGAATGATGCCGTTCACTTTGTCACGCACTCCATGGGCGGCATCCTCGTGCGCCAGTATCTGAGCCGTGTGACCGTTCCCAATCTCGGTCGGGTGGTCATGCTGGGCCCGCCGAACAAGGGGAGCGAGGTGGTAGACACCCTGAGGGACGTTCCTGGTTTTCACGCCATTCTGGGTGACGCCGGCCTGCAGCTTGGTACGGAGGAAGAAAGCGTGCCCAATCGCCTCGGCCCGGCGAATTTTGAGGTGGGCATCATCGCGGGCACAAGAAGCGTCAACCCGGTTCTCTCGCAGATCATCCCTGCCAACGATGATGGTAAGGTCTCGGTAGAAAGCACCCGGCTCAAGGGTATGAGCGATCATCTGGAGATGCCGGTGACACATGTGTTTATGATGCAGAGCGACGAGGTCATCGCCCAGGTTATCCACTTTCTGCGCTTTGGCCGCTTTCAGCGTCCTGCACCGCCAAGGACTTGAGCGCCTGCCCCAAAACTTTTACTGACCTCAATATCAGCCTGTGACTTCAGGCACTCAACTAAACTGCGCCCAGGGGAATCGCCAACTTCCGAGCGTTTCCCATCACTGAGTAGCGGCGATGGCGGCACAGCAGGACAGCGCGGAAGCAATCAAGGAGCTGCCGGAACAGGTAGACAAGGGGGTGAATACGGCCCTGGATAAGGTCGACGCCTGGATCGCCGAAGGCATTCAGCATATTCCCAATTTCGTCGCTGCTCTATTTCTGCTTCTCGTCTTTTACCTCCTCGGACTCCTGTTCGGCTATCTCACCTGCAGGCATTTTTCCCGCCGTGATCGCGCCAATCTGGGTGAGGTTCTGGGTGGGCTGGTCAAATGGATAGTGGTGGGTGTCGGGTTTCTGCTTGGCGCCACTATCGTCATGCCAACGCTGAATCCGGGGGACCTGGTAGCTGGACTCGGCGTAGGATCGGTCGCTTTCGGCTTTGCCTTCAAGGATATTCTGCAAAACTGGTTGGCGGGCCTACTGATCCTGATCAAACACCCTTTTCGGGTCAACGACCAGATTCGCGTGGGAGAATTCGAGGGCACGGTCAAGAGAATCGAAAACCGCGCAACACTTCTGCGTACTTACGACGGCCAGCGTGTGGTGATCCCGAACAGCGATATCTACACCAATGCGGTTGTGGTCAAAACAGCACACCCACTGCGACGTAGCGAATACGATGTGGGGATCGGTTATGGAGACGGTATCGACCGGGCCTGCGAGGTACTGGTAACAGCCGTGAGTAAAGTGGAGGGCGTGCAGAAAAGACCGCCAGTAGAGGCACTGCCCTGGGAGCTCGCTGCCAGCTGGGTCACCATTCGCGTGCGCTGGTGGACCCACAGCCGCCAGACAGATGCCAACCATATCGGTTCGGACGTCATCCGGGCCATCAAGCTGGCTCTCGACGAGGCTCACATCGACATGCCCTACGAGACCCAGGTGCAGCTTTTCCACGACCAGACCGAAGAGAGTGATGGTGACCGCGGCCGACAACGCGAGGGATGGCCAGCCCCACAGAAGGGCAGCACCCGACCCCGCTGGCGCGCGCAGGTGGGCGAGAAACAGCCTTGAGCAGGTTAAACGGCTTGCGCAGCGAGCTACCACACGGTGCGTCGAGATTTAGCCACGGGAATCCGGTATCCTGATCCCTTCACCCAGGCAACAGAAAAACACTCCTCCATGCACGACTGGCAGTGGTCCCGTTTCGAAGATTTCACCCTGCAGCAGCTCTATACCATCCTCCGACTCCGGCAGGCAGTTTTCGTGGAGGAGCAGGACTGTGCCTATCAGGATGCTGACGGCTTGGATCAGCTCAGCTGGCACCTGGCAGCCTGGAAGCAGGGCAATGGGGAAGCCGAACTGCAGGCTTACCTCCGTGTGGTAGACCCGGGACTGAAATATGCGGAGCCTTCCATAGGGCGGGTCCTGACTGCGAAGGCCGCACGAGGGACCGGGCTCGGCCGGAAGCTGATGGCCCGGGCACTGTCGCTGTGCGAAGAACAGTTTGGCCAATGCGCCATTCGCATCTCTGCCCAATTGTACCTGGCCGACTTTTATCGGGAATTTGGTTTCGCCCAGGTTTCCGAGCCCTATGACGAGGACGGCATTCCCCATATCGAAATGCTACGCCCGGGCAAACAAGTTCAGACATCGACTACTCATCAGCGTGAATGATACCCGCCCCGCTTGCCGGGAAAGTAAAAGAGGCCTACCGGTAACAACTCCCGGGGACACTAATAAAAACGCTCTGTAAGACAAGGAAATAACAATAACAATGGAAGTTACTTCATCGATCAGCACAAAAAGCCCGACAAAAGATCAACTGGAATGCTATCGGGACCTAGTGAAATGCGGCCGCCCGCTAAGCGCGCTGGAAGCTGCTGAGCAAGATCATGGTCCCAGCAATCAATGGACGGATATTGATCTCCTGGTGCTTGCGATCCGGTGTCTCTGGCAGCAGGGCAGAGACCGAGACTCTGATGCCCTCACCTATCGAATCTGGCGCAAGTATCAAGGCGATGCACGGATTATTCCGTATTTCCTGATCACGCTTTTCTCTCGCAGGGGGCCATTGAAAGCCTGGGAGGAGTATCAACGCCTGGAAAGTGACGGCTTTCCCGGAGATGCTGATCAGCAATATCTCCTTTGCATCAAGGCGGACATCCTGTCTGCCTTCCGGGATTTCCGCGCTGCGGAGCAGGCCATGGCTGAAGCCCTTACTCTCGGCAAAGCCGACTGGGTGCTGATGCGTAAGGCCCAGCTTCTTCATGAGAGTGATCGCCACGAAGAAGCGCTGAGTCTTGCGGAGAGAATCCATCGTGAATCACCTGGATCTCTCAATGCCGCCAGGCTTTATGCCTCTTTCCTGCAACGAGACGATCAAAACCAGAAGGCTCTGGACCTACTGCTCTCCTACCGGGAACAGAGCCAGTCGATGCTGCTGGCTTTCCAGACCTGCCAGCTGGCAGTGGAAATGCGCGCTTTCCCCGAAGCATTGGAGAGCATCCGCGGAGCTGAAGCCCTGGCGACGGGAGAGTGCCCGGCATATCTCCGCCGGGGACTGAATAACGCCTGGGCCGACCTGTACTGCTCGTGGGGGCGGTATGAAGAGGCCCTGCCGTACCTGGAACAGAAATCTCCCTACCATGCCAGCCTCAAGGCATCGATTAGCGTGCGGGGAGAGGATCACAGCAGGAAAATCCTGGAGCTACCCTTCGTCCAACAGCGCCATATGACCTGCGCGCCAGCTAGCATCGCGTCGGTTCTGAAGTTCTGGGGAGAGGATATCAGTCAGGACGAGATCGCCAGAGAGATCTGTTACAACGGAACCTACACCCATGATCAGCGCGTGTGGCTTAACCGGCGTGGCTGGCACGTGATTGAGTTCGACCTCAACTTTCCGCAACTCAAGCAGTTGATTGAGCTGGGTATCCCCGTCCTGCTGTCTACCGTAGAACCTGGAAACTCCCACCTGCAGGTGATTGCTGGATACGATGAAGCGACTGGCACTTACATTCTCCGCGACCCCATGTCCCCGAGGTTGGTCGAAATGTTGGTCAAGGAAAGCGAAGTCTATTACGCCTCGTCCGGCCCGCGGTGCATGGTGGCCGTCCCCGGGGGAGAGGCCGGCAGGGTTTCAGATCTCGGGCTTGCCGCATCAGAACTCTATGATGGGATGTACCGTTTCAGGGAGGCCCTCGAGTCGCACCAGCATGAAAAGGCAGCAGACATCCTTGCCCAATTGGATACCGCGGACAGTGACCACCGTATTACGCTCAACTGCAAGCTGGAGATGGCGTACCACAATCGCGATGACCGCCGTGCCCTGGCATGCACCGAGCAACTTCTGGAGAAATACCCCGAGGATGTCAATTTCCAGCTCGGCAAAGTGCAGTTATTGAGTAATCTGGGGGCCGCCAGTGCCTCTCTTGAATTCATGGAACAACTGGAGGCTGCAGGCAAAGCCGACTTCCTGATTCTCAGCAGGCTTGTGGACGCCCTGCGTTTTGACCATCGCAATCAGGAGCGGGTGCAGCAGATTCTCGAGCAGCTTATCAAGAGGCGTCCCCTGCACCCCCAGACCCTCTACGCACTGGCGGGAGTGACCTGGGATAGCGGAAACTATGCTCGAGCCAGGGACCTTTACCGATTCGTGACCTGCCTGGAGGACACCACCGAGTCTTACGCCAGCAGCTATTTCAAGGCGGAACGCTTCCTCCAGCAGACAGAAGCTGCCCTGGATTTCCTGCGGGATCGGGTCAATCGCTTCGGTAAGAAGTCCTCCGGACCCGTGATCTCCCTCTTCCATGCACTCGATGCCCTCGAGAAAACAAATGAAGGGCTCGAAGCGTTGTGGAACGGTATTGAACAGCGCCCCGAAGATGGCGACCTGATGCTATTTACTGCACGCAGGCTCTTGCGCCTGAACAGGATAGAAGAAGCTTCCGCGCTTGTTGAGCGGGCGCAGCCGCACATCAACAAGACCAGGCACCTGGAAATTGTCGCGGAGGTCGCTGCCCACCAACTGGACCGGGAGAAAGCGGTCAGCCTGTGGCGACAGGTCCTCGAGGCAGAGCCCCTCAACTATGACGCCAGCCACACCCTGGTCCAACTGCTTCTCGAGCAAGATAAATATGCTGAGGCCATCGATTACCTGGACCGCAAGATCGGAGAGTTCCCGGGTAATTACCAGCTGCAGAAAATGCGCCTCAATGCACTGGCGGAGGATGATGTCGATCGGATCGAGGAGGGTTACCGGCAGCTCATCCAAACCCACCCCGACGACAACTGGGCTTACATCAAGCTGAGCCATCTCTGCGGCCAGCGTTTCAAGTTGGAGGAAGCGCTGGAGTATGCCTCGGAAGCCACCCGCATCTCGAGGCGTGATGCCCAGGCCTGGACGCAACTGGGAAGAACCTATGCACTCAGCCAACAGTCCGCGGACGCGCAGCGAGCGTTCAAGCAGGCGATCGAACTCGACTGTGACTGCACCCAGGCCTATAACCCCCTGCTCCAGACGGTCCATGAAGTCGGGCAGAAAAAGCAATTACTGAAGTTTATCCATGATCGTCTTATTCATGATGTCACTTTTGGGGATGGCATCCTCTGCTATGGGGATATCGCGAGGCAATGGCTTGCGCCCGATGAACTGAATGCTTTCCTGCACAGTGCCATGGAGCAACGCCCAGATTTGTGGCAATCGTGGTTAGCCCTGGTATCCGGTTATTGCGAGCAAGGGCTGCTGGATAAGGCAAATGACACCATCCGCCTGGCGATCAGGCGCTTCCCGCTGGTGCCGCGCCTGCATCTTGAACTGGCAGAAATATTGAGGCTGCAGGGCAATTCCGCCGCCGCTATCAGTACCGTAGAGGAAGTCATCGCCTTGAATCCCTTC
This sequence comes from Microbulbifer aggregans, assembly GCF_001750105.1. Lineage (NCBI taxonomy): Bacteria > Pseudomonadati > Pseudomonadota > Gammaproteobacteria > Cellvibrionales > Microbulbiferaceae > Microbulbifer > Microbulbifer aggregans. The sequence goes on from NZ_CP014143.1 coordinate 3,491,980, forward strand.
TGGTCCCAGCCTTACACCAGAAAGGCGGACCTGCTGGAATCCGACGGACACTATGACGAGGCCATTGAGGTGCTCAGGAGAGCAATTCAGCGGCTTCCGGAGGATTCAGTTCTTTACGTCTATCTGGCTGATTTGCTGGCAAAGCGGGAAAGGGACCAGGAAGCGATCGAAGCACTGGTGAAAAGTCTGCAGTTCTCACCCTTCTATGGCTGGGCCTGGGAAAAGCTGGCAGCACTTTGTGGAAAAACCGGACAGGTATCCCTGGTCCGGGAACGCATGCAGGCAACCCGCCAAAGCTTCCCCAACAACGCGGTGCTCGCGAAACTGGACGCTGAATCCCGCGACGCCCTTTCCGAAAGACTGGAGGTGCTGGCTGACTTTATCCGGCACCATCCCAGGAATGTCGAGCTCGTTGACCTCTATGCCAGAAGTCTTGCCGAGGCATCCCGTTTCCGGGAGGCGCTGGAGATCTGTTCGTGGGAATACTGGGACCACGAGACACCACTGGACCTCCGTGCCCGCCACGCGTGGCTGATCAACAAACAGGGCAATACCAGGCTTGCCATCGAGGAAATCCAGAAAGTCACCGAATCAGCACCGCACTACTACACGGGGTGGTGGATGCTGGCGAACTGGGCTCTGGACGAGGAACAGAAGGATCTCGCCTGCGATGCTCTCGAACAGTGCCGGCGCCTGCGACCAAACGATGCCAATGCCCTGACATTCGTTGCCGAATCCCTGCAAAGGGCGGAACGCAGCTCGGAAGAAATCACCCCGGTGATTCAACGGGCCTTTACGCTCGCCCCCTCGGACTCGTATATCGGCCTTACTTACCTGGACCAGTTGATTGAGGATGAACTCTGGGAGCAGGCAGGCGAGATACTGAACCTGGTCAAGCTACACAATGTCGACGCATTCATCCTGACGCGGGAGCTCCAGATCAGGGCCGGAGCTGGTGCCGCCCCAAATATATTGCTCTCCTTATGGTCGACCCTGCTGACAAGCCGTGATGCCAATGACTGGGTTGTTCATACAGGCTGGCAGCTGTTGCGTGACGCCGGGCTGACTGGCGATGCGACTTCAATCGTTCTGGAACGCCACAATCAGGGAGAGCCCATCCATGAGCATGCCGGCTACTGCCTCGCAGCTGAGCAAATAGGCACCAGCGGGCTGGGAACGTTTGAAAAGAACATCGCCAGTTTCGATCAGCCGGACGCCTTTACCCAGCGGATGCTGGAATGCTACCTGGACAGGCTGGTCCGGGAGGAGCGACTTCCAGGAAGAAACCGGGCAAGACTTGAGCACTTGATCTCGGACCACTGCGATAACTGGGGCACATATGGCCTGCTGCTCTGCCAGAAAGCCCACTGGCATCATGCCCGCAGCTGGTTCTCCAACTGGGAGTCCTTTGAGGAACCCTCCCCCTGGATGCTTTTTCTGGCCAGCATGAGCTTCAGGGAGGCCGGATCTTACGAGGAGGGGGCAGCGGCCATGGAGGCCGCTTACCAGCTGCCAGCAGATCACTACAGGGGCGACATTGTCTGCTGGCACTCGCTGGACCAGCTTCTGCTCAAGGGCGAGTCTTCGGGCAATGATCTGGAATACATCGACCGCGGCAATCTGACCGCTCTGGCAGAGTATGCGCTCAGGCTCTGCGAGGCACTGATGGTTCTCGGAACCAATGATTTTTCATCGAAGTACAGAGACGTCAGCCCGAAGTTGCGGTTTGCCCAACAGCGTTATCAATCGGTCTGTAACAACCAGGCCGCCAAACGCGCCAAAAAGCTTGCCCACCGCAGGGTCAAGGCAAGCCTGCAAGTGGACGGACTGCTGCGCAAACTTTACTGGCGCTGGATGATTTCCAATCACTTCTGACGGTCAGCCGGGGCAGTCGCCACTGCCCCGTGCCGCTCAATGGGCGGATGTTTTGGAAAACAGGTTGATGATGACCACACCGGCAATGATCAATGTCATCCCGATCACAGCGGGCCAGTCCGGCACTTCCCGGTAAATAACGGCGCCCGCCAACGCCACAAGCAGGATTCCAACACCCGCCCATATGGCATAGGCAATCCCCACCGGGATGGTCCTTAGCACCAGCGCCAGCATATAGAACGCCAGTCCGTACCCAAATATCACCAGGGCCGAGGGAAGTGGGCGGGTAAACTGCTCTGAAGCCTTCAGCGCCGTTGTAGCGGCAACCTCCGCCAGGATGGCAATCGCGAGATACAGATAAGCCATTTTTTCATCCGGATAAAAAATGGGGGCCCCAAAGCCCCCATCGACTGGTCAATGCATAAAGGTACTCAGGGGTAGGTGTAGCTCGCCTGCAGCCCCAGCGGAAGTCCCAGCGACCAGTAGATCACCAGGAAAATCGACCAGCACAGCAGGAAGACCACCGAGTACGGCAGCATCATGGACACCAGGGTACCGATGCCCGTGCTCTTCACGTAACGCTGACAGTAAACCACCACCAGGGGGAAATACGGCATCAGCGGCGTGATGATATTGGTAGAAGAATCACCTACCCGGTAGGCTGCCTGGGTAAGGTCCGGGGAGAAACCCACCTGCATCAACATCGGCACAAAGATCGGGGCCAGCAGTGCCCATTTGGCGGACGCGGAGCCCACAAACAGGTTCACAAAACCGACCAGCAGGATGATACCCATCAGCGTCACCGGACCCGGCAGCGCCATAGTCGCCAGCAGGTTGCCGCCTTCTACGGCCAGCAGCGTGCCCAGCCCGGAGCGGCCAAACTCTGCAATGAACAGGGCGCAGAAGAATGCCATGACGATGTAGTAAGACATGGAGCCCATGGTCTTCGACATGGCATCGATGACGTCCTTGGACTTCTGGAAAGTACCCGCGGCATAGCCAAACACCACCCCAGGGATAATGAACAGCAGGAAGATCAGCGGCACGATCGATTTCATCGCCGGGGCACCGAAAGCGGCCAGATTACCGGCTTCGTCCCGCAGTGCTGAATCCCCCGGCAGCATCCAGGCGATCAGGGCACCGATGCCGATCACCATTACCAGAGTCGACAGGCGCAGGGCTCGACGCTCGCGAGTACCGACCTCCTGCATGACCGGCATCTCTTCCGGGTCGCCGTCGATGGCCACGTTCTTCAGTCGCGGTTC